>CAUZVZ010000015.1:0-31435 GCA_963583605.1 Gemmatimonadales bacterium UBA6960
TCGGGCCCTCCTTGATAGTGGACTATTGCCGCAGGCTATCCCCGCACGATTTGCAGTGCCGCGCGTCGGCGTCGTGGCCCCGCTGTCCACAACCCGGGCATTCGGGGCCAGCTTGAGATCGGGCGGAATGCACGAGTTCCGCGGTCACGATCCCCGTCGGGACGGCGATGACGCCGTACCCCATGATCATCACGACGCTCGCCAGCACCTGGCCCCATGGCGTCCGAGGTATGATGTCGCCGAAACCCACGGTCGTGAGCGTGACGATGCCCCAGTAGACCCCACGCGGTATGCTGGTAAAGCCGTTGCCGGGGCCTTCGATCAGGTACATGAGTGAGCCGACAATGACGGTGATGGTAACGATCGCGAGGACGAAGACGGTGATTTTGTAACGGCTGGTCCTCAAGGCCCGGATCAGAATGCCAGCTTCCCCGACGTAGTGTGCCAGTTTCAAGATGCGGAAGATCCTGAGCACACGCAGGATTCGCACGACGGTGAGGACCTGCCCCCCCGGGATGAGCACGGAGATGTAGGTGGGCAGCACCGCCAGCAGATCGATGAGGCCCAGGAAACTCTTGGAGTAGGTTATAGGACGCCCCACGCACCAGAGTCGAGTCACGTATTCGACGGTGAAGAGGAGGGTGAAGAACCACTCCGCTCCACGGAGTGCCCCACCGTATTCGGTGCGAATTGAGGTGACGCTCTCCAGCATGATCACCACCACGCTGGAGAGGATGGCGGCGATCAGGAGCACGTCGAAAAGTCGACCCGCCTGAGTCTCGTGCCCGAAGATGACCGTGTAGGCACGATGCCGGCCCGGTGAGGCCCCGACGGGGGGCCGCATGTTGCTTAGGGTGGGCGGGGGGGGTATCAGCCGAACTCCACGCGCCCGCCCCGGGCTCGGAACGACGAGACCAGCTCATCTAACTCGCGGAGGAGCTCGCCGTCCCCCTCCGACAGCCAGCGGTGCCCGGTCACGCGTAGAATGTCGGCGCCGTCGAGGTCATGCTTCAGATTCGCAAACAGTTGCGCGGTCGACCGCGCATCGAAGGCCGTGGGTGGTTCGCCCTCCTCAGCCGGATCGAAATCCTCGTCCAGCCGTCCGCCCGTGTCCCGCGGTCCACCCGTAGCACGCCTCTCGAGGTACTGCATGTGGAGCTGTTGGCAGGAGATTTCGACCGTATGAGCCTCTGGCTGGGTCTTGAACCGGAGAAAGTCGCGCCGCTTCATCCGCACACGGAGGTGATTAGCGGTCCCCGCTGCCTGGCGGATTGGAGGGTGGTACGTACTCCAACTCGAATTCTACCCTCTCGACGCCGGGTATCGCCCGGACGACGGCACCGAGGCTCTGCTGTACCGCTCCGAAGCCGGGGGTGCGGCGGCCTCCGCACTCGTTACAGGCGACCGAGCCCGTCAGGGTCACAGTCCCACCGCTGACCTCCACGGCGATCACGCCGTCCGCGGGAAGGTCCGATGCGGCCTCCAAGGCGGCCTCGATCCGCGTCTTGAGCGCGACGTCCGCAGGGCTCTGAGCTGCTACGGACCCGCAGAGGCCCAAGCTCGCGACGGCACCGCCCCAGATCGCGAGAACGAGATGGACCTGAGACGTCCGCCGCTTCATGGCCTCGAATGGTTTCACGCGGATGCGGCGAGCCTCAGGACGGTGCGCTCCACCACTCCTCGGGTCAGCGTGACCTTGTACGCGTTTTTCGAGAGCGGCCTCGCTCCCGCCACGGCGGCGGCCCCCACCTCACGCGCTAGCTCCGGCGTGACCCGCTGGCCGGCCAGCATATTTTCTGCCTCCGGGACCCGCCACGGAACGGGGGCCACACCTCCGAGCACGATGCTCGCCTCTCGGCACCGGTCTCCGTCCATCTCGAGCACGACGGCGGCGCTCACCAGCGCGTGGGTCCAGGCTTCCCGATCCATGATCTTCTGATACGCGCTTCTCACTCCGTCCCGGGGCGTAGGAAGCGTGACTGAGGCCAGAACTTCGTCATCCGCCAGCACGTTCTCGTGCTCCGCGTCTTCGCGGGGAAGCACGAAGAAGTCCGATCCGGAAACGATGCGCTCACCCTCGGGCCCTACGATCCGGAACGTCGCATCGAGTGCGACGAGAGCGGGTGCGAGGTCCGAAGGATGAACGATGTAACTCGGACCGCCACCAAAGATCGCGTGGAGTTGGTTTTCACCCGTGACTGAGAAACACTGGCTTCCACCGGCCTTAAAACAAGGGAAGCCATTGCGGTAGTACCAGCACCAGGGCCGCTGAACGACGTTTCCAGCCAGCGTACCCGTGTTGCGAATCTGCGGGGTGGCGACCGTGTCCGCGGCTTCGGCGAGCACAGTGAACTGGTTCCGGATGAGGGGATGCCGGCTGAGCGCGCTGAGTGTGATCATGCCACCCACGACGGTGTCGTTCCCGCCCCCCGCCATCACTTGATCGAGCCCCGCCACCGTCTTGAGGTGGACGAGGACGTCCGGCTCGGCCGATCCGGGCCGATTCACCACCCGGTCCTTCATCAGTTGAAGCAGATCGGTGCCTCCCCCGGCAAACGAAACCGACTGTCCGGCCCTTATAGCATCCTGGGCCAGCGACACCGCCTCATCCAGCGTTCGCGCCTTCTGGTTCACAAAGGCTTTCATGCGAGTGCCTCCAGAATTCTTGCACGCGTGATGGGCAGTTCCTTCATACGGTGTCCGATGGTGTTGAAGATGGCGTTGGCCACCGCGGCTGGGCCCAGAATGATGCCCGCCTCACCGACGGTTTTCGCACCGTAAGGCCCGTAGCCGTCGTCGGTTTCGATGAATGTCACTTCGATTTCCGGGGCATCCAGATATGTCAGGTGGCGCGCCCCGTAGTATCCGGCCGTAAGCGGATGCCCGCTTCGAGCGTCGTACAGGAGATCCTCGTGTAGGGCCTGTCCCAGGCCTTGCAGCGCTGCCCCCCGGATCTGGTCCTTCGCCGGACGCGGGTTGAGGATCCGACCCGACTCGTGCACGGCGACGTACTTGGTGATCCGTACGTGACCGAGCTGAACGTCCGCTTCCACTTCGACGAAGTGGGCGCCGAAAACCATGCGCCGTTGCCCTTCGGTACTGGGATTTGGAGTCGCGGATGCGATCAACACATCGACTCCCCGTGGCATGCCCCGCTCAGCGATCTGGCGCTTGAGGTCAATGGCGGCTTGAACCACCGCGTATCCCGTCATCGTGGTGGTCCGGCTCCCCGACTCCCCCACCGAATACGGGCAGAGATCCGTATCGCCCCACACGACGTCCACTTGCGACAGCGGTACGCCCAACTCTTCGGCGGCGATGATGGCCATCGTCGTCTTCGCGCCCGGGCCGATGTCCGTGACACCCACGAACAGCGTGTACCGCTCATCGGCATCCACGCGGACGATCGCGCTGCTCGGTCCGACCCCGGATCGGAACGCCATGAACGCCATGCCGGCGCCGCGTTTGATCGGACCGGGGTCTGAGCCGGGCACCGGACGCCAGCGGCTCTCCCAGTCGAATAGCTCGCGACCCCGCATGATGCACTCGTCGAGTGAGTAGTTCGTGAATCGCACCTCATCCGTGGGTCTGATCACGTTCTTGAGCGCGAAATCCACCGGGTCCATGTCCACCTTGTACGCGATATCGTCCATCATCGACTGGATGGCGAAGTAACCCTGCGGGTCGGAGGGCGCACGGAAATTCCCCGACACCATACGGTTCGTGTGCACGGGGTAAATCACGCGCTCGACGTTGGGACACGCGTACGCCTCGATACCGGCGATCCCCCCTGATCTCCTCAGGTACGGACCCATCCCACTGTAGCCCTCGAGTCCGATCGCCGTGACCGTACCGTCCTGAGCCACACCGACCCGTAAGTTCTGCACTGTGTGCCAGCGGCCGTGCGTGCCGAGCCAGTCGTCCTTCCGTGTGAGCTCGAGCAGCACAGGCACGCCCGCCTCTTTCGCCAGCACCGCGGCGATCAGATCGAAGTAGTAGCTGCCGTTCTTGTCGCCGAAGCCGCCCCCCATGTACTTGCAGATGATTTGAACTTGATGGTCGTCCAGACCCAGGTCTCGTGCGTTGTCATGCCGGCAGTTTGAGATGCCTTGAGTCGGCGTGTAAATGGTGACTTTGTCCCCGTCCCACTGCGCCAGGGCGCTGCGCGGCTCCATCTGTCCGTCCTGCACAAAAGCGGTGGTGTATCGATCTTCGAACACCTGATCGGCCGCGGCGAATCCAGCGGCCGGGTCACCGCTGGTTCGGCTCGATGGTCGCGGTTGGTTGTCGCGGTCCAGCGCGAGGTTGCCCTCAGGCCAGATTGGAGGAGCACCGGGCTCGAGAGCCTCCTCGGGATCGAGGACGAACGGCAACTCTTGGTAGTCGACCTCGATGAGCTGGAGCGCATCCTCGGCTACGTATCGGTCGACCGCAGCCACCGCCGCGACCGGCTGGCCGACGAAGCGCACCGGGTTGTCGAACATGTACCGCACGTGTTCGGTCATGTCCTTGGCCGCGTCGTTGTATTGCTGCCCGCCCGCTATGGAGCCCGAGCTGTAAATCAGTTGGTGCGTCTCGTGCGTGACGACCGCCCTCACCCCGGGCAGGGCCTCCGCTCTGGACACGTCGATGCTCCGGATGCGCGCGTGCGGATGTGGACTCCGCAAGACCCGCGCGTACAACATTCCCGGAAGCCGAACGTCACGCGTATACGTGGCTCTCCCGGTTACACGTTCGTACGCATCGATGCGCGGGACGTCGTGCCCGACGGTGTCCATGGCCGCGACCTGTTGGCCGGCTTGCTGCGCCGCTCGTGTCGAACTCATGGTGCACCTCCCGATCCCGGGGTTCCGGCAGCCGCGAGCACGGCTTCGACGATCGCATTGTAATTGGAGCATCTGCAGAGATTGCCGACCATCGCGCTCCGCACCTCGTCGGACGTCGGACGTGGATTATCGACCAACAGCGCCGTCGCGGTCATCAGTTGGCCCGACGTGCAGAATCCACACTGCGGCGCATTGTAATCCATGAAAGCCTGCTGCAAGGGAGACACGGTACCGTCGCTTTCGAGCCCTTCCACGGTCTGGATGTCCCGACCGTCGGCCCAAACCGCGAGCGTGCTGCACGAGAACATGGGCTCGCCATCCACCAGCACCGTACACGCGCCGCATTCGCCGCGGTTGCAGCCGATCTTGGAGCCCGTGAGGCCGATGTGGTCCCGGAGGAATTCGTTGAGCGTCCAACGATCCTCTACGTTCACCTGATGCTCGGTTCCGTTCACGGTGATGCGGATCGCCGTCTGGGGAACAGCCGGCGCTTCCTGCTCGACGGCACCCGCGGATGAGTGTTCGCTCGATCCCAACTTCGGGGCACCTGCAACCACGAGGGCGGCTCCGGCACCCCCCAGAAAACCTCGCCGCGTGAGATCTCTGTCCCCGCCCTCGTCCTCGTAGAGCGTGTCCTCACTTCGGGGGATGGGGAACGCACGGCGCGAAACGCCGTCCTTGAGATCCGTCCGCTTCTTGCCCATGGGCCTACCTCACGCGCTGCAGTGCAGGAGTCAGGGTCGACGACCTGAGGCAGTATGGCAGTCCCGCAGTTGGGGAGCAAGGAAGGACACTTGCCCGTTCAATATCTCCACCCTATGGTCCCAGGTGGTGGGGCTCACGAGTCCTGTTGGGACCCCTAGTGGTGATGCCGGTCGGCACCGTTCCACTCCTACTTCCTACGAGGGAGATGTTTCCATGTCGCATCTGAGTAAAGTGGGCTTGATGTTCATTATCGTCGGTGGCTCAGTTGGCGCGACCGCGATGCAGATGGAAGCGCAGAACTCTGCGCCCAACCCGTACCGCACCGTACTCGGGATCTGGGCGCCGCTTCCCGATGGACGGGATTGGGGTTCGACCAGCCTTGTGGAGGTCTCCGCGGACGGCGAGACCATCTGGGCGGTCGATCGCTGCGGAGAGAACACGTGTGTCGGTCACGACGACTTGGACGTGGTCTTTCAGTTCGACAAGCAAGGCAACATCCTCACGCAGTTTGGAGCCGGGTTGTTCGAGTGGCCCCACGGGATCGACGTGGACGACGACGGCAACGTCTGGATCGCGGATGCCCGGGGGAGCGAGGAGCGCCGTAGAGGTCATCAGGTGATCAAGTTCAGCCCGCAGGGTGAAGTATTGCTGCGCCTTGGCACCGCAGGTGTCGGGGGGCGGACCCGGACCACTCTGAACGAGCCCAACGACGTGTTGGTGGCGCCCAACGGAGACATCTTTGTTGGCGACGGCCATGCCGCCAATGGAGGAAACAATCGGATCGTCAAGTACTCGAGTGACGGCAGGTACCTCATGGAGTGGGGCGAGCAAGGCTCCAACCCTGGGGAGTTCCGGACGCCGCACGCGCTCGCCATGGATGACGACGGCCTCCTCTACGTGGGAGACCGCAGCAACCGGCGGATCCAGGTCTTCGAGCAGGATGGCACCTTCGTTCGCGACTACTACAACATGGGGCGGGCCAGTGGCATCACGATCCACAGTAACAAGCTCTACGTGGCGGATTCGGAATCCAGGTACCAATCCAACCCGGGATTCAGGCGCGGAATCCGAGTTATGGACCTCGACACCGGCTTCGTGATCGCCTTCATCCCCGACCCGGACCCCACCCCGGGCGGAACGAGCGCGGCGGAGGGCGTTGCGGTGGACAACGAAGGAAACGTCTACGGCGCGGAGGTAGGTCCCCGTGCACTCCGGAAGTACGTAGCGCGGTAGGCTACGAACCCACGGAGCGTTATTAGCGCTATCGGTGACACAGAGCGTCGGTGGCGCTATTTGTGACACAAAGGGGGGGCGGGCCGGCGATACCGGCCCGCCCTCGCGTTTTCATGCCCTGGAGAAACTCATGACGACACGACGCGGCGCGACGGTCCCGACTCGACTCATCCTGTGGAGCTGCTTCTTGGTAGTGGGTTCGGCCGGCCAGCCCCTCTCGGCGCAGGCCTCACCCGAGGTGACCCGGGCGACGGTGGACCAATGGATGACCGAATTGTCGAACTGGGGGCGGTGGGGGGACGACGACCAGTTGGGCACCCTCAACCTGATCACCCCTGAGAAGCGCCTCCAAGCGATCGGCCTTGCGCGCGTCGGGACGTCGGTGTCGATGTCGCACAACTACCTCAAAGAGCAGGCCCTGGACGCGACCTCTCCATTCGGTCACGAGATGCTCGGGATCGGGACTCCGGGCCAGTTTCGCAGCGATCGCTATACCCTTGCCTACCACGGGTACGCGCACTCCCACTTGGACGCATTGTGCCACATGATGTATGAAGGACGGCTGTACAATGGGTACGTTCGGGACGATGAAGTGACGGAAGGCGGGTGCGACAAGCTGGCGATCATCAACTTCAAGCAGGGGATCGTCACGCGGGGAATCCTGATGGACATCGCGCGGCTCAAGGGGGTCGAGTATCTCGAACCCGGAACACCGATCTACGTGGAAGACCTGGAGGCGTGGGAGCGAGAGGCCGGGATTCGGGTCGGGAGCGGAGACGTGGTGCTGGTGCGTAGCGGGCGGTGGGCTCGACGCGCTGAAGTCGGGCCCTGGAGGACGGGCCGGGAGGCCGCTGGGCTGCACGCCTCAGTGGTTCCGTGGCTCCGCGAGCGCGGCGTGGCGATACTGGGCAGCGACTATACGAACGATGTGCTGCCCTCGGGCGTCGAAGGTGTCTCGCAGCCGATTCACCAGCTGATGCTCGTGGCTTTGGGCACTCCGCTGTTCGACAACCTCGATTTGGAGGCCGTGGCCGCCGAAGCGGACCGGCAGGGTCGCTGGGAGTTTATGCTGGTCGCGGCGCCGCTGGCGGTCGAAGGCGGCACGGGCTCGCCTCTCAATCCCCTTGCAATCTTCTGACTCCTGGCTCTTGTTTGATTCAACAGGTCGAACCGGCGATGGGACGAGAGGAGCGCGCTGGTGACTGACGACGGAGAATCCAGACTGCCCGGGGCCGACGATCCACTTGGCTTCGGATCTGAGGAATCCGACCCGACTCTCGGAGGAGGGGGCATGGGACTCGGTGCAGACGAGCCCGATGCTCTCGTAGTCGACATGGGAGCGGCCCTCGACAGGGATGAAGACGCCACGAGAGAGGCGGCTGACACCTCGTTCGCCATGGACGGGTTCGAAACTGGTGCCGGGTTCGACCTCGACGACGCGCCTGCTGAAGGGGGCCAGTACACTGAGATTGAGGCCATGGAAGTTAGGTCGAGCTCGTTCGACGAGTTCGCCGCCGCAGAAGCCGAAGCCCTGAGTAGCACCGTCTCGGATAGCACCATCCCGGGCTTCGTCGATCGCGCCATCCGGAATGAGCTCCGGATCCCGGATCCGGCTGATGATGAAGCTTCTCTTTTGCTGCCGACGCCTGCCGACGACGAGGCGAAATCGAAGGCGAAAAACCTCGGCCTCTAGGCGTTGGAGCGGGGGCGAAAACAGAGGAGGCGAGCGTGACTCCTGCTGAGCATCTCAGCTGTCCTCGTTGCCGGTGGGGGGGATTCGCAGCCGCCTACTTGGGCTTCCTGGAGATCCCCGGGGTCACGCCTCCGGAGTGGTCCCGATTCGCCGTCGACGCTCCGGCAGCGCTGCCCGGTCTGCAGCCTAAGACGCCAGTGATGAGTCATGTGATCTTCATCGACACGTGGCGCGAGGCGGCCACGCCGCGAGCGTGGGCCGATGCGCTCCGAGAGCGGATGCCAGAGCTTTTCGGTCTTGTCACGCCCGTCACGATCGACGGTGACCAACAATTCGCGCTTCTGGTGGGTTCAGCATACGGTGCCGCGGAGGCGGACGCGCTCAAGGCCCCCCCCCTCGCCGTAGCCTTTGAACTTCTGAATCCAGATCCGAGAAGCTGGGCCGTGCAGGAGGCCCCATATTCGTTCTTCTTCGGCGAGCACGAGACCCTCGAAGAGGCAGATGGCCGCGTGCAAGCACTCGCGGATCTCTCAATTCCCGCCTTTGCGCTTCGGGTTACGTACCCGGGCGAGGCGGGAGCACTCCGCGTGTATGGCGGTGCATACTCCGATGAGGACCAGGCCCGAAGCATGGGACGGCTCCTGAACGCAAGCAATCTGGGTGACGCCCCCTTCACGGAGCTGCGGGGTCGGCTGCCTGATTGAGGATTGATTGAGACCCCAGCTTGTTCGCGGGAGTCCTCGATCACCTCGGAGTTGGACGGGAAGTCTGCGCCGCATTTCTTCGACAACTTTCCAGGCAACTCCTTCGGTCACTTCCTCGATCTGATATCGGGAACCCCGAGGGCGCCTTATTCGGTATATTCCCGAGGCGGTTCCGCAGGCGATCGGCTAGAGACGCGATCGGCTGGTGGCATTGTTCTTCGAGACACGTGGAGACGGAAATACCCACATGACAGACCAAGATGTGATGGACACTGTTCCCGAAGCTCCTTCCGCGCCTGGTATGCACGCGGACATCGAGATCATCCAGGCCAAGATCGAGGAGGAGAGCGCCTTCGTGAGCCGCCTGCAGGACGAGGTGGCCCGAGTGATCGTGGGGCAGCGGTACATGGTGGAGCGGTTGCTCATCGGATTGTTGGCGGATGGCCACGTTCTCATGGAAGGCGTTCCGGGCCTGGCGAAGACGCTCACGGTCAGCACGCTGGCCAAGGTGATCGACACCTCGTTCCAGCGAATTCAGTTCACGCCCGACCTCTTGCCGGCGGATCTGATCGGGACGCTGATCTATGACCCCAAGTCCTCTGAGTTTCAAACCAAGAAGGGCCCCATCTTCGCGAACGTCATCCTGGCCGACGAGATCAACCGCTCGCCGGCGAAGGTCCAGGCGGCGCTGCTGGAGGCGATGCAGGAACACCAGGTCACGATCGGGCAGAACACGTTTCCGCTCGATGACCCGTTCCTGGTTCTCGCCACGCAGAACCCGATCGAGCAGGAGGGCACGTATCCGCTTCCCGAAGCTCAAGTCGACCGCTTCATGCTGAAGTTGTCGGTCGAGTACCCGAACAAAGATGAGGAGGTGGAGATCCTCCGCCGCGTCTCAGGTGGGCCGGCGTATGAGGTTTCCCCCATCGTCACGCTCGCTGAGATCCTGCGCGCGCGGAGCGCTGTCCAGATGATCTATATGGACAACCAGGTCGAGCGATACATCGTCGAGCTCGTCTTCGCGACTCGTGAACCGGCCGCACACGGTCTCGCCGATCTGGTGGACCTCATTCACTGCGGCGCTTCGCCCCGTGCGACCATCAACTTGGCCAAGGCCGCGCGTGCCCATGCTTTCCTTCGGCGCCGGGGGTACGTGACGCCGGAGGACGTGCGGGCCGTGGGCCTCGATGTGATGCGCCACCGCGTGCTTCTTACCTACGAGGCCGAGGCTGAGGAGGTCACCCAGGAGGACGTGGTGACGCGTGTACTCGACAATATCGAGGTGCCATAGGAGCAGAGGAGGAGTATAGTATGACCTCGCTGGCGAAGCGTGCCTCGTCGGAGTTCCGCCGATGATTCCGCGGGAGATCCTCAAGAAGGTTCGACGAGTCGAGATCAGGACCCGGGGCCTCGTGAACGAGGTCTTCTCAGGTGAGTACCACTCCGTCTTCAAGGGGCGGGGGATGAATTTCGCCGAGGTGCAGGAATATCAGTACGGCGACGATATCCGCAGCATCGACTGGAACGTGACAGCCCGCACGGGGCACCCCTTCGTGAAAGTGTTCGAAGAAGAGCGGGAGCTGACGGTCATGTTGGTCGTGGACGTGAGCGCATCCGGCGACTTCGGGACGCGCGAGCGCATGAAGGGTGAGGTGGCGGTGGAGATCTGCGCCTTACTGGCGTTTTCCGCCATCAAGAACAACGACAAAGTCGGCCTGATCATTTTCAGCGACCGGATCGAGAAGTTCGTACCCCCCAGAAAAGGCCGTGCTCACGTGCTCCGTGTTCTGAGGGAGCTCTTCTACCACCAGCCCGAGGGACGCGGCACGGATATCCGGGGTGCGCTCGAATATCTGACCCGTGTGATCAAGCGTCGAGCGGTCGTCTTTCTCGTGTCGGATTTCAAGGCTCCCAACTTCCAGAAGCCGCTTTCGGTCGCAGGAAGGAGGCACGACCTGATTGCGGTGCGTCTGGGAGACGACCGGGAGACCTCACTTCCTCCGCTTGGATATGTTGAATTCGAGGACGCTGAGACCGGTGAGTTTCACACGGTGAACACGGCCGACCCCCGCTTCCAGGCGGAATTCGCTGAGCGAACAGCCCGGGTGCAGTCCGAAATGGGGCGGACTTTTCGACACAGCCGAGTAGACGTGATCGACATCCAGACGGACCAGCCGTATGTGCAGCCGCTGATGCTCTTCTTCAAGCAACGTGAGGGACGCTTGAGATGAGATCGCGGATCGACACGAGATGCCTGACCGCGCTCTTGATCGCTCTGGCGCCGGGACCGCTCCGAGCTCAGGCGCCACGGATCTTCACTGAGTTGGACACCGCCTTGGTCTCAGTAGGGGACCGGATGGCGCTCACGGTGCGAGTAGAGCACGATCCGGCCGCCATCTTGGTCTGGCCGGACTCGCTGGCTCTGGGCTCCGTCGAAGTGCTTGGCGCCGAGTTCGCTCCCCCGGCCAGCGAGGGGGGGCGCTCCATCACGAGAGCGAGCTTCACCCTGACGGCGTTCGAGCTCGGAGACCTCGAGATTCCGAGCTTCGATATCCAGGTGGAGATGCCGGACGGATCCTCGAATACGCTTTCGACGGACCGCTACGTGATCACGGTTCAGAGTGTGGGATTGGACGAAGGGGGCGACATTCGCGCCATTCGGGGCCCGCTCGGCCTTCCGTTGAGCGTGATTTACGTTTTGCCTTGGATCCTTCTGCTGGCCCTCCTCGGGGTGCTCGGGTACTGGCTGTGGGTCAAACGCAGGCCCTCAGAGGCCAGCCCGCGCCGCTCGGTGGTCATTCCGCGCTTTCCTCACCTCGAAGCGTACGAAGCCCTCGATTGCCTGGAGGCCTCCGACCTCCTCAAGCGCCGGGAGATCAAGGAATACCACATCCTGGCTTCTGAGATCATTCGAACTTACGTCGAGGGCAGGTTCGGCGTGTACGCCCTGGAGCTGACCACGGGAGAGGTTGTCGAGCGTCTTCGAAGCTCAGATCTCCCGGAGGACGCCGTCGAGGCCTTTGGGGGGTTCGCAAGCCGCTGTGACCTCGTGAAATTCGCCAAGCTTCGGCCCACACCCGCCGCTTCTCAGGAGATCATCGAGGCCGCTCGCGCGTTCGTGGATCAGACCAAGCCCCACGAAGACCACGTCAACGGGGGTTCGGGCTCAGGGGAAGGCGCTCCGGCGGGCGGCGACGCGGAACTTTTCTCGGTGGAGGCCAGCGCGCCTGTAGAGGCGGGCGCGGACACGGAGAACCATGAGGTGCTCGAGCCTGCGCCGACCCCAATCCACAGCGAGGGGAGGTGATGTACCGCTTCGAGGATCCCCAGTTCCTGATTCTGATTCTGGCGATTCCGGCGCTGGTCTATGTCTATGTGGGCGGGCGTCGCTTTCGCTCCGGAGCGATCAGATACTCAGACGTGGCGTCCCTCAAGGAGTCCGACGTGCGGCGCACGGGCCGAAACCGGCATGTGCTGTTCGCCCTACGCGTGCTCGCGCTTGCTGCCTTCATCGTCGCGTTTTCTCGTCCGCAGACCGGTGTCACCGGCGAGACCGTGAACGCAGAGGGGATCGACATCGTTCTAGCGATCGACGTGTCGAGTTCAATGCTGGCCGAGGACTTGGAGCCCAACCGCCTGGAGGCGGCGAAGGCGGTGGCGGCGGAGTTCGTCGAGGGCCGACGTAACGACCGTATCGGGCTGGTCGTATTCGCCGGCGAGGCGTTTACACAAGTTCCTCTGACACTCGACTATTCGGTCGTCACCGACCTGCTCGGCCAGATGGAAGTGGGCATGATCGAAGACGGAACCGCGGTGGGCATGGGGCTCGCTACGGCGGTCAAGCGGCTTCAGGCCTCGGACGCTGAGTCGCAAGTGGTGGTGCTGCTCACGGATGGGCGGAGCAACAGGGGGGAGATCGGCCCGGTGACCGCCGGCCAAATGGCTGAGGCGCTGGGTGTGAGGGTGTATTCGATCGGGGCGGGCAGCCAGGGCATGGCCCGGATGCCGGTGGACGATCGACTCCGGGGTCGCCGGTACGTCAACGTTGAGGTCGACATCGACGAGGTCTCGCTGCAGGAGATCGCCGAGACCACGGGTGGCCTGTATTTCCGCGCGACGGACCGGGAGAGCCTCAGCCAGATCTACCAGGAAATCGACGACCTCGAGACCACGGAGATCGAAGTGCTGAACTTCACGAGCTATGGGGAGTTCTTCCACTATCCTCTCGCTGCGGGTCTCGTGCTGTTGCTCCTCGAGGTCGGCCTCAGCCAGACCGTCTTTCGTAAATTGCCGTAACCGCTCAAAGGGAGATCCGTACCGCCGTGTTCCGCTTCGCCTCGACCGAGATCCTCTTCGGGCTGCTCCTGGTACCCGTTCTGGGCGTCTTCTTCTGGGGAACGCGCCAGGCGCGAAAGCGAGCGCTCGCCCAGTTCGGAGATCTGGAGTTGGTGCAGAAATTGAGCGCAACCCTCAGCCGAAGGGCGCGGGCAGCCAAGAGCATACTCATGCTTGTGGCGGTCGCCTTCCTTATCCTGGCTCTGGCTCGTCCCCAATTCGGGACTCGCGTCGAGACCGTGCGCAGTGAGGGACAGGACGTGATGGTGGCGCTGGACGTGTCGCGATCGATGCTGGCCGAGGACGTGGCCCCGAACCGGCTGGAGCGAGCACGCTTGGAAATCATGCGTATCCTTCAACGCCTGGACGGAGATCGTATCGGCCTCGTCGCTTTCGCCGGAAATGCCTTCGTTCAGAGTCCGCTGACTGTGGACTACGGCGCGGCCGCACTCTTCCTGAACGCCATGGATCCAGATCTGATCCCCATCCAGGGGACCAACTTGGGCGAGGCGCTCACGGTAGCATTGGATGCGTTCGAGGAGGGCACTCGGGACCAGCGGGTGCTCATCGTGGTCACGGACGGGGAGGACCACGAGGGTGAGATCGAAGAGGCGCTGGAGCGAGCGCTCGACGAGGGGGTACACATCCACACGGTCGGTATCGGTTCGCTCGACGGCGTCCCGATCCCGGAGTTCGATGCCTCGGGGGTGCGGAGCGGGTTCATCCGAGACGAAGGCGGCGCCGTGGTGACCACCCGGCTCGATGAGTCGACGCTGGAGCGTGTCGCCCAGGCCACCGGAGGTCGATATTTCCCCGCGCTCGGGCCCGGTGCGAACTTGGATCCCCTGGTCGAAGAGATCACGGGTGGAGAGGGTCGTGAACTCGAAACTCGAGAGATCACGCAGTTCGACGAACAGTTCCAGATCTTCCTCGGCCTGGCGTTGGTCCTGCTGCTTGCCGAGGGGTTGATTCCCGAACGCCGGCGGAAGAAAGAGGTGTGGGCCGGGAGGTTTTCATGAACGGTGGCAAGAACTCGATGACGTGGTCCGCGGTGAGAGCGGCAGCGGTGGGGGCCGCCGGGCGGGCGTGGGTGGCGGTGCCGGTGCCGGTGGCCGTGGCGATGGCGGCAGCATTCATCGGTGCCTTCCCGGGTGGGGTCGCCGCTCAACGGGGCCGTGCCGAACTCAATGACGGCAATCGTCTTTACGAAGAGGGTCGCTTTCCCGAGGCGCACGAAAAATATCTGGAGGCCCTGCGAAACGCGCCCGATCTTCCGCTCGCTCTCTTCAACGATGGGAACGCGCTCTACGAATCCGATGAATACGTCCGGGCCTTGGACGCGTACCTCGGAGCGATCGAGTCGGGCGACCCGGCGCTTGCCGCACCCGCCTGGTACAACCTAGGGAACGCGCTCTACCGGCAGCAGAGGTTCGAGGAAAGTGCCGAAGCGTACAAAGAGTCGCTCCGTATCGATCCGGGACAGATCGACTACAAGCACAACCTTGAGTTGGCGCTCGAGCAGCAGGCTCCTGAGTCCCAGGACGGGGATGACAGCCAGGAGAACGGGGATCAGAGCGAGGATCAAGAGAATCAGGACGGGGGACAGGACCAGGGGCAGGAGGGCCAAGAGCAAAAGCAGGATCCCGATGAGGATCCGGATCAAGGAGCGCAGCCCGAAGAACCTCCGGAGGACGAGCCGCCCGAGGCTGGCCAGCAGCCCGAGCCCGAGCCGGGCGAGATGACGGAAGAAGAGGCCGAACGGCTGCTTCAGGGGGTCCAGGAGGACCCCGGCGAAGTAAACCGGCGCCAAGCCCCCTTGCGGGGGCGGCGCCCCCGCAAGCCCTGGTAAGCACGAACGATGGGTGGCTTGCATAGGATGCGTGGTTTGCATAGCAGGACGATGATCGTCTTCTGGGTCATCGCCTGGGGTGTGGCCGCACCCCTCGATCTCGCCGCCGTACAGCTCGAGGCCCACGCCTCGGTCTCCCCGTCCGTCGTCCCCTTGAATGGCCAGTTCACGCTCGACGTAGAGCTGGTGGGCACGAATAGGGCGGACGTGGAGCCCTCACTTCCGGATTTGGGAGATTTCTCCCGCTACATCGGCCGGAACTCGTCCACGAGCATGCAGATGATCAACGGCGTAACGACCGTCTCTTTGGTCATCCAATACCGATACCGGGCGATCCGGGAGGGCACGTTTGAGATCGGGCCCGTGGAGGTCGAGATCGGGAGCCAGGTGCTCCGGACACAGCCGGTCACGTTGACCGTGTCGACTTCCGGGGCCGCGGCCGGGGGCGGGCGTGAACCCGAGAACCCGTCCGGTGTCGGCCCCGATGATCTCTTCATCGTGGCCGAAGTCGACAAAGCCCGAGTGTATCAGAACGAGCCGATCGCGGTGAGTTATCGCCTTTTCACCCGGGTGAACGTGAACTCCTACAGCCTCGTCAGTGTGGGCGAGAGCGAGGGCTTTTGGGTGGAAGAGGTCCCCGGCCCGCAGAGTCCTCAGGTCGAACAGAGGGTGCGCGGCGGACAAACCTATACGACGGCCGTGGTTCGACGAGCCGTTCTCTTTCCCGCAGGGCCGGGCACCAAGACCATCGAGTCGATGAGCATCGAGGCCAGCGTGCGGGTTCGGCGGCAGTCCCGGAGTGTCTTCGATGACTTCTTCGGCAGGAGTTCGGTCTTCGGATCGCAAGTACCGGCCGTGATCGTGTCGAACCCGGTGGAGATAGAAGTCTTGCCTCTTCCGGAGGAGGGGAGGCCTCGGAGCTTCACCGGACTGGTGGGCCGGCTGGGCGTCAGCGCCTCGATCGATCGGTCGAGCTTGGAGACCAACGATGCCGTGACGCTGGAGGTGACGGTCGAGGGAGAGGGCAACCTCCGGGGCTTGGCGGCGCCCACCATCGACTTTCCGGGAGACTTCGAAGTCTTCCCGCCCGAGGTCACCGAGTCGATCGATCGCAGTGGTTTCCGCGTCCGTGGGAGCAGAACCTACCAATACGTTCTGATTCCCAGGTCGCCGGGGGCAAGGATCATCCCCCCTGTGGAGATGAGCTACTTCGACGCCGACAGCGGCTTGTATGTGACTTCCGCCTCGGAACCCCTTCGACTCGACGTGACGGGCGAGGCCGTCATTGTGGCGGCGGGTGGACGGGCGGGCGTGGAGACGCTGCGCGAGGACATCCGGTTCATCCAGATCGGTCCCCCGGGCCTCGGAACGCTGGGGGGATCGCTCGCGGATACCTCAGGGTTCTGGATCGTGGCTCTTCTGCCTCTGGTTGCTCTGCTGGGGGCTCTGGGCCTACGGAGGCATTGGGACCGGCTGGAGGGCGACGTGGCTTATGCGAGGGGTCGGAGAGCAGGGCGAGTCGCTAAGAAACGCCTCAGCCAGGCCCGCGTGGTGATGGCGGAGGGTGACACACGTGTATTTTACGATGAAGTCGAGAGGGCGTTGCGTGGATTCCTCGCCGGCAAACTCAATGTAGCCGAGGCCGGCTTCATGTCCGACGTCGCCGAGGCGGAACTCCGGAGGCGTGGGGTTCCGGTGGTGGCCATGAGGAAGTACTTCCTTTGTCTGGGAGAGTGCGACCGTGCGCGCTTTGCTCCCCCCAGCTCCAGCACGGAGGAGAGGTCTGAATTCTTCGACCGGGCGGTAGATGCCATGACCTCAGTGCAAGAGGGGCTCTCCTGATGCGTGCCCTGGTGCTCGCCTTGACGGTGGGATCCGCCCTCTCCGCTAGCCCCGCCTCCAGTCCTCCCGGCATCCCCGCCTCTGGCGTGCTCGAGGTGCCCGGGTCGGCCGCACCAGCGATCGCTGTGCTATCCACTCCTCGTCCCGCAGTCACTCAGGTGGAGTTCTATCAGGAAGGGAACCGGCTGTATCAAGAAGGGGACTTCGAGGACGCGCTCGCCAGCTACCTTCGACTGGTGGAGGCCGGATTCCAGAGCGGTGAGGTCTACTACAACATCGGCAACGCGTATTTCAAGCTCGGCGAGCTGGCCCAAGCCATCCTGTACTATGAGCGCGCCCGCCGGCTACTCCCGGGGGATGAAGACGTTCAGGTCAACCTCGATCTCGCGCGCTCGTTGACCGTCGACGAGATCGAGCCGCTCCCGCGATTCTGGCTCTTCAGCGCAGTGGAGTGGTGGGTCGGCCTTCTGCCGAGGACGCTCCTCATCGCGGTAGTGGCCGTGTCCTACCTGGTCGGGACGGGGGTCGTGCTCTTGCTCATCTTGAAGAGGGGAGTGCAGGTGGCTGCGTGGGGTGGGCGGATCGCCCTCGCCTCGGGTGTCGTGTTCCTGTTGTTCGGACTCAACCTTGCCGTTCGAGAGTTCGAACCGGGACGAGCCCAGGAGGCCGTCGTATTCCAACCCCAGGTCGATGTGATGAGCGCCCCGCTGGACGACGAGACTCTCACGGTCTTCACCGTGCACGAAGGGACCAAGGTCCGGATCGATCGCCTCTCTGAGGAGTGGGCTGAGGTCGCGCTCGAGGATGGCAGGGTGGGGTGGGTGCCGGTGGAGGTGCTGGAGACGATCTAGGGCGGGGTTGGGCGGCTCTCGCAGGTGACTCAGGAGTCATTAGCAGGGTGCTGTACTCGCAAAGGGCCTTTGGATTCCGGGTACCTTGCCTCCGGTAAAGGCTGCGCCTAACGTCTAGGCAACTTCCACTCACCCGGAGAAGTCCTTTGAAGTACGCATCCCTATCCCTTTGCCTCGTCATACCGATTCTCATCTTTACCGGCTGCAGCACCGGAGAGGGTGGCGTGGAAGCGCAGCTCGATGAGATGGCGCTCAGCGCCCTGTCGCAGCTAGACGGGGACATCCGTGTCGCCGGCCTCCGCGACGAGGTGCAAGTGATCCGGGATCCCGCGGGGATCGCCCACATCTATGCGAATAACACGGAGGATCTCTTCTTCGCGCAGGGGTTCGTAGCCGCGCAGGACCGGTTGTGGGAGATCGACGTCTGGCGTCGCTACGCAGAGGGGAGGGCGGCTGAGATCGTGGGACCTGAGCGCTTCGAGACCGACCGGCTCTACCGCCTCATGAAGTATCGCGGTTCGCGACAGGAAGACTTCGATAGCTACCACCCTGAAGCTGAGCGCATCTTCGCCTCCTTCGCCGACGGAGTGAACGCGTACATCGAGCATCGGGGGGACAACCTGCCGGTGGAGTTCAAGATCACCGGCACCCGGCCGGAGCCGTGGACCACGGATCTCACCTCTCTCCGCCTCATTCAACGCGCCATGTCGAGGGGACGACAGGAAGTCCAGCTTGCCCAGGACGTCGTGCAAATGGGCGCAGAGGCGGCGAATCTCCGCCGCACGCCGGACCCCTACGTCCCTCTCGAGATCCCCGCAGGTGTGGACCTAGAAGCCATCGCCGAACATGCGGATGCGATCATCGATGCCATGCGTGGAGACTTCGACCAGATTGTCCGGGCTCCGGTGCTTCCGGAGTATCAAGTGGCGGCGGGTCGAATGGCAGGCATCTCGTTTCAAGGCGAGTTCGGCAACGCTCGGGGGGCCGGAATCGCGGCCCGGTTCTCGCTGCAAGACCTGCTCGAACATCCGCTTCCGTACCTCCCTGGCGAGTTCCGGGAGGAGGTAGGGAGCAACAATTGGGTGCTCTCTCCAAGGATGACGAGCACGGGCGGGGTGATTCTTGCTAACGATCCCCACCGACAGATTTCGAACCCGTCCCTCCGCTACATCGTTCATCTGAACGCCCCCGGATGGAACGTTATTGGCTCGGGCGAGCCCTCCCTGCCCGGAGTGGCCATCGGGCACAACGACCGGGTTGCGTGGGGCCTCACGATCGTCGGCACCGATCAGGACGACCTGTACCAGGAGACCGTCAACCCCGAGAATCAGAACCAGGTGCGTTGGCAGGGCGAATGGGAGAATCTCCGGGTGGTCATCGACACGATACTGATCCGGGATCAGGCGCCCCGGGTGGTCGAGCTTAAGTACAGCCGCCACGGACCCATCGTGTACGAGGACACCGAGAATGACTACGCCTATGCGCTGAAGACCGTCTTGCACGAGCCGGGGACGGCCCACTACATGGGCTCGCTACGCGTCGACCAGGCTGAGAATTGTGGGGAGTTCCTGGAGGCGATGGACTACTGGAAGGCGCCGTCCGAGAACATGATCTGCGGGGACGTCGAAGGAAACATCGCCTGGAAGGCGGCGGCCTTGACCCCCGATCGGGGTGGCCTCTGGCACGGCCGACTGCCGGTGCCTGGTAACGGGGAGTACGAGTGGAAGGGCTTCCGCGATGACCTGCCGGAGGAGTACAACCCGGACAGGGGCTGGATCGCGACGGCGAACCACAACATTCACCCTGACGGATTTTCTCCACCACTCATGTTCAAGGTTCCGCCTTACCGGCGATTCGAGCGGCTTGCCGACATCTTGTCCGACAGTGCGGGGTTCTCCGTCGAGGACAACGTCCGGCTGCAGCTCGACGCCTATCACTACGGAGCCGCCGAGGCGGCCGTTCTCTTCAAAGGATGGACCTCGGACGATCCGGAGGTGGAGCGCGTGCGTCAGCTCCTGTCCGAGTGGGACCACGTCTTTGCTGAGGAGAGCGCTGCCGCGGCGGTCTACTTCACTTGGAGCCGAATCCTCGCACGCAACAACCCCGAAGCGTCCGTTCCCGATAACGTTTCCGGAGAGGCGGTAGCGAGCGCCCTCAGGATGGTGATCGACAGCCTGGCCTCGGAGCAGGGGAGTGATCCCGCTGATTGGCGGTGGGGCCGGAGCAACCGGGTTCCCTTCGATCACCCCCTCTCGGCCGCCTTCGATCTGCCGGCGGCAGAACGGCGGGGCGGGGCAGGGACGGTCTCTTCGAATGGAGGGACGTACAAGCAGATCATCGACCTCGTGAACTTCGACAACTCGCGGGTCCTCAACGCTCCGGGCCAGTCGGGACAGCCAGGTAGCCCCTACTACGACAGCCTCCTGGACGAGTGGAGGAACGGTGACTACCAACCGTACTATTTCACCCGGGAGGCGGTGGAAGGGAACGCGGCCAACACGCTCAGGCTCGTGCCGGGGGGCTGAGCCTTACGTGGACATCCCCCGCGCCGCGATCTGCCAGACGGCCTCGACCCGGTCGCCTCGAATCGCGTACATCTGGTCGTAGAGGTTCACCACAGGATCACAGTGCGACACGATCACTTCGAGCTTGTCTCCGAGCCGGTACGTCCTCGACGGGTCGTCGTAGCGGAGCGTCCCGAACTCGTCTGAGCCGGACCGGTACGTCATCCCCGTCTCGCCTTTGACGATCGGCCATGGTTGATTGATCGTACACGCTTTGGCGCCTGCGTCGGTGGTGACCAGTCCCTCGTACTGGGCGTTGAGCACCGTCGTGAGGATGGTGAGAGAATGCTGGAAGTCTGCGTAGACGTCTGCGTTCGTCGCGCCTCCGATGGCGGCGTACTGGGCGTCCATGAAGACGTAGCTCCCCACCTGGATGTCGGTGAGCCCCCTGGTCTCATGGTCGATGTTGTACGTACCGGTGCCGCCTCCGCTGAAGATCTCCGTGCTCAGACCCGATCGTTGCATCAGGTCGTACGTCTCCGTGGCTGGAGCGCATCGCTCGAGCGTCTGCGTCCTGCGCGTCTCGAACCCCTGCACGTGCTGCGAGCCACCGTCGTAGCACAGCATGCCCCGCAGCCGGAGCCCTGGTAGCTGGTCCACCAGTTGTGCCAGTGCGAGGGCCGGCTGGCCAGGCGTGATGCCGGTACGGTGCCCCCCCGAGTCGATATCGACCACGACATCGGACACGAGACCGGCGGCCTGCGCCGCCTCAGACAGTTCGCGGGCGTTAGCGGGTGTGTCGGTCGCCTGGACGAACCCGGAACACTGTCTCCTCAGGTCCGTGGCCCGTTGGATCTTGAACGGTGTCGCGTTGATCGTCGTCATGAGGATCTGGTCGATGCCATACTCGTACATGGCCACCGCCTCACTCACCTTGGCGGTGCATATGCCGACCGACCCGCTCTCCAGCTGCATCCGAGCGATCGCCGGAGTCTTGTGCGTCTTCGCGTGAGGGCGACTGGCGATGCCGTTGCGGGTGACCGCTTGTTGCAGCGTGGCCAAGTTGGCCTCAAGGGCATCGAGGTCGACGCACAGCGCCGGCGTGTCGAGCTCCCATTTCGAAATGTCTTGCTCCATCACGCCGTTCGAGTCGAAGGCGCGCATCTCGGCCGCGGTGTGCCCCTTAAGCGACGTCGGAACTCCCACGGCCGCCGCACCGGCGCTCTGCAGAAACCGGCGGCGGGAAAAGAAATGCTTGCTCACGGTACCTCTCCGGAAAGAAGGAATCGTACGGTTCTATTTGCTTACTTCGGTAGCGCGAAGTTGAAGAGTGCGCTCCCCGCTGCGATGGCGATGAACTGTCGCCCCTCGCTGATATAGGTGATCGGGTTCGCATAGATCGCCCCCCCCGTCTGGAACCGCCATAGGACGTCGCCCGTGTAGGCATCCGCCGCGAAGAAGTCGCCCTCCATCGTCCCGGAGAACACGAGTCCGCCCGCCGTGGACATGAGCCCAGCCCAAGGTGGGGAGAAAACTTCGATTTCCCAAACGAGATCGCCCGTCAACGCGTTCAGCGCACGTAGGAATCCCCTGGGATCTTCTCCCGGAACGGCCCGCCGACTGGCCCCCATGTAGATCCTTCCGGGCTCGTACGTCGCGTCGGCGAGGAAGTATGTGGCTCCCTTTTCGCGGACATTCTGATAGATGAGGTTGGTCTGCGGGCTAAACGTGGGGCTGTACCAGTTGGCGGCCCCGTCGTCGTCGGGATATACGAGGGCTCCGTCCAGGTCGGGGACGCTCTCCGGGTCTTCGATGGGGCGTCCGTTTCCGTCCAGCCCCAGCGCCCACGTCTGCCTAGCGAATTGCTTGCCGACGAGGAACTCGCCCGTGGCCCGGTCGAGGACGTAATAAAAGCCGTTCCGGTTCGGGAACACGACCAGCTTTCTCGGCTCGCCCTCGAATTCGGCGTCGAGGAGTACCGGAATTTGCGTGGAGTCGTAGTCGTGCACGTCGTGAGGGATAAACTGGAAATGCCACTTCAACTCCCCGGTGTCGGGGTCGAGCGCGAGCAAGGACTCCGAGTAGAGGTTGTCGCCCTCACGCACCTCGCCGATGAAGTCGGGGCCCGGGTTTCCTGTTCCCCAATAGAGGAGGTCTAGCTCGGGATCGTATGCACCGGTGACCCAGGTCGGAGCTCCACCCCGCTCCCAACTGTCGCCCGACCATGTGTCGTGACCGGGCTCGCCCGGCCCCGGAACGGTCCAAAAGCGCCATCGACGCTCCCCTGTGCGCGCATCATAAGCGTCCAGAAAGCCGCGGATGCCGTATTCGCCGCCCGAGATGCCGACGATGATCATGTCCTTGAGCGCGAGGGGCGCCACGGTAATTGCGTACCCCTCAGTGTGTTCCGCGACTTCGATGTCCCAATTCACGCGGCCCGTGCTCGCGTCGAGCGCGACCAGATGGGCATCGACCGTACCGAGAAAGACTTGATCACCGAGGAGCGCCACCCCTCGATTCACTTGCCCGCAGCACGTCACGATGTCCGGCGGGATCGGGCGACGGTAACTCCACAGGGGGCGGCCCGTGCGCAAGTCGAGCGCGGTTGCGTCGCTCGGCGCCTCGGTGATGTACATGACGCCGTCGGCTACGAGCGGCGACACTTCGAACTTCTGAAGGGATCGGGCTTGGTAGATCCAATCCGCTTGAAGTCGATCCACGTTGTCCCTGTCGATCTGGTCCAGCGTCGAGTAGCGCTGTGCTCCGTACGTGCCGGAGTAAGTCAGCCAGCTTTCGGGCTCAGACGCCGCGTCTAGGATCCGCTCGTAGGAAACTTGGGCCTCCGCGGGCTGGGGCCGGGCGCTACAACACGCCGCCGTCACGAGTAGGAGCACGCGTGTTTTCATCAGGATCCTTTGAGCGACACCAAATAGGCGACCAGGTCATCGGTCTGGCCGGCGGTCAATATCGCTTCGTAGCTCACCATCGGCGAGCGCTGCCACTGCTTGTCGAGGCTGTCGATCTCGTCTTTCCAGAACGAGTGAAGCTCCCCCGCAAAATCCCTGAACTGGACCGAGAACCCGTCTTCATTGACCCGGACACCGGTCAGGGTGCGGCCGTCGTTCGTGACGACCCGGAGCTGGAGAAAGCCGCTGGGCACAGAGGCCTCGGGCTCGATGAGCGCCTGCCGCAAGTGGGCCGCGCTCCGGCGCGCCCCGATGTCATCGAGGATGGGGCCGAGGATACCGCCCTCGCCCCCCAGCGTGTGGCACGCCACGCAATCGAGCGAGGCGTAGGTCGCTTGACCGCGGATCGCGTTCCCGGGGACGGCCTCGGACTGAACACGACCCAGCGTCTTCACATACCCGGCGATACTGGAGACCTGGGTGGGCGTGAGAAACGAACTCGGCATCTCAGTACCCGGAATCCCCCGTCGAATGATGTTGCGGAGCGCTTGATCATCCGTCGCGCGGCGGAGCTGTGGCTGTGCCAAGTTGGCGCCCCTGCCGCCGTTTCCGAGAGGCCCGTGGCAGCTTCCGCACTGGCTTTCAAAGAGTCGCTTGCCCTGCTCCATCTCCGCAGACTGAGCCGCGACGACCGCCGGGAGACTCTGAAAACAAAGGCCGACAAGGAGGAGCCAACGAATCACGGCAGGAAGATCTCCTTCGGGATATAGCCCGTGACCACCTGGGTGAGGTCGACCACCTCGCTCACCCGGAAATCCACGGCGATGCTCGCGAGGGAAAGCGCCTTGGCGGGCGTAAGCCCCTTCTCCTTCACCAGGAAATCGACGACCTCCCAGGTGGCGTGCCGCGTGGCGCGGTCGAGATCGAGGTCGATCCCCATGATCATGTAGTGCGTATCGGTCTCGGCACGTGGGCCCGATATCGTGACGCCCTTGTGCACGACGAAGCGAAAAACACCGGTGAGCGACTGCTCGATCGCGGTTCCACTCACCTCACCGTCGCCCTGGGCGCCGTGCGGGTCGCCCGTGTAGAAGAGCGCTCCAGGGTGGAAGACCGGGAGGTAGAGAGTGGTGCCGGCCTTGAGGTCCGTCACGTCCATGTTGCCGCCGTACGCTCCCGGGGGCCTCGAGCTCTGGACGCCGGGCACGGTCACACACCCGGCTCGCCCACCACGGGATCGGGCGCGACCGCCAGGATGCCCATGAAGGGCGCCAGCGGCACCTGGATGTTCGGCGAAAAGAGCGCGACCTCGCGGCCGTCCACCATGCCGGTGCGAATCACGTGCAGCGTTCCCGGTGGGATGTCCAGCAGCGGATCCTCGGCGTCGACTCCGGGATAGCCGGTCGAAAACACGCCCCCGCGGGAGTTCGTGTTGTTGATCCCCCAGGGGACGCGCGTCTCGAGCGCGAGGATCTGCACCTCGAGCATGTCGCCCGGCTCGGCCCCCTCGACATAGATCGGCCCGGTGATGACGTGGCCGCTCCGCCCATCTCTCGGCCGCCCGTCCCTCGACGCCCAGAAATCGAGCACGTCCTGAAGGATCTGCTCTCGCGGTATGTCGAGTCCCGTCAGGTATTCGACCGGCTCGGCTCGCTGGATGGCCCCGGCGTGAGTCAGCGTGTTGATGCGAACGGTCTCTCCGGACTGGATCCGGAGCACGGCCTCCTTGTCGATGGGATACCAGCCCCAACTCACCGTCTCTGGGCGCGAGGGCACGAAGTGATCGGCTTCGATGCTCTCACTCGGAGCGCCGGCATCCGGTCCGGCACATGCAATCACCGCTAGTATCGTGACGCATGAGACGCATGAAATGCATGAGATGCGTGAGACGCGCGAAAAGAAGTGGAGCAGGGACGCTCTCGCAGGACGATCTGTTCCTAGTGACGACACGTTCACCTCCGCTCTGTCACACCACTCGGGTCAGGGTCGATCACTCATTCGACGAATCGGCCTGCGTCAGCGCCAGGACGGCGAACGCCGTAGCTGCATCGGACATGAAGCGCCCCCTGTCGGATGCTGGATCTCGCTCTCTGTTGAGTGAGGCGGCGGGCCACTGGCCGGTCGGATCCTGGTTCTGCACCAACCAGGCGAGGGCTCTGCTTAGATTATCTTGGTCGCGTGACACGCCGGCTTTTTGCAGAGCGAACGTGATCAAACCGGTGGCGTATCCATCGCTCCCGGGACCGGGAGCGAATCCATCCTGCCCCTCCCATTGCCCGAGGGAAGTGAGACTCCAGCCTCCATCGGTGTTCTGCAGGCGCATGACGTCACGGATGAGGGACTGGTTTTGATCCGATGTCAGAAGATCCGAGAGTTCGCTGGCAGCCCAAAGCAGCATGACTCGGTCCAGTGCCCGGCGGCTTTCCAAACCCTGCTGGAGATACGCCCTGAGCGACGCCACCCGATCCTGGATTTCCGTAGAATTCGCGTAGTCGTTCGGTGCCACTCCGACCGCAACGGCCGCGAATGCAGCTCCGAAGTAGGCCGCCCCTTCCGATTCCCAAGGGGCCAGTCCGAAGTACAGCCAAGCCCAAGCACCGGTCCCCTCTCCTCGGGTGAACTGAAGCTTCCACAGGTTCTCGAACGCCTGTCGTGTTTCGTTGGTCAGGTGTCCCTCTCGGGCGTCACGGCTGGATAGGATGAGCGCATTCAGGATGGCTTCGGTCCCCCTCGACTCGCTGGTTTTGGGGAGGCCCACCGTCTGATCCGGGTAGTACGGGTCCACCTCGTTCCACAACGCCACTCGTTTGCTGACGTCAGCCAGCAGGTCTGCCTCGGGAATGGTCGGGCCGGTTTCCCCTAGCGGTGCGCGTAGCGCGGAACGGGCCAGCGCGTACGGCAGCGCCGTATGACACGAGACGCAGGACGTCTCGTGGTCGCGGGCGGCGTTGGGCCAAGTCCTCCACCAGGCTTGTCGTCCGTCCAAGTAATCGGCGGCCGCCGCCTGATCCCACTCGGCTGGGGGAGCGGGCCGTCTCTGCGACTCGACCGCGGAGGGTCCGAGGGCGAGGCACAGCCCCACCACGCATGCCAGCGTGGCCGGCGGCCCCACGACGGACCGGAGGAGGCGCCTCTGCGAATTCTCGGTGAGACTGATCATGGCCTGCCCGACGGGATGAGAACGTCGCATGAGCGAACTGGCGCGCGAACTGGGACGACCGACAACCCTCTGACGGTTCGGGATAACGTGAGAGGCACGGCCCAAGCGGTCAACAGGAGGTCCCTCAGCCGAGTCATCCCGGGTCATGGAGCAGAGGCCAAACGTCCCCGAGTGATTGGATCTCGGGGCGGCCTTCGAGGAGACATGCCAGGATTCCGGTTACGTTCGCAGCCGCGAAACTCACGCCCTTGAGGTTGTTCTCCGTGGAAACACCGGGAATGGGCCGGGGCAAACCAGACGCGACGAAAACGCCTTCACCGGCCGGTCCGGACTCCACCCGGATCTGGTCCCGCGGGCATCCCCAGTCCAGGATCGCTCCGGCGACTCCCTCCAGGCTCCCCGGAAGCCAGATCCGTCCCTCGTGCTCCAGTGGAGACACGATCAGGGCCCCCTGCTCCACGGCGCGCCGGACTGAGGCCCAGAGGATCAGCTCGTTCTCAGACCTGACGGTGCCGAGGCTCAGGTTGATGAGGCGTGCTCCCTGACCGACCGACCAGTCGATCGCCTTCACCAAGACGCCGGTCGACGTGGAAAGCGTTCGTCGGAACACCTTGACCACCTGGATGTCGATGTCCGGGGCCTTGTCGCGAATCGCCGCGGTTACGGCCGTCCCGTGGCCGAGGCGGTCGGCGTAGTCGGTGTGCTGTTCACCGTCCGGCTCGATCGCGATGCCCCCGGCGACAACACCCACATGGGGATGCTCCGCGTGCACACCGCTGTCGATTACGGCGACGGTGATGCCGTGTCCTGAGCGGTCACGAATCGACGGATGGTCCGGCCCGACCTGATGCCCGACGGGAGGCGGGGCGGACACGCCGGTCAAGCTTGTGCCTTAGCTTGCTCGACTCCCGACGCCTCGAGGTCTCGGCGAAAGAGTCGATAGAATGCTCCCTGGGCCCGAATCAACTCAGCCGGCGATCCGTCCTCGACGACGCGGGCGCCGGAGATCACCAAGACTCGGTCCGCGCGCCGGGCGAGTTCCAGGCGGTGCGTGATGAGGATGGTCGTGCGATTCCGCATCACGGCTTCGTACCCCTCGATCACGCGCTCTTGAGCAAGCGGATCCAATGCGGACGTGGCTTCGTCCAAGACCAAGACCTCGGGGTCCGCCAGGAGGGCTCGGGCGACGGAGATGCGTTGGCGTTCCCCCGCAGAGACGGCGAGCCCGCGCTCGCCGACAGGGGTGTCCAATCCGTCGGGAAGGCCCTCCAGGAAGTCCTCCAAACCGGCGGACACGGCGGCTTCCGCCACCGCTTGCGGAGAGGCCGAGGGATCGGCATACCGAATGTTCTCCGCGATGGAGGCGTTGAACACGAACGCATCCTGGTCCACCGAAGCGATATGCTTGCGGACGTCGCTCAACGAGACATCCCGCAAGTCGTGTCCGTCTAAGCGGATGCTGCCATCATCCGGATCGAAGTGCCGCGCGAGAAGATCGGCCACCGTGGATTTCCCGCTTCCGCTCGGCCCTACGATCGCAAGAACGTCCCCCCGCTCCACTTGGAAAGACACCGCGTCGAGAACGGGTCCCCCTCGCTCGAAGGAGAAGGAAACCCCCTCGAAAGACAAGTCGCCGCGAACGGAGGCGAGACGGATTGGTTGTTCCCGTTCGATGACCTCGGGTTCGGTATCGAGGATCTCATGCACGCGACGGAGCGATACCTTTGCTGTCGCGAAATTGGCCCACAGGTTCATCAATCCCTGGACCGGAGAAAGGAGCCGCATCTGGTAGGCCATGAAAGCGACGAAGGTGCCCAGTGTGATCGTACCGGCGATCACCCGGGAGCCTCCGTAGAGAAACACAATGGTCGTACCTGCCGAGAGGATCAGACCCGGGAAGCCGCCGGCCAGATAGGAAAGCCAGCGCATCGACATCAGCGCGTCGACGAACGTGCCGTTTTTGGCGCCGAACTGATCGACTTCGCGCGACTGCGCGTTGGAGGACACGACCAACTTCATTCCCTGAATCGTCTCGATGAGAAACGTACCGATGTCAGCGCTGCTCTGGCGGAGCGTTCCGACGCTGACCTCCAGCTTTCGCCGATAACGCACGAGCGCCCACAGGCTCGGGGGGACCATGGGCAGGCTGACCAGGAACAGGCGCGCGTCGAGCCATAGCAACATGGCAACCGTTCCCGCCAGGTAGAGGACGTTGCTGATCCACGCGAGGGCCGTTTCCGAGGCGATCCGCTGAATCTCGCCGATGTCGCTGTTGATCCGGGAGACGATCTCACCTAGCGGAGTCCTCGCATAGAACCTCGGCGAGAGGGTCTGGAGATGCTCGTACAGTTTGCGGCGCATGTCGAAGAGAATGTCCGCGGACACCCGCGTGTACCGCATGCCACTCGTGACGTTCATGATGAAGGACAACACGGTGATGGCAGCGAAGGCGCCCACGATGCGGACGAGCGCACTCAAATCACGCCCCAGAAGCGCCAAATCCACGAGGAGTTTCGAGAGATAGGGGATGAAAAGCGAAAGGACGGTCCCGATCAGGCTCAGAGCCACGACGAGCACGAGGCGGCGCCAGTACGGCGCGACGTAGGCGAAGATGCGAGCCAAGTCGGAGGATCCCGGACTCATACGCGTGCCTCGCATCCGACCACGGTCCAATGCCGAGAGCCGAACAAGTCTGCCCTAGGGTCTGTCCGGCCTACCGCGCCGCATCGGGGGCTGGAAGCAGGAGAAAGCCCCTCATGTCGCCTCCGACGTCCACCGTCTTGAGGTGCTCGTACGTCTCCGAATCGTAGACGTCGATGGTATTGCCGGCCACGTGGATGTACAGCAGCTCCCCGTTGGTGCTGGCGATGAGCCCCATGCGGGGCCGGCCATCGAAAACCTCCCGGTGCGTGACGCGGCGCTGCTCCAGATCGATGGCCCAGAACTCGTAGTGACCGACCTCGGAGTATAGAGCCCACGCCTTCCTCCCCCCGGGGGCCAGAGCAAACTGGCCGACCGGCTCGCTCGGTCCAAGCGTATAGAAGTCCAGATCTCGCTCAGCCAGGTCGACCCGCGCGATGCCCATCATGCGGCGGTTGTTGATCGGGTCGGTGATTCGCACGAGTTCCGTAAAGAAGCCGGGTTCCTCGTAGTAGCTTTCGGTGAATCCGGGCCTCATCTGCCCCAGTCCCGGCTCCAGTTCTTGCGAGACCTCCCAGCGGTCGACCTCCGTAAAGTTCTCAGACTCCAAGACGATGATGTCCTCCGCTAAGAAATACACGAGGCCCCCGTCGGGCGAGAACCTGAAGTTGGCACGTTCGCGCTCGTGGCCACCGGGCCAGGGAATCGTGTCCATGACCTCGTGATTCCGTAGGTCGTAGCGGATGAGGGTCGCGGGCCCGACCTCGAACCGGTCGATGTGCTCGATCCGGGTCTTTCCGAGAATCAATGCGTACGTTTCTTGTGGATCGACAGAGAAACTCATGATCCTGAACCGCTCGTTCCCGCTACCGATCGTGAAGGAGTCGATGGACTGGCGTCGGGCGAGATCGAGGGCCTCAATGTAGTAGCCGGTCGCATCCGACACGTAGAGACGCTCTCGGTCGGCCGATAGCACGAACCGACCCGGGATTCCGTTCTGTGTCTGGATCTGCCCGACGACCTCGAAGTTGCGTTCGTCGATGACTGTAATCAGGTCGCTGTAGGTGCTCGCGTAAATCGTTCCGTTGCCTCCGGAGATCGTGGCCGACGCGCCCTGCGCCGCCAACGGGTCCGGAGTCGAAAGCAGCAACGAGGCCGAAAGCAGCAACGAGGCCGAAAGCAGGGACGGGGCCGAAGGGCCCAACAGGGCGGAAATCCTCATGGGAAGATCAAGTCTATTTTCCGCCAATCCTGCTGCGCGGTCGCACAGGTGGACGTCCAATCTGCGGCGTGATTGAGATGATCCGGAACCTGGACCGGCCAGAAACAGCCGTTGTGGCAATCGAAGAGATCGCGTTCGACCGGTGCGCATAGGCCGGCAGTGCCGCCACTCGAGTCCACTTCCCACCCGGGAGCGAACACGAGAGAGCATCCCAGGGGGATATGAGGTCCCGAATCGCGGGTTTCGAGCGCAACGACGTCGTCCCCGTCTGGGCCTCCCGCCGTCCCCGTCCCCGGCTCGCTCCGCCCGTATTCTTCGATGCGCACGGCCTTCTGATTGATCGCCTTGATGTGTTTCACGTCGCTTCTCCTTCAGGCGGGTATGGAGGCCACCCTGTCGTATTGCTTCAAAAAGTCCGGATTGTGGGTCGCAATCTCACCGTAGACCTGCAGGCATGTATCCGTCCAACTGCGAACCCAATCGCAGTAGTGGAGGTTCGGCTGTGTCGTGGTGCCATACCGTGTGTGGGCTTCGTGGTAGCACCCTCCGGCGCAAAGTGGGCGAGCCCAGCAGGTGTGGCAGTCTGTTTTGTGCGCAATGTGGTGCGTTTCCAGGAACCGCGACTGCTTTTCCCGGTCCACCCCACTCTGTACCGATCCGATCTTGTGCTCATCTGAGCCGGCGAAACGATGGCACAGCGCCACATCGCCGTCCGTCGCCACACCCACGAGGCCTAGCCCGGCACCGCACGGAAAGGCCTTGCTCATCCCCTTGTGAATCTCCTCGAGGGTTTCATTCAGGTTGGAGAATCCATGGTGGCGATTTTCGAGAGCCGCCCCCTTGAACTCCTCGGCGAGTTCTTCGAACTGCGCCAACATGTCGTTGTACCCATCCCCCTCGATGGCGTAGTCCCGACCGTTCGCGGTCGTCACAGGTGCGAAACCCACCGACCAGAATCCCATGTC
>CAUZVZ010000016.1:0-30716 GCA_963583605.1 Gemmatimonadales bacterium UBA6960
CCTCAAATTGGTCCCAACCGACGGCGATCTGGTGAGGACCGTGAGAAGCATCGGGGTCTCGTTCGGCGACGAGTGAGACTACCGGCCGCCGCGCCCTCCGTAATTTCCGCCACCTCCGAAGTTTCCGCCACCTCCGAAGTTTCCACCACCTCCAAAGTTTCCACCACCACCCGGGAACCGATTGTTCACGACATTGTTGAAGATCGAGCCGAACTGATACGACAATCCCACGAAGAAGCTGTACTGTTTGTCTGTAGGCGCCCGCCTGACCCCGGTCAGAAGCTCCTCGTCGGACAGTTCATCCAACGGGAGATACAACTGGTCGGCCACCAGCGAATAGTTTCCACCGAAGCTCAGGTCGAGACCGCGCGTGATCCTGAAGGAGACGAATCCGCCAATGTTGAGGTTGTTGCGTTCGAAGTCGTGGAAATAGTGCGATCCCCGGATGTTGACCCTGACATCCCCCCAAGTCTGTCGCTGCGAGACCGCAAGCGTTAAGGACTCCTTATACCGCGTCTCATTGAGGTGATCATCCACCGTGATCTCGATGTAGTCGAAGTAGGCGGGTCCGACCTCGTAAAAGGCGGTGAGCGATCGCCTGGTCGCTTCGTCGTATGGGAAAAAGCTGTACTCGAGCGCCGGATTGATCTCGGCCGCAAAATTCTGATTCTCCCTGACGTTGCGACCGACGCGGGATGTGAACCCGAGTGACCAGAAATCGGCCACGGAGTAAACGACTGTGGAGTTGAAATTCCAGTCCGTGCGCCGGTCGACGAACTTGGAGCCGTCGGAGAATCTGGTTCTTTGGAAGTTGTAATTCATGAACCCCCCGTAACTCTGCTTCCAAGTCGGGGTGACTCGGGAGGCGTTCATCCCACCCGAAAATCGACGTGTGGCTCGGGTCTCTTCCCCGTTGAAATTGCCGTTTCCGTTTACACGAAAAGTCCAAAGGTGCCAGGGATCGTCGACCTGCTCCGAAGAGACCAGGCCAGCCGAGCGGTTCGCACCCCCACCCCGACTCGTCTGTAGACTGACGATGTCGCGGAAGCCCGCGTATTGAGCGAATCGCGCGAAGGCCAGTCCAAGAGAATGGGACACACCGTCCAGGCGCTCGCGCTGAGTATCGGTCGACAGCGCCTGATAGAGGCTTTGTTCTACGTAGTCCGCGTACGCCTCGCGCCCCGTGGCGTCGATCACGTACTCCCGGCCGTTCGCGCCCGTGGTCTGGCTAGTCATGATTACATGGAGATCGGCGTCCTGCTGGTCGCGAACCCAGGTCACCCACGGAATCTCGGTTCGATGATACGTGTTGTCACACTGGGGGCCCTGGCAGTCTAAGAAGATTCTCGGAGCCTCGGACAGAGCCCGGTCGCCACCCGGACCCTGCCCGAGAAGCGCCGGCGCCCCGACAAAGGCTCTCACGGCCATCAGGGCCAAGGCTATGTATAGAGGCATGTACTTGTTGGGCATTCGCGTGACTCAAATGTGAAGGTTTCTCAGCTCTTTTTTCATGATCAGTGGGATCTGGGGCCGGAATACCGAGCTCTCCCAGTGCTTCTAATCTAACACGGAGAGGGGCAGCTAGGGCCGCCTGGGGCTGGAGACTGACCTGCGGTGGGCGATGGAACGCGAGGAATTTTGCGTCTTCTACCAACCGATCGTGTCTTTGACAAGCGGTGAGATTACCGGCGTGGAGGCACTGTTACGGTGGGAACACCCCCGTCGCGGGCTGCTCCGAGCCACCCGAGTTCCTCTCGGTCGCGGAAGAAACCGGTCTGATCATCCCGCTCGGCTTGTGGGTGCTCAAGCACTCCTGTGGTCACCTGCGAGGGTGGCAGGAGCAGATCTCGATGGAATCGACCCTGTCCCTGAGCGTCAATCTGTCCGGCAAGCAAGTCTTGTGGGAGGATATGGCCCAGCACGTAGAGCGTGTCCTGGAGGAGACGGGTGTCGACGGACGATCGCTGAGGTTGGAGATGACGGAGACGGTGATGATGGATGACGCCGATCCGATACTCAGAGTACTCGCCGACCTCAAGAAGTTGAACGTCAGCCTCGATATAGATGCGTTCGGAATCGGGCACTCCTCACTACGCTATCTTCATCAGTTCCCGATCGATTCCCTCAAGATCGACCGGTCGTTCATAGCGAATCTCCACACGCGCAGCGAATCCCAGGAAATCGTACGTACACCCCTGGCGCTGGCCCAAAACATCGGCGTGCGCGTCGTCGCCGAAGGCGTCGAGACCCCCGACGAGTTGGACCTCTTGAAGAAACTGAACTGCGAACTCGCCCAGGGGCACCTCTTTTCGAAGCCTATCCGGCATGACGAAATAACCCCGTTGATCGGAAGCAAGCGCTACCCTGTGTAGGATCCCGAACGCCTGGGACACCACACTAACACACACCACATCAGAACATCGTGGGTGCCCGCAATTCTGAGAGGGTCATTTCGTTCGCTTGATCGATCACGCTCAAGAAGGCCCGCGTTGCTCGCTCCATACCCTCGGCGGGGACCAGCTCAGGCGTATCCAGCGTCGTGTGGTAGATGACGTGGTCGATGATGTGGAATCCGGGTGCTTGGCTGGTCAGCTTGGGCCGGCCATCCATCACGGTGTAAGTCGCAACGCCGAAGGCCCGCAGCGTACCGTTGACGATATCGAGGAATCCAGGACTTCCCATCGCGTTCCATCGAAACGCACCGATCGTGTTCGACGTCATCAGGTCATCGTTGTACCAGTACAGCTGTGTCTGGGACGGATGCTCGAGCGTGAGCGCCATCGCCACGTTGGCCCAATTGTAAGTGCGTTCCCAGGCCCTCAACCCCGTCTCACCGTGATGGTGGTCCGGAAAGAGGACGAACAGGAGCGTGCGGGGACGGTCCTCCCGTGGCATCGCCGCATAGTGGCGAGCGATCTCGAGTGCGCTCGCCATACCGCTGGCGTTGTCCATCGACGCTTGAAAGAACCCGTCGGTGTGGGCGGCGATGACGATCTCTTCGTCGGAGGCTCCGGGTAGTCGGGCAAAGACGTTCGCGGTCGACACGTTCTCGCGGATTTCAATGTCGAGTCTCAGCCGCATCTCCACGGTCGCACCCGTGCCCAAAGCGTCCCGCAACGCGAAACCGTCGTCCTGGCTGAGGGTGATCAGCGGAACACCATAGTCAGCCGAGGGCGCGCCCAGAGGATTGAACTGGGCGTTGCCCGGAACGGCCATGACGTTGACGATCATCGCCGCGCCGAACTCCGAGGCACGCGTGTTAGCGCCGAACATGCCGGCCCGGTCACTCGCAGAATGACTGCGTCCGCCTGGCACGAACGTGCTGTAGATGATCACGGCCTTGCCTTCGACATCCCGGCCCAGGAAATCGGGTTCAGCTCCCACGCCAACCCAGATGGCTTCCGCGGTGATGCCCTGGGACGTCGTCGGCGCGGTCTCGCCAGCCGGAAACGCAGTTGGGAGAGGGACGGTCGTCCCACCCACCGTGTAGGAGGCCTCCCAGAAGGTCGCCGACCAGTCCCGTGGTATCGTGTGGGGAACACGCTCTGTCTCAAGACCGAGCCTCTCGAGCTCGTCGATCATCAGGTTCATCGTCATGGCATCGTACGCGGTCCCGGGAAGGCGGCCCCAGTACATATTGCCGTCCGCCTGGCTTTGCAGCGAGATCGCCGAAAACCTCCGAACCCACTCCTTCATCCGGTCCCCATTCACATCGGCATAGTCCATCTGATCCGGCCGAAGGGGCCAATCCGGGTAGTTGTCGTCCGGAATGAACAACACGTCCCCGTCGCGAGGCAGGCCCAGTCCATAGGTCCTGTCGACTTGCCGGTCCGGGGTCTGCGCCATCGTCGGGGCGGAGAAAACCAGTGCCGCCCCAACACTGGCGGCAATCGCCGCGTACCTCACAATCGCTACGGGTCTCATTGGTCTGCCCCCAGTATCTAACCCAGGTGAAAGAGCCGCTCCCGCATTCGAGCCGAACGATGCTGAGCAAGTATATGGCCTGGCGGATCTTGATGCCCAGGATCCACCCCGTACCCCAAGACTGTACCCCGAGCCACCGGGGGCACCCACGTCGTTGACGGATGTCGAGCCGGACGCCTACTATCACCGAATTACCTGTCCGTACACCACTCCTGAGAGGCTGACGATGCCCACCCACCTCCCCCGCCGACCCGCGTTCATCCGGCTGTTTGGATCGAGTCTCGTGTTTTCGCTCCTTCTTGTCGGGGGCTTCGCTCTCTCAGTGTCCGCGCAGGAGAGAGGCAATCGCGACGGCGAGTGGCGCTACATCTGGGGGGACGTGTGGAGCACTAGGTATTCTCCCCTCGATCAGATCAACGCCGACAACTTCGAGGATCTCGAGGTCGCGTGGTTCTGGAAGGGAGACAACTACGGACCCAGAATGGACAACGTCGGGAGGTCCACCCCGATCTACGCCGACGGAATCGTGTACACGGTCGCCGGTCGCCGCCGTACGGTTGTCGCGATCGATCCGGCCACAGGTGAAACCCTTTGGACATTCCGGGAGCCGAACACGGAGCGGTGGGAGAACTCACCCCGCCAGAACTACGGCCGCGGCGTCGCCTACTACGAGATCGACGGACGGGGCGTGATCTACGTCGTCACGCCCGGATTCTTCCTACACGCGCTCGACGCGAAGACGGGGTACCCGCTGGCGAACTTCGGGGGTCAGATCCCGATCGACGGGTTCCCTGAGACCGGGACGGTCGACATGCTGGCCTCGCTCGGGCACGACTACAACGTGTACTCTGGGATCGACCGGGCCAGAGGGGCCATCACGACGTCGTCTCCGCCGATCGTGGTGAACGACGTGATCATCGTCGGGAACTCGGCGCACCCGGGTGGCGGCGGACAGACCAGGATCGAGAACGTACCCGGTGACATCCAGGCGTTCGACGTAAGAACCGGTGAGCACCTGTGGACCTTCCACACCATTCCTAGGGCCGGCGAGTTTGGAAACGACAGCTGGCTCTCAGACGCTTGGTCATGGAGTGGGAACGTGAACGCCTGGGCGCCCCTCTCGGCGGACCCTGAACTCGGCATGGTGTATCTCGCTACGGACGCGCCTACCAACGACTACTACGGGGGTTTCCGCCCGGGGAACAACCTCTATGGCTCAAGCGTGCTCGCTTTGGACATCCAGACCGGCGAACGCGTGTGGCACTTTCAGACCGTCCATCATGACATCTGGGACTGGGACAACCCGGTCGCACCGATCCTGGTCGACGTCACCGTCGACGGGGTGGCGATACCCGCGGTTGTACAGACGACCAAGCATTCGTTCGCTTTTGCCTTCAACCGGGAAACGGGCGAGCCGCTGTGGCCGATCGAAGAAACGCCGGTGCCCGCTGGGAACGTGCCGGGAGAGTGGTACTCTCCGACACAACCATACCCCACCCGTCCCGCCGGTTATGAGCTCCAGGGACTGTCGGTGGACGACCTCATGGACTTCACGCCTGAGCTCCGTGAGATGGCGATAGAGCAGATCAGCGACATCAATCTGGGGCCGCTCTTCAATCCGTACGTCTATGCTGGCAACCCGGAAGGCTGGCGGGCAGTTGCGCAATGTCCGAGCGCCACGGGCGGTACCAACATCCCGGGGGGCACCGTCATGGATCCGGAGACCGGCATCATGTACGTGGCCTCGCGGAAGGCGTGTAGCGGAGGCCGTCTCGCTCCCGGATCGGAGCGAGACGGGGGCGGTCCAGACGGCTTGGGTCAGACGGTGGTCGATTTCGGTAGCGGGGGGGGCGGCGGCTTTGCTTCCATCCAGGGACTTCCGATCTTCAAGCCGCCGTATGGCCGAATCACGGCCATCGACATGAACACCGGTGAACATCTTTGGTGGATCCCCAATGGGGACACTCCTGAGCGCATCAGGAACCACCCGCTACTCGAGGGTGTCGACCTCACCGACGTCAACACCGGCTTCCAAGGCAACGCCACCGCGCTCGTTACGCGGAGCCTCCTGATGTTCGCCGAGGGCCGGGGCGGGCAGGCCGTCTGGTTCGGCGTGGACAAGATGACGGGTGAGAGGATCGGCTCAGTCGAGATTCCGGCGCCCACGAGCACCGCCCCGATGACCTACATGCATGACGGCGTGCAGTACGTCGTGCTGCCGGTCGCCGCCGCGGCGAATGGGATCTTGCCGTCGCTGGTGGCGCTACGTCTACCACAGGAAGAATAGGAGCCTTGTGGTAGACGCCCACTGAAGCGGTGAGTCGACTGACGGGGCGGGAAGAGACCGCCGTTACATCGCCATGAACATCGTCATGCCGCTGATCGAGACCTCACCCACGAAGATGTTCCCGTCGGCATCTACCGTGACGCCTTCGCCGATCGTCCCGTAGGGGCTGTCGGTTTCGTGAGGGGGGATGAAGGCCTTGAGAGAGCCGTCCCTGGCGTTCCCAATATAGACGCCACGCCGCATGCCCGGATTCCGCTCGTCTCCTGATTCCGAGTCCAGCACGTACATGGTGTCGGCGGCGTCAATGAACACGTCGTTCGGGCGCCCGAACTGATCCCACTCGTCGACGAAGTTGTACTGCGCATCGAAAACCTGGATGCGACTGTTACCGCGGTCCGCGACGAACAGGCGGCCCTGCGAATCGAAGGCCATCGCGTGCGGGACTCTGAACTGTCCAGGGCCGCTACCGTGCTCTCCGAAACTGCCAAGGAAGGTACCGTCGCTGGAGAACCGGGAGATGCGCCCGTGCGGGCCTTGAGCGGAATGGCCCTCTGAGACCAGAATCTCGCCGTTCGGTGCGACGATCACGTCGTTGGGCTGGTTGAGGGCGTCGGGCGGCTCGCCCGTGGTCCCAGGCGTCCCGAGCACCATCAGAACCTCCCCCTCGGGGCTGAATTTCACGACCTGATTGCCCTTCTTCGCAGCGTCCGGGGCCTCCTGAAGCTCCGCTTCGCGCGCCGCGCGACCGTCGGTGACCCAGACGTTACCCTCCTGGTCCACGTACATTCCGTGCGGCCGGACAAACATGTCCGCGCCAAAGCTGGCCAAGAGCGTCCCATTGGTGGCGAAGCGCAGCACGGTGGGAACGTCCGACGTGACGCAGTTATCCGCACCGCACCGCTCGAAGACCCATACGCTCTCGCCGAGAGGGTCGATATAGACCCCACTCACCCTGCCCCACTCCCGGCCTTGGGGAAGCACTCCCCAATTGCGATGAGTCATGTAGGGACTTGGAAGGCCGATCGGCTCGAGCATCTCAGTGGCTGCGGCCATCTCCGAAGCCGACGCGGACGTCGAGGATGCCTCAGCGTCACTGTCGGACGCTGGGCCGCATGCGGTAGCCGTCAAAGTGATCGCCAGCAAAATCGCAGAACCCCTGATGCGGGTGGGGACTGACATCGTGTACCTCCCTATTCGTTGGGCCGTGTGGCGAACAGCCTCTGTGACGGCGTGCCGTCGATCGCCTCCGATGGGCCTCACCATAAGGCGACTGCCCTCAGTCCGGCAATCGCCTGCCGGGCTCCCCGAGGACCCGCATTCTTGGCTTTCAGGCTGCCGATCAGTCCTATCCACGGAACCGGGAGGCGCGCCAGGGTCGCCATTTCATTCAGGAGGACCAACCGGAAATGATCGGCCGCACTCTCGCCGACTGGCGACGGCGTATTGGGCGGGACTGACCGTTTGCCCAAAAGCGACCGCACGCGTACACTTATTGGTTAGGGTAAGCTCTTGGTGGGAACCGCTGCTTACATCGGCAAGCAGCTACATCAGCAAAAGGAGAACACGATGGGAAGCGACAAGTCCTGGCAGTCTCGGTACGTGTCAGCCTTCTTCGGGCTCCCGCTCGCTCTCGCAATGGTGCTTTCGGTACCGATGCAGGGCATGGCGCAAGGACCCGGGACTGAGAACGGTGAGTGGACCTACCTCGGTGGCGACGCGTGGCACACCCGGTATACACCGGCCGATCAAATCAACGCGTCGAACTTCGAAGATCTGGAAATCGCGTGGCAGTGGGACGCAGCCAGCTTTGGGCCGAGCACCCCTCGTGCGACTCCGACCTACGTTGACGGCAGGCTGCTCACGGTCACGTCGGACCGTCGCAGCATGGTCGGCCTCAACCCCGCCACGGGTGAACTGCTGTGGAGCTTCACTGAGCCGAACACGGCCCGGTGGGAGTATTCGATGCGGGCCGGCTACGGCAAAGGCATCGCGTACGGCGAGCGTGACGGGCGCGGCGTCGCGTTCATCTCGACGCCGGGCTTCTTCCTGCACGCGCTTGACGTGGTCACCGGCGAGCCCCTCGCGAACTGGGGTGAGGCAGTTCCCATCGACGGGTTCCCCCCGACCGGTAGCGTCGACCTTCTGGCCGACTTGATCGACGGCTGGGGTCCGTGGGAGAACTGGAGCCAGCCGTACGATCCGTACGCAGGACTCCCGTTGGAACTCGGGTACATCACGACTTCCTCGCCGCCGATCGTGGTCAACGGCACCGTGATCGTTGGCAACTCCGCTGAGCAGGGCTATCACCAGACGCGCATCGAAATGGTCCCGGGTGATATCCTCGCCTACGATGCCGACACCGGTGAACAGAAGTGGAAGTTCCACGTGATCCCGCGGCCCGGCGAGTTCGGGCACGACACGTGGGAGAACGATGCGTGGTCGTGGACGGGCGACGTCTCGTCCTGGGCGCCGATGGCGGCCGATCCTGAGTTAGGCATCGTCTATATCCCGACGAACGGTGCCACGCAGGACTTCTACGGTGGCTTCCGCCCCGGCGACAACCTCTTCAGCACGAGCCTGATCGCGCTGGACGTCGAGACGGGCGAGCGCGTGTGGCACTACCAGATGGTCCATCACGACATCTGGAACTACGACACTTCGACGGCCCCTGTCCTGATGGACGTGGTGGTCGACGGAGAGACCATCCCGGGGATCTTCCAGACCGGGAAGCAGGTCTTCGTCTACGCCTTGGACCGCAGGACGGGTGAGCCAATCTGGCCGATCGAGGAGCGTCCGGTTCCGCAGTCGAACGTGCCCGGCGAGAAGCTTTCTCCCACGCAGCCGTTCCCGACGTGGCCACTGCCGTACGACCTGCAGGGCCGTCAGCCGGAGCACTTGATCGACTACACGCCGGAGATCCGGCAGATGGCGTACGAAGTCGCTGAGGCCGGCAACCACTTCGCGCCTCTCTTCAACCCCCCGACGAACGTGGGTAACCCACAGGGCGACGGGCCGGCACGGATCTGCCCCGGCGGTGGTGGTGGAACCAACATTCCGGGACCCACGGTAGCCGATCCGGTCAATGGGATCCTCTTCGTCACCTCAGGGAGTGGTTGCTCGTATGAGTTCCTCGAGGCCGGCGTAGATTCGCCGATGGATAACGACCAAATGACGGGCACGACACTTTCCGATTGGATCCGAGGCGCGCAAGGTCCTCCGCGGGCCCCTGAGGACGTCGACGGCCTTTCGATCTGGAAGGGCCCGGTGGGCCGGATCGTCGCGATCGACATGAACACGGGTGAGCATCTGTGGATGATCCCGCACGGCGACGCGCCGCAGGAAGAGCAGGACATGTATAGGAATCACCCGCTGCTTCAGGGCGTCGACAACGTGATGACGAACCGAGGCCGGGGAGGCCGAGCGCCCATGGTGGTGACACCCACCTTGCTCCTCGCTGCGGGCCAGACAGCAGACGGCGCTTGGAATCTGTTTGCCATCGACAAGCAGACCGGCGAACGGGTCGGAGCGGTTCCGATTCCTGGATCATCCAGGTACGGAATGTCCAGTTGGGTGCACGAGGGCAAGCAGTACGTCATCATTCAGCTAGCGGACGGTCTGGCGGCGATGGCGCTGCCGTAGATACGTAGATCGATACGGATCTGCTTACGCGGATTCGCAAGAAGCCCCGGGGGAATCGATCCTCCGGGGCTTCTTTGTTGGGGTCGAGCGGGATGGGGTTTGATTGCCGAGTGGGTTTGGGGCGGGTAATCTCAATGGCTGGAACAAGGCTCTTTGCCTGCGGACCCCGCTCGAAGGCTATTGCGCGGAACACCGCACTTCTTCAACAGCCCTCTAAGTCCTAACTCAGCACAGGAGAGCACGATGGAACGAGACAAAGATTCGAGATCTCAGCGTTCCACCCCCTTCTTCTCCACAACCATGACCTTCGCCACGATCCTTTCGGCGACCTTCGGCATGATCCTCTCCGGACCGACCCCGAGCGCAGCACAAGGTCCAGGAACTGCGAACGGTGAATGGACGTTCCTCGGTGGGGATTCGTGGCACACACGCTACGCGCCCGCAAGCGAGATCAACGCCTCTAACTTCGAGGACCTGGAGGTGGCGTGGAGGTGGAACGCGTCCAGCTTCGGGGAGAGCACCCCGCGTGCCACACCATCTTACATCGATGGGAAGCTGATTACGGTCACGGGGGATCGACGTCATGTCATCGCCCTCGATCCGTCCAGTGGCGAGTTGCTCTGGAGCTTCACTGAGCCGAGTACACCACGTTCGGAGTACTCCATGCGGGCCGGCTACGGCAAAGGGATCGCATACGGGGAGATCGACGGGAAGGGAGTCGTCTACATCTCCACCCCTGGTTTCTTCCTCCACGCGCTGGACGCAGTGACGGGTGAGCCACTCGCGAACTGGGGGGAGGCCGTACCCATCGACGGGTTCCCGCCTTCGGGAAGCGTGGACCTCACCGCGGACTTGATCGAGGACTGGGGCCCGTGGGAAGACTTGAACCAGCCCTACGATCCCGCACAGGGGATTCCGTTGGAGATCGGCTACATCACAAGCTCGTCACCGCCGATCGTGGTCAACGACGTGGTAATCGTCGGTAACTCAGCTGAACAGGGCTACCACCAAACGCGTCAAGAGATGGTCCCGGGCGACATCTTGGCGTACGACGCTCGCACCGGAGCATTGAAGTGGAAGTTCCATATCATCCCCCGGCCCGGGGAGTTCGGGCACGAGACGTGGGAGAACGACGCGTGGCAGTGGACCGGTGACATCTCGTCGTGGGCGCCGATGTCGGCCGATCCGGAGCTGGGCATCGTCTACATCCCGACGAACACGGTCACCATCGATTACTACGGCGGCTTCCATCCCGGGAACAACCTTTACAGCACCAGTATCATCGCCCTCGACGTAGAGACCGGTGAACGAAGGTGGCATTTTCAGCTGGTCCATCACGACATCTGGAACTACGACACGCCCGCCGCGCCGATCTTGATGGATGTCACCGTCGACGGAGAGACCATCCCGGGCGTGTTCCAAGCCACCAAGCAGGCGTTCCTCTACGCCTTCAACCGGGAAACGGGCAAGCCGATCTGGCCGATTGAGGAACGTCCTGTACCGCCGTCGAGGGTGCCGGGTGAGCAGGCGGCGACGACGCAGCCGTTCCCAACTAGGCCGGCGGCGTTCGAGCGTCAGGGCCGTTCCGAGGATGACCTCATCGACTACACGCCCGAAGTTCGACAAAGGGCCTTAGAGATCGCGCGGGACAACGACCTGTTCGTGCCCATGTTTAACCCGCCCGCAACTGTCGGAGACCCTGAGGCGTCTGGACGGATCTGTCCTTCGGATGGCGGCGGCGTGAATATCACCGGTGCCCCCGTCGCGGATCCGGTCGCGGGCGTGATGTTCGTCTCGTCAGTCAGTTCGTGCGGCAACCTTTTGGTCGCAGCCGCCATCGCCTCACCGCTGGACGGCCCCCATCAGACGGGGGTCACCCAATCCGACTTCTCTGCGTACCTGGGCAGGCCTGGCGGTGGAGGTGCTGATCCGACCCTCGACGGCCTTCCGATCTGGAAGGGCCCGGCAGGCAGGATCAGCGCGGTCGATCTAAATACCGGTGAGTACCTCTGGGTGATCCCAAACGGTGATGCACCACAGGAGGACCAGGATTTAATCCAAAATCACCCGTTGCTTCAAGGTGTCGATAACGTGATGACGAACCGTGGACGAAGCGGCCAAACGGCGATGGTTGTGACGTCCACGTTACTCTTGGCTGCCGGCCAAACAGCGGACGGCGCCTGGAACCTCTTAGCCATCGACAAGAGAACTGGCGAGAGGGTGGGCGCGGTACCTATTCCCGGACCGACTCGCTACGGGATGTCGAGCTGGGTGCACGAGGGCAAGCAGTACGTCATCATTCAGTTGCCGGACGGACTGGCGGCGATGGCGCTGCCGTAATGCATTAGCCGGATCTCTTCACGCCGAACCGCCAGAAGCCCCAGTGGAGTTCGATTCCTCCGGGGCTTCGTTCTTACAGATTGCCGCCGAACACGAAGGCACGTAATGTCGTTGGCTGGAGCGAGTTCTCGGCGCACGTCCACCATCAGACTTCCCAAGCGTTTGAATCAGCAAAGGAGAGCACGAATGCAACGCGACAACTCCTCGCGATCTCGTCGTCCGTCGTCCGTCAAATGGTTCCTGGCATTCGGTGCCGTGCTCGCGCTGCCCCTGGCCAGCGCGGCTCAAGGGCCTGGGACCGACCGCGGTCAGTGGACCTATCTCGGTGGTGACGCATGGCACACACGGTACACGCCCGCCGATGAAATCAACGCGTCGAACTTCGGGGATCTCGAAGTCGCGTGGCGGTGGAACGCGGCCAGCTTTGGGCCGGCCACGCCTCGGGCGACGCCGTCCTATGTAGACGGACAACTGATCACGGTCACTGGAGACCACCGGGCCGTGATCGGGCTCAATCCTGGAACTGGAGAGCTGCTGTGGAGCTTCACCGAGCCGAACACCCACCGGCGGGAGTACTCCATGAGGTACGCCTACGGCAAGGGCATCGCGTACGGCGAGCGTAACGGGCGGGGGGTCGCTTACATCTCGACGCCAGGCTTCTTCCTGCACGCCCTGGACGTCGTGACCGGCGAGCCCCTGGCGAACTGGGGCGAGGCCGTTCCGATCGCAGGGTTCCCGCCCACCGGCAGCCAGGATCTCTTGGCCGACTTGATCGACGGCTGGGGCCCGTGGGAGAACTGGAACGAGCCGTACGATCCGTACCAGGGGCTCCCGCTGGAGCTCGGATACATCACGTCTTCTTCACCGCCGATCGTGGTCAACGGCACCGTGGTCGTCGGCAACTCCGCTGAGCAGGGCTATCTGCAGACACGCATCGAAAACGTACCGGGCGACATTTTGGCCTACGACGCAGATACAGGTGACTTCAAGTGGAAATTCCACGTGATCCCGCGGCCCGGCGAGTTCGGGCACGAGACTTGGGAGAACGATGCTTGGGAGTGGACGGGCGACGTATCGTCGTGGGCACCCATGTCGGCGGATCCCGAGCTCGGGCTGGTCTATGTCGTGACGAACGGAGTGACGATCGACTACTACGGCGGCCACAGTCCTGGTGACAACCTGTACAGCACGAGCATCATCGCGCTGGACGTGCAAACGGGCGAGCGGGTGTGGCACTACCAGATGGTGCATCACGACATCTGGAACTACGACACGCCCACGGCTCCGATCCTGATGGATGTGAACGTGGACGGTCGGGAGATCAAGGGGCTTTTCCAAGCGACGAAGCAGAACTTCCTGTACGCACTGGACCGTGAGACAGGGGAGCCGATCTGGCCGATTGAGGAGCGAGCGGTGCCGCCATCGAATGTTCCCGGCGAGAAGCTGTCTCCGACGCAACCGTTCCCGACGACGCCGGCTCCGTATGACCTTCAGGGCCGAAGTGAAGAGAACCTGATCGACTACACGCCCGAGATCTATCAGCGGGCGCTCCAGGTCGCGCAAGCCGGAAATCTCTTCAACGGCCTATTCGACCCGCCCAGGACCATCGACGATCCCCTTGGACCCGCCTGGAACTGTCCCGGTGGCGGAGGGGGTGTCAACATCACCGGACCGCCCGTGGCCGATCCGGTCGAGGGGGTGATGTTCGTCACCTCAACAGGCAACTGCTTCCGGCTGCAGGTGGAGCCCGGAATCACCTCGAACATGGATAGTCCCGAACAATCGGGAACGACCCACTCCGACTGGGTAGCTGTGGCCACCAGCGTTCCTGGAGGCGCCAGAGCGGTACTCGACGGTCTGCCGATCTGGAAGGGTCCGGCCGGCCGGATCACCGCGATCGATATGAACACCGGTGAGCATCTCTGGATGATCCCCAATGGCGACGCGCCACAGCAGCAGCAGGACGCGATCCGAAATCACCCGCTGCTTCAAGGCGTCGAGGGTGTGGAAGTGAACCGCGGACGTGGTGGATCAGCCGCGATGGTCGCGACATCGACACTGCTCTTGACTTCGGGTCAGACCGCGGACGGCACGTGGAACCTCTTTGCCATCGACAAGCAGACCGGCGAACGCGTGGGAGCGGTGGAGATTCCTGGGCCCACCCGGTACGGGATGTCCAGCTGGGTGCACGAGGGCAAGCAGTACGTGATCATACAGCTGGGAGACGGTCTCGCGGCGATGGCGCTACCGTAGCGCCTTAGTCAGGATCCTCTTCGGTGGATCCCAGCGCCCCGGGGGGACTGAATGCCTCCGGGGCGCTACCTACCGCCCGCCCGGGAACCGGTTGTTCACGACGTTGTTGAAGATCGAACCAAACTGGTACGAGAATCCGAAGTCCAACGACGCCTCGAAGTCGGTCTGCTGTGTTCGGAGTTCCAGCAGCCTCTCTTCGTCGGTCAAGTCCTCCCCGGACAAGAAAAGTTGGTCGGCTACCTTCGAGTACCGGGCGCCCAGATTCAGATCGAGCCCGCGTGTGATCCGGAAACTCAGATTCCCCCGAAGAGAAACATTGTACAGGTCCTTATCGTGAAGATACGACGACCCGGACAGTCGGATGCTGGCGTTCCCCCAGGCTTGTCGTTGCGAGAAGTCCAGTGTGAGCGCCTGTTGGCTGTGGAGTTCTTCGCTCCGTCCAAGAAGCGTCTCCGCAATGTACTCACGGTACACCGGACCAATTTCGTAGAACGCAGTCAGTGAGCGACGGGTGGCCTCTTCGTACGGGAAGAAGCTGTACTCCATCGCCGGGTTCATTTGGCCCCAGAAGCTCTGGTTATTCCTCGTGTTGCGGCCGACATTCCCCCGGACGCCGAACGACCAATGTTGGGCGAGCGCATAGACCACCCTCCAGTTGACCCCCCAGTCGTATCGGTCGTCGACGAAACGTGAGCCGTCGCTGAGCTCGAACTCCCGCCTTCTGTTGTTGATGTTTCCGCTATAGTTCTGCATCCAGGTGGGCGACACCCTAGAAGCGTTGAAACTGGTTCGAAACTGCCGGCTTTCCTGGTTCGACTCGGCATCCATGCTACCGCTCGCGTTTACACGGAAGATCCAGAGGTCCCAGGGGTCCTGCACCTGGTCCGCCTGGACAACGCCCGCCTGTGCCGCAGCGTCCGTCGTGTTCGCTCCGCCGGTCGGGCCGATACCGTTGACGGTGACCACGTTCCGGAATCCCGACGCCGTCGCAAAAGAAGCAAAACCGAGACCCAGCGTGAGCGCAATGCCATCGAGCTCTTCCCTTTGGGTGTCGGTAGGGAGTGACTGGAAAATGCTCCGGGCCTCATAGCCCTCATACGGCCCGCGCCCCATGAAGTCGAGCAGGTACTCCCTCCCACCTACTCCGGTGTTCTGGCTTGTCATGATCACGTGGATATGAGCGTCCTGCTGATCCCGGACCCACGTCACCCAGGCGATCTCCGTACGGTAGTAAGTGCCGTTGCACTGCCGCCCGCGGCAGTCGAAGAACACCCGAGGAACAGATGGCCCCTCCTGCGCCTCCGCAGGGGCGGCCCAAAGGCTTGGGCCCATAGTCAGTACCGCCAAGAAGAAAAGGAGCAACTGGCATCTATTTTTTTCCTGCATCCACCATCCTTCGTTTGCTGAGGGCCCGGAGGCCCATGGGTCCGTGCCTACTGTCTCGACACCGGAGAAAGAGACGTCGTTGAGAATCCAAGAGGCCCCGAAACCTGTACCGCCTTCGAAAAGCCTAACACTCCGAGGCCTTGGGTGGGTACGCCGGGTCCCCTCGGTAGACTCGTCAGGCCGCCGAGGTCGCGAAGTCGACCGCCTCGGCCAGCTTCAGATCCCTCTCCGTAACGCCATCGGCGCTGTGGGTCGTAAGCGAAAGACTTACGGTCTTGTAGCGTATGTCGATGTCTGGATGGTGATCGAAGTCGTCTGCGAGGCTAGCACACGATTCACGAATATGATGGCGTCACGAAAGGAGGGAAAATCGAAGTTCTTGGCAAGATAATTCCCCGAGCGTTTCCACCCGTTTCGGCTCTTCAGCCATCCCTCGATAGACTCGTCGTTCATCTTGTGGGTCATCTAGTTCCAAGGTTCCGGCAACTGCAGGCAAAGCGGTTGAGGGTTGTTGACTTAACTGAGAGACACCAGACCGTTCCGGGGCTTGAATCGGCCTTCGATCGTATGTATTCTTTCGCCCTCGTCGCGAGAAGCCACGCGTTTGCCCCCATCGTCTAGTGGCCTAGGACACCTGGTTCTCAGCCAGGAAACCGGGGTTCGATTCCCCGTGGGGGTATGAAGCAGGTCGCTTAGCTCAGTTGGTAGAGCGCTACGTTCACATCGTAGAAGTCACTGGTTCGAGTCCAGTAGCGACCATCAGATCCGGCAAGGGATTGCCATATTTTTTTACCCGCCGGGGCACCGCTCGATGGGGTCGATTTGACGCGGTAACCGTCGGAGGCGCTGCGGGTGCCTTGGCTCGATATTGGCTGTCGGGGTGGGTGGTGGTGGCGTTCACGGGCTTCTTCCCGCTCGGCACACTTGTAGTCAATATCCTGGGATCGCTCCTGTTGGGGTTCGGGATGCAGGCGATGGAGGCTTTTCCCGTGAGAGCTGAGTTCCGGACGATGCTGACCATCGGTTTTCTCGGGGCGTTCACGACGTTCAGCACCTTCTCCTACGAGACCGTCACGCTCCTTCGTGATGGGGACTGGACCCGGGCTACGCTCTACACCGGACTGAGCTTCGCGCTCGGGCTGACCGCGGTGCTCATCGGGATCGGGGAGAGCGACCCCTGCGACCAGGAGGCTCACAAAGGCCGGCCGTTATATGAAGCCCTTCTCCTGTTCTTCCGGGACAGGGATTCGCGGGGGCGAACGTGGTTCGCGGTGTGGCTGGGTTCGGGGCGAGCGCCCGACTCCATACCGATCGTGTGCTCCGGCTCTCGACGGACCTGCCCGTCATCGTCGAGGAGGAGGCCCGCATCCAGGAGATCCTTCCCGAACTCGATGCCATGATCGGTGGCGGCTTGGTCACGTTGGAGAAAGCCTGAGTCATATTGTACCGATCGGGTGGTGGTTGATTAGGTTCGCGCGCCGGACGGCTAGAGCGGCTATCTTAGCCGGCCTTCCCACGTTGGCTTCGTGCGTGGGGGCGGCGTCACGGTCTGAGGTCGTGTCGTTCCTCGAGGCCGTGCAACAGCCCTTCGACCTGCAGGACCGGACTTGGCTAGGGATTCCCGCGGCGCTGATTTCCCACTTGGTCGTCTCGGGTCTCCTCGGCGGCGTGCTCGCCTGGCTTTGGCGCTCCAGAGCCGCTGGAATCCTCCTTGGGATCCTGATTCTGACCAAGGAGGCCGTGGACTTGATGATCATCGCCCTCTACCAACCCGTGACCTAGGCCTATGCGTCCGGCTCGGTCGTGGATGTCCTAGTCTCGGTCGCCGGGGCGGGATTGGGTCTCCGGGCCGGTAGCCGGGCACGCAATGCTTCTAGCCCAAGGGCGACCTAGGGGGCTCGTCGGCGTCGAGGAAGCGGGCGGCGAGATCAGGCGTCGGCGTCATGCACGTGTCTCGTCGGCCGAACCAGCGGTAGCGATGGCGCGCGATCAGGTTGTAGACCGCATCCCGGATCGGACGGGGTGGCACCATTCCCAGGCGGAGCAGCGCGAACTGAGAGCCTAGCCCTCGCGTAATTCGGAGAGCCGCGGCCGAACGGACATGTACGCCGTCTGAGTCGAGCAGGACGATGCTGTCGGGGAGCGCGTCGATCTCCCTCTCCTCCATGACCTTCCCCAACTCTCGTCGAGCAGCATCCGACTGGAGGGTGGCGAAATCGAATCGCCCCTCGTTGTCGTGCTCGATCACCCACTGGATCGTAGAATTACAGAGGTTGCAGACGCCGTCGAAAAGAATGACAGGCCGTTTGACGAACATCTCGGATTGGGTTCCTTTCGACTCCGGAACGGCGAAGTCCAGGGTCCGCGCATGAGTCGGCGCACTTTGGCTTTGGACCGATGCCATGCCCGGAAGATGCAGAAGGCTATACCAGGGTCAAATAGGGAGCAACCGTGCCTTGTGGGGACTCCCTGAAACAAAGGACAGGGAAATGAAAACCACGCTGCTCAACGTGCGTCGCCTTGCGGTGGCCGCGACACTACTGGGAGCCGTATTCTCGCCGTTGAACGCTTCCGCCCAATCTGAGCTCGACGCCTCCGAGGCTGAGGCATTCATCGGGGCCTGGACTATCGCGCTGAATACGGACTTTGGCGCGTTCGACATGGACCTCAAAGTCGAGGATCAGGGGGGCAAGGTCGCGGTCACCATAGGGGCGCCCACCCAAGGTAGCATGGCGAACGTGACCGACATTACTCGGGCCGGTGAGGGCCTGGTCCTGGCGTACGAGGTAGACGCCCAAGGGCAGCCGTTCCCCATTTCCGTGACCCTGACACGCGACGGTGAGGGGCTCACGGCCGCGTTCGACTTCGGTGGACAGTTCAGTGCCAGCGGGACCGGTACGCGGGCGGACGGCTAGACCGGCAGGGGAGGGTCAGCCGTCCTCGAGCAGGTGCTCCTTGATGTAGGCGAGCTCCTGGCGGGCCCACTTCCCGTACGTGGCCACGGGCTGGCGCTCCAGGTATCGGGCGAGGTCGGGGGCGGCCCTCGCTGGATCTCCGAGCTTCGTCGATAAAATTTCGTGGATCTCCCTGATGGCCAGAGACTCTCCATGGGGGGTGAAGCGCGCGGTCGCCAAGACCGTGCGTAGAATGGCGATGGCTTCCTCATGCTGGCCAAGGTTCGCCAAATGGTCTGCGCCTGAGCCAAAGACGAAGTACTCCATCCTGAGGCTGTAAGTCATTCCGACACCGAAGGCGAGGGCCACAGCCGGGACGACGGGGGCGCCCAGGACACTGGTGAAGAAGAAGATGAGGCCGCCGACCACGCCTACCTCCCACACAAGCGCCGCCCAGGCACCAAAGCCGAAGCGGTCGGCCATCGCCGCCACGACCGGGAGCAGCTTGTGCTCCAAGTAGAAGAAGAGCCCGAAACCCGTAGCCCCCAAGGCGCTCCATAACAGCCGGGACCCCTCGCCGATGGAGGGAGCGGAGAAGAAGCCCCAAGTCATGCCCGCCAGAAGGACAAAATGCATGATCAAGAGAAGCTGACCGCGACGACGAGCCCGATGAACAGCGGACTCTGTCCAGAGGAGACGGAGGACCAGCTTCTTCAGACGGGAGACTAGGGCTTTCACAGATCATTCAATATCGGGCGATCACTCCCGAGGGAACGTTCCAGGGCCTACGAGAAGTCCACCCCAAAGAAGATCACCGCAATCAAGATCGCGGCCACAGCGAGTGGTGCCACATAGCGCATGAAGAACCGCCAAGCGCTGTAGTGGAACCACCCGGGCGTAGTTTCGTCCACCAACTCGCTCTCGGTCGCTTCCCGGTTCATGAACCATCCCACGCCCAGCGTGATCAAGAGCCCGCCCAGGGGAAGTGCCCAGTTCGAGGCAAAGTGGTCGAGCGTGGCAAAAACCCCCGCCTTGCCATCGAAGATCTCGAAGGTCGAAAGGCCGGGAACCGCGCCGAAGGAGAGCGCCGAGAGCACCGTGAAGATGAAGATGGAGCCGCCGCTCACCAACGTCGCCTTGGGTCGGGCCATGCCCCGTTCATCAATGAAGTAGCTCACGACGACCTCCAGCAGGGAGATCGTCGATGTGAGCGCGGCCAGCGCCACCAGCAAGTAGAACATGGGCCCGAGGACCACCCCAAAGGGCACGACTTCGTAGAACAGCTGCGGCAGGGAGATGAAGAGCATGCCGGCGGTGGAGCCGCTCACCTGTTCATCCATTCCCGGGACCGTGAAAATCACCGAGAACATGATGATCGTGGCGAAAATGGCGATCATGGTATCAAGAAACACGATGGCTCCGGCGGCGCTTACGAGCGAACGGTCCGGGGACACGTAGGAGCCATAGGTGATCATGGCTCCCATCCCGAGAGACAATGTGAAGAACGAGTGGCCCAAGGCCTCGAGAATCCCACTGGGCTCCAACTCGGAGAAGTTCGGACGGAAAATGAAAACAAGCGCCTCACCGGCCCCTTCCATAGTCAGGGCACTCCCCACAAGCAGGACCAGAATCACGAACAAGATCGGGAGGGAGACCCGCGCCACCCGTTCGATCCCGCCGTGTACGCCGAAGTACACGACCCCAACGGTGGCCACCATGAACAGGCCCGAGAGGAAGGACTGGAGTCCACCGTTCCCGATGACCTCGACAAAGAGGTCGCCCGTCTGGAGGCCGGCGGGAAAGCCCCACACGCTCCATCCGACGGTTCTCACGAAGTACAGGAGAGACCAACCCGCCACGACCGCGTAGTAGCTGAGGATGACGTAGCCGGCCAAGACCCCCCAAGCGCCCACCCAACCCCACCAAGGCCCGATCGCCTCTTTCAGCGCGCCCACGGGACTCTTCTGCGTCTTACGCCCGATCAGGAGTTCGGCCATCATGATGGGCAGGCCCACACCCAAGATGCATATGAGGTAGAGCAGTACGAAGGCGCCGCCCTGGTTCTCCCAGGCGATGAACGGAAATTTCCACAAGTTGCCCAGCCCGATGGCGCTGCCGGTCGCCGCCAGGATGAAACCCACGTTGGAACCCCAGTGCTCGCGGGGCTGGCTCATCGATTACGCTCCGTTGTCAAAAGACGGACCCGGCAAAACTGCGGGCCTGGTAGAATCGGAGATTCGGGCCCAACATATCTGCGAATTTGAACTTCGGACAAGCGAGTGAGTAGAGTTCGGGCATTCCATTACTTTTCCTCAGTTGGGTGTTGGAGGTACGTTCGGTCCATGACGATGACACGCAAAACCCTCGTGTGGGTGGTCGGCTTGCTTGCGGCCGCACCTCTCTCGGCTCAGGTCGGACCCCAGGGAAGTAGCGTCGTCAAGGTCGGGCTCGCCCTTCGTCAGCTCGACGGTGTGAAGCGGGTCTTGATGATCGGTGCGCACCCGGATGACGAGGACTCCAGCCTTCTCGCGACACTCGCCCGGGGCATGGGCGTCGAGACGGCCTATCTCTCGCTCACTCGGGGAGACGGCGGTCAGAACATCATCGGGCCCGAGTTGGGCGAGGGTCTCGGCATCATTCGCACCGGGGAACTCGAGGCGGCCCGTGATGTGGACGGTGGACGCCAGTTCTTCACGCGTGCCTTCGACTACGGCTTCTCGAAGAGCGCCGATGAGGCGTTCGCCCATTGGCCGCGGGAGGAGGTCCTCAGGGACGTCGTCTCGGTGATCCGCACATACCGTCCCCAAGTGATCATCTCGGTCTGGTCCGGCACGCCTCGAGACGGACACGGGCAGCACCAGGCGAGCGGGATTCTGGCCAATGAGGCGTTCGATGTCGCCGCCGATCCCGGGCGTTTCCCCGATCTGCAAGGGATCACCGCGGAGCCGTGGAGTGCGGCCAAGCTCTATCACTCGGCCCGGTTTCGTGGCCCGGGATCGGGCGAGGCGCCATTGACCATTCAGACCGGTACGTTCGACCCGTTGCTCGGCCGCTCCCACCACCAGCTCGCCATGGAGGGCCGAAGCAAGCACCGCTCGCAGGAGATGGGCGCAGCACAAGCCCTTGGAGCTCGTACCTCGGGCCTCCAGTTGGTGCAGAGCCGTGTCGGCGGGATCAACTTCGACACCGGTATTTTCTTGGGGGTCGATACGACGTTGGCCGGCCTCGTCGACAGGCTCCCGGAGGCCGCCGCGCCGGCAGTGGGGCGCGCCATCGCTACGTATCGGGCGGCGATTCAGGAGGCGACTGCGTCTCTCAACGCCGTCCAGCCCAGCCGAGCCGCCGGTCCTCTGGGACGGGCCTACTTGAGTCTAGAGTTTGTTTTCGGGTTGATTCGTGGGCTCGGGGACTCCGCCGTGCCGCTCGCGGAAGCTCTCGCGGTTCGTGCCGGACTGGTGCGGTCCGCGCTTCTCAACGCGGCGTCCATCGTGATCGACGTGCGAGCCGGGGACGCTCTCGTAGTCGCGGGCGAGGACGTGAGCCTGGACGTCCAACTCTGGAACGGGGGGCCGTTCCGCATCGATGGAGCGACGCTCCGGAGTGCGGGGGGGGACCAGAACGTGAGTCTTCCGGCCGTGTTTCTCGGCACCGAAGGCCAGACGGAGGACCCTCAAGCTCTCGAGCCCGGCGCGATCACCCGCTGGAGCTACAACGTTCGGCTTAGGCAGGGTCTTGCCTCTTCACGTCTGTACTATCTGGGCGTGCCCCGTGATGGGGACATGTACCAGTGGACCGGGGATCCGGGCTCGGAGGGGCTTCCGAGGAACGCGCGCCCACTGCTTCAGGCGGTTGGAGAGATGGACATCCACATCCCTGAGGTGGGACGGCCTATTCACGTGGTGTGGGGGGGGGACGCCGAGTTCGTGGGAGTGGACGGGGCGCTCGGGGAATTCCGGGAGCCGGTTCTCGCCACGCCCGCGGTTTCAGTTGCGATCGAGCCGGCGGTGATGGCTTGGCCCGAGAGATCCGGTGAGTCTCGTCCGGTGACGGTAGTTCTTCAGAACGAAGCAGTGTCGGGGTCGTCGGGCGATCTCGCGCTCGAGGTCCCCGAGGGGTGGGACGTCACGCCCACGAGTGTCCCATTCGATCTTCAAGGCGAGGGGGCGAGCCGTGGATTCAACTTCGAGGTGAGCCCCGTCGGTGCGGCGGACTCGGGCGAGCACGTATTCCGCGCGGTGGCCACGCGGGACGACGGCGTGCGCTTCGATGAGCGGGTCGACGTCATCGACTACCCCCATGTGGAGCGGACGCTGTACATACGCCCCTCCGAAGTTCGTGCCGTGGTGTTCCCGGTTCGGATGCGGGAGGGCATTCGGATCGGCTATATCATGGGTTCGGGGGACGACGGCCTCGAGGCGCTGCGCCAGCTTGGGGCCAACGTCGAGGAAGTGGGCCCGGATCGGATTCGCGAGGGGGATTTCTCCGGATACGACGTGCTTGTGTTGGGCATCCTCGTCTACGAGACCCGTCCGGACGTTGCAGCCGTGAACGACCGCATCCTCGCGTTCGCCGAGGCCGGCGGCACGGTCATCGTCCAGTACAACAGATACGGGTACCCGCAGGGTGGCTTCGCTCCATACCCGGTCAGCATGGGGAGCGGCCGCTCGGCGCCACGAGTCACCGATGAGAACTCTCCCTTCGCCTTTCTGGACCGTGAGTCCCCGGTGTTCACTTCGCCCAATCGTATTGGCGAAAAGGACTTCGAGGGGTGGGTCCAGGAGCGGGGTCTCTACTTCTTGGCCGAGTGGGACGACCGATTCACGCCTGTGCTGGAATTCAACGATCCGGATGAAGAGCCCGCTCGGGGGTCGCTATTGGTGGCGCCGGTCGGCCAAGGGCTGTACGCCTACGTCGCCCTCGCCCTTTTCCGCCAGCTCCCGGCCGGAGTCCCGGGAGCGCACCGCCTATTCGCCAACCTCGTGTCGCTGACCGCCGAGGACTGGAATGCGTATCAGGCGCGTCGCTAGCTCCACTGTACCTTCTTCAACAGCCTTCTAGGCCTCCGCGCTCCCGATCCTGCTCAGCGTCACACCGACGAGCAGCACCACCACCGCACCGATGACGTTCTGCCAGAGGAACTCGATCGTCGTGCCGAAAGCGACGAAACCCACGGTCGCCATCCCGATGATAAGCCCGTAAAACGCTCCGCGCGCTTTGGCTCTGGGCAGCATCGCCAGTAGAAAGACACCCAATATCGAGCCGTAGAAGAACGATCCGAAGCGGTTCACGACCTCGATCAGCGAGCCCAGCGTCGCCGCGTACGTGGCGACCACACACGCGAACACCCCCCAAAACGCGGTCGCACCCTTCGACACGGCGAGATAGTGTGCGTCGGCGGCGTCGGGCCTTATCCAACGCCTGTAGAAATCGATGACTGATGCGGTCGAGAGCGCGTTGAGTTCGGCGGCGATGCTCGACATCGCCGCGGCGAAGACCCCTGCGATGAAGAGCCCCGCGAGGCCGATGGGAAGCTCGGACAACACGAAGCGGGGGAAGATGTAGTTGGTGTCCCCCGAGGCCTCGCCGGTGACGTCTTCGACCATGGCGAGCGCCTCGCCTCGGATGGTCTGGATGTCGGCCTCCCGGGCGACGAACGCCTCCATGGCCGCGGTAGCATCGTCGCCTGCGTCCGCGACCGCCCGCGCCGCCGCCTCCCGAAGCGTGAACGCCTGAGCGTAATCGTTCTGCAACGCGTCGTACGCGGCGCCTCGCTCGGCGACCACCGCGGCTTCCTGTGCCGGATTGTAGAGCAGAGGCGGGCGCACGAACTGGTAGTAGACGAAGACCCCGACGCCGACCAGGAGCACGAGCGCCTGTAGCGGAATCTTCCAATAGGCGCTCATGAGGAGCGAGCTCTTCGCCTCACCGGCGGACTTGGCGGCGAGATAGCGCTGCACCTGGCTCTGGTCGGTACCGAAGTACGACAGCATCAGGAACGTCCCGCCGATCACGCCCGACCAGAACGTATACCGCTCGCTCAGGTCGAACGAGAAGTCGAACACTCTCAGCCGGCCGGTCGCCCCGGCAATCCTGAGCGCTTCGTCGGGATTCACGGGCATCTGTATGATGAGCACGATCATGATCGCCACGAGCGCGATGACGATCAGGACCATCTGCTTCACGTCGGCCCACGCGACCGCTTGAACCCCGCCGATCATCGTGTAGATCACTGTGGGGACGCCAATGAGGGCCACCGCCCACACGAGAGGGATCCCGAAGACCGCACTGAGGACGACCCCGGGAGCGGCCATGATGGCCCCAGCCGAGAGCCCCCGAGAGATCAGAAAGAGGAACGCGGTCAGCGAGCGCGTCCTCGCGTCGAAGCGGCGCTCCAGATACTCGTACGCGGTATAGACGCCCGACCCGTGCAGCAGCGGGACGATCGTCACACCGAGGATCACCATCGCAAGCGGGAGCCCCAGGTACAGCTGGATAAAGCGCATGCCGTCCGTGGCGCCCTGACCCGGAGTGCCGATCATCGTGATCGCCGAGAGCTGTGTCGCCATCACCGAGAGACCCACGACCCACCACGACAGGCTCTTGTTGGCGACGAAGTAGCCCGAGATCGTGTCGGTATCCTTCGACTTCCGTATGCCGTCGACGACCACCCAAACCACGTAGACGACGACAATCAGCCAGTTGATCCAGTGCATTCGGCTCAGCTCTCCTGAGCGAAGATCGTGCGGCGGAGACCCCGTAGAGCACCCCGTGGAGCACCGGTCATGGTTGGTAGCGGAGCTGCATCAGCAGGAGCAGGCCGAGCGCGACGACCTGAATGATGATCACTCGGAGAAGCGTGGTGCGGAATCGCGAGCTTTCGGAGCCTTCGCTGGGGATCTCTTCGGGCATTGCGGCGCGGGGCTCAAGGAATAGGTATGGCGGAAGGCCTGTTCACCGGTCGGCATAACGTGAGGCGCGCGATCAGACCGGTCAACATGAGGCGTACGCGAGCGTTCGGCGCGGAGCTGACTTCGAGTTCCGCCATTACCCGGCACACTCGCGTGAAGCTCTCAGCTCAGACATGTTCGTCTTGCTCCGGCGCCTCTTGGTCTTGCTCGTGCGCTCGACGGGTCTCCTCTTTCAACACAGCGGCCCCCGTGCGTTGCCTCCTAGAGGTCGCTCAGCAACAAGCCGAAGGCCGCCACACCGATCCCCGCCAGGATCGACATCAAGACCGCCGTGTCCACCAGCCCCGAGCGTGTGGCCTCAAGAGGAACGTCGAGAGGCGTGATCACCTCGAGGACACCGCGCACGTCCCCCACCTTCCAGTCGACCTTCGGGCTGTCGGGATGCGTGTTGTGGCAATCGACGCAGGCCGGACGCATCAAGTCGGCGGTAGCATACCGGAGAACGTCTCGTTCCCCCATGGTCTCGAAGCGATAGAAGGGCTCCTCAGGATTCAAGGTCAGGGCCTCCCGGGCGAATTCGTCGGTGAGCCCTCCGCTCTCCTCTGCCCACGGAAATGGGTACGCCCTGTAGAGACGAGACTCCGCGCCCGATCCGGTTCCCAAGCATCATGCTCAGCGTCGCCGGCAGCGGGATAGCTCCATCTTGAAGAAAGTAGTCGTGGGTTATCTCGACGCCGGCGGGCCGAAGGCGCTCCAAAACCTCCGACATGTAGACCGTTCGGAACTCGGCAACGGTCCCCGTCAGTAACTCAGCGTTCTGTGTCGCCTGCGTGGTCACGAGGAGCGACTGAACCACTCGCACGTGGGCCAGGGTCGAGGCGACGACGGCGACGAACACCACCACCACGACGGAGACAGGCCGCTTCGCGAGGAAGCGGCGCCCGGTCAGGATCACTCCGGTTACCCCTCGCTCGCTCCGACGCGCTCCTCAAGCCCAGGATCCACATTATGCTGAGAACGGCATGCACGCTGGCAGCGCGTCACTACTTCATCGACTGAGAGTTGCGAAGGCGGGTAGGGGCCGTCTATGATTTCCGGACCGCGGACCGCGGACTCGACGGGTTTCCCGGGCCATACGTGCCGGGGACGAACACCCGAACACCCAAGATGGGAGCCAAGATGAGACAATCGATCGAGGTAGTTGCCGCACTGGCTATGATGGCCTTCTTGCTGGTTCCCTCCGCAGCGAGCGGGCAGAACCAGCAGCAGCCGATGAGCTTCTTCATCACCAGTGTCGGTCCGGGAGACGGGGCGAACCTGGGAGGCCTCGCCGGCGCCGACCGCCACTGTCAGAGCCTGGCGGCAGCTGTAGGCGCTGGGGACCGGACCTGGCGCGCCTACCTCAGCCTGGTGGCGGGAGGAGGCCAGCTGGCGGTGCACGCACGGCACCGAATTGGCGACGGACCCTGGTACAACGCGAACGGCCAGATCATCGCTGCGAACGTCGCCGACCTGCACGGTGACTTCGAGCGCGACCGGAACAACATGAGGAAGCCGAACGGACGCGATGAGAATGGCAACGTGGTAAACGGCGTGGGAGATCAGCCCAACCAGCACGACATCTTGACCGGCTCCGATTCCCACGGGCGTGCGCTCGCCGGCGCTCCGAACACCGCCACGTGCGACAACTGGACGAGCAACGGAGAGGGCAGAGCGATGGTCGGACATTTCGACCGTCTCGGGGGCGCCAACGCCTCTTGGAACTCGGTGCACCTGAGCCGCAGCTGCAGTCAGCAGGACCTTGTCGCCACGGGAGGGAACGGACTTTTCTACTGCTTTGCGATCTGATCGGCGCCGACTATAGACAATCCGTCCGATAAAGACGAATCCGACATTGATCTCGATCTCGGATTTGGAAAATTCGTTTCGTCGAGGAGCTGGCGGCGCCTCCTCAACCGGTGCGGCACACTCAACGTGCGCCGCACCGGCTTACTGGGTGTGGATTTGGCGTGCGTTCACGACGTCCTGCCAGTGCCCTTGGGCCGACATGGCGGCGCTTGACCTGCGGAATCGGTATCGCGAACGCGAGCTCATGGACGCACCCGGCCTGGACCCCACGCAACACGTCCAGGCACTCCAGGCGCTGGCGAGGGTGAACCGCCTCTCCGGGGTGGCAGCACGGGTCTGGAAGGACGTCCTCCACATGAGCCGGGAGCACGGCGTTCGAGCCAAAGGCGGGCCGCTGCGGCTTCTGGACGTGGCCTGTGGCGGTGGAGACGTGATGTTGGATGTGGCCCGCCGGGCACGGGCAGCGCACGTTCCGCTCGAGGTTCACGGGTGCGACGTGAACCCCGTGGCGCTGGAGCACGCGCGCGGCGAAGCAGCACGGTGGGGCCTGGTCGCGAACTTCATCGAGAAGGATGTTCTCTCGGAGGAGCTTCCAGGGGGGTACGACCTCGTGTGCTCGTCTCTCTTCCATCATCACCTTTCCCGTGCGGAAGCAGTGGACCTTCTGAGGGGCATGGCAGCTGCGGGCGGCTCCGTTTTGGTACAAGACCTATTGCGGAGCACCGTGGGATATCTGCTGGCGTGGACAGGACTCCGGCTCCTGTCCAGATCAAAGGTCGCTCACGTGGATGGCCCCCTTTCGGTACGGGCCGCGTTCACCCTGTCGGAGGTCCGGACCATGGCCGCGGAGGCCGGGCTCGCGAAGTCGGTCATCCACCGTGGTTGGCCCGAACGGTTCATCCTCAGATGGAACGAGGCGTGACCGACGGCGCTGCGGCGGGAGCGGGGGCCGGGAGCGGCCTGGGCGGGAAGCTCTGGGACGTGGCCGTGGTGGGCGCCGGGCCCGCCGGCGCCATGGTGGCGCTGGAGCTAGCCCGAAAGGGGTGTGCGGTCCTGCTTCTGGAGCGCCAGCCGTTCCCCCGCTGGAAGGTCTGCGGAGCCTGCATGAACGGGGCTGCGCAAGCGGCACTGACCCAAGCGGGCCTCGACGGGCTGGTGCCGCGCGCGAGGGCACCTCGGCTGACGGAGCTTCGTATCGCGGGCTGGGGCAGGACGGCGACCGTGCCCCTCCACGGCTCAGTAGCGTTGTCCAGAGAGGCGCTAGACCAGGCGCTGGTCCGGACCGCGGTGGATGAGGGTGTCGTTTTCGCAGCTGGAGTCTCCGCGGAGTTAGGGCCGGTGAGGGACCGTGGACGCACCCTCACGGTACGGGGTGACGGCGGGGAACGCAGCGTCCGGGCGCGGGTGGTCGTCGCCGCAACCGGGCTCCACGGTCTACGTGTCCCGGCCGTGGCCGGTCCCGGGCCGGTCGCCACGGTTCAAGCGGGTTCCCGTGTGGGAGTGGGTGCGGTGCTGGAGGGCGGTGGCGCCGGCTACGGTCCCGGGGCCGTCCACATGGTGGTCGGGTCCGCAGGATACGTCGGCCTGGTGCGCCAGGAGGATGATCGCCTCAACGTAGCCGCCGCCTTCGACGCCGAGTGGCTGCGCCGCCACGGATCGCCTGAGCATGCGGTTCGAGCCCACCTGGAGGCGGTCGGCATGCCGGGACTCCCCGATAGCGTCCACCGCGGATGGAGAGGCACACCGCCCCTCACACGACGGGTCTCTTCGCTGGGGGAGGAGCGCCTCCTTGTCGTGGGCGACGCTGCAGGCTACGTAGAACCGTTCACCGGGGAGGGCATGGCATGGGCACTGTGGGGAGCGCTCGCACTGGCCCCCTTGGTGTGTGCTGGAGTGGCGCGCTGGGACCCGGCGCTGATACGCCGGTGGAGTCGGATGCACCACCAACGGATTCGACGCGGGCAGCGGGTGTGCGGCATGGTGGCCTGGGGCCTCCGGCGGCCCTGGATGGCGCAGATGGCGCTACGTGGGTTGGGGGCAGCACCGGGCGTCGCGCGTCCCCTGGTGAATCACACGTCGGCCGTCACGTACCTTCGAGGAGAGAGTCCATGGTGAAGCTCCGCTTGTCAGGTATGGGCACGGCCGTCCCGCCCGGGGTACTGAAGCAGACCGACGCTGCGGAGGCCAGCCGTCTCTTCTGTGGGGCGAATGGCAGGCGCGCGCGGGCTCTCGGCATGCTCTATCGCCGGTCCGGGGTGGAGAGCCGTAACACCGTCGTGGTGCGGGCCGAGCAGGGAAAGCTGCAAGAGCGAGTGCCGTTCTATCCGGCCGCCAGCGGGCCGGAAGATCAGGGCCCCACTACGGGTCAGCGAATGGCCTCGTACGAAGCCGAAGCGCCTCCGCTGGCCGAAATGGCTGCCCGGCGAGCTCTGGAGGACGCCTCCACCTCCGTGGACAGCATCACCCATCTTGTCACCGTGTCGTGTACGGGCTTCTTCTCCCCGGGTCTGGACGTGGCCCTCATCGACGCCCTGGAGCTACCGCGTACGGTGCATAGAACCCACGTCGGTTTCATGGGATGCCACGGTGCGCTCAATGGGCTGCGGGTCGCCGCCTCGCAAGCTGGGGACTCGCAGGCCCGGATCCTCCTGTGCGCGGTCGAACTGTGCAGCCTCCACTTCGCTTACGGATGGGACTCGGAGATGTTGGTGGCCAACACCCTGTTCGCGGACGGGGCGGCAGCCGTAGTGGGTGTGCCCGTGCTGAATGGCGAGACCTCCGGGTGGAACGTGCAAGCCCAGGGGACCTTCCTCATGCCCGACTCCGTCGACGCCATGTCCTGGCGCATCGGCGACCACGGCTTCCGCATGAGGCTGTCGGCTGAGGTCCCTGAGTTGATCCGGACGAACCTCGGCGGCTGGCTGGGCGGTTGGTTACGGCAACAGGGGCTCGCGCTGGAAGACGTGGGGAGTTGGGCGGTACATCCCGGTGGGCCGCGGATTTTGGACGCGGTGGAGGACGCCGTAGCCCTGGAGAACGGCTCCCTGGATGTGTCCCGGGACGTTCTCCGGGGCCATGGAAACATGTCGTCCCCAACGGTGCTCTTCGTACTGGAGCGGCTCAGAAAGGCGGACGCCCCGCTACCGTGCGTGGTGCTGGCCTTTGGCCCGGGGCTGGTCGTGGAGGCCCTGCTCGTGGTATGAGAGTCTCGATGGCGACCTCGGCCTGACGGCCCCT
>CAUZVZ010000017.1:0-29917 GCA_963583605.1 Gemmatimonadales bacterium UBA6960
GCATGACCCTGCACGTTGAAGGGTTGGGGTGGCACGGCCCCATCCCCATTGTTGGAGCTCCTAACCGTAGCTACGACTATGGCGTCTTCGCTCCGCCTAGGGCCTGAGACCGTGGCATCCCCAACGCGGCCCACTGTACCTCTTCAACAGCCTTCCGGGGCCTTACCGGTTTTTCCCTTGGCCCCCGATCCGATCCGATCCGACGTGTCGCGAGACGTGGAAGCGGTGCGGCTCACGATCGATCCCATCGGACCCGCCGACGGCCCTCAGATCGGCCTCGTGACGCTGGGGTGTGACAAGAACACCGTGGATTCTGAGAAGATGATGGCGGCGTTGGTGGGGCACGGCGCCCGCGTGTCATCAGACATTGATTGCGCGGACGTGGTCGTCGTGAACACCTGCGGGTTCATAGAATCGGCCAAGGAGCAGTCCATCGAGACCATCCTGGAGGCGTGCCGACTCAAGGAGGAGGGCTGCGTCCGCGCGGTGGTCGCGGTGGGATGCATGGTCCAGCGGTACAAGGATGAGCTCCAAGCAGAGATACCTGAGGTCGATCTCTTCCTGGGCCTCGCGGAGATGGCCTCTCTCGTACCCGAACTCCGGCGCGGTGGCTTTCTCCCGGATTCGATGGAGGGCGTGCCGACGATGGAGCGGCCGCTTCGGATCCTTTCCACGGAGACCCCCCACACATCCTTTCTCAAGATCAGCGAGGGATGTGACCACACCTGTGCGTTCTGTGCCATCCCCAATTTTCGTGGACTGCACCGGTCGGCGCCGCTCCCTGAGTTGGTGGCGGAGGCTCAGGCTCTGGTGCGGCAAGGTGTGAAGGAGCTGAACATCATCTCCCAAGACACGACCTGGTATGGGCGTGACTTGCGGAGAAAGGATTCCTCGGCACCTCTCCTCGCGGATTTGGTGCGGGCCTTGGTGTCGGACACGGACGTGGCGTGGCTTCGCCTGTTTTACATGTATCCGTCGGGTATCAGTCGTGAGATCGTCGAGTTGATGGCCCGCGAAGACGTGGTCCTTCCCTATCTCGACATGCCGCTCCAACACGGGAGCGACAGGATGCTCGAAGCGATGCGTAGACCAGAGCGGCAGGCAGTCATACGGGAGCGCGTGGCTTGGATCCGGGAAGCGGTACCCGACGTGACGCTCCGGACGACGGTCATCGTCGGATTCCCGGGGGAGTCTGAGGACGATTTCAGCGCCATGATCGACCTCCTCGAGGAACTCCGTTTCGATCGGGTGGGCGCGTTTACGTACTCGGTGGAGGACGGTACTGCGGCGGCGGATATGCCCGACCAGATCCCGGATTCTTTGAAGCGGGAGCGCCTCGAGCAACTGATGGACGTTCAACGGATGATCTCCTCAGAACGCAACGAGGCGCTGATCGGGCGGGTGTTCCGGGCCTTGGTCGATGAAGTCTCAGACGACCCCGGCCCGCTCGGAGCGGAGGCTGAGGGCCGGCCCGTCGGCGTCGCGAGGACGGTCGGACAGGCCCTCGACGTAGACGGCGTCACCCACGTTCATCCCTTCGATGGGCTCGCACCTGGACAGTTCGTGACGCTGGAAGTCGAAGATGCGGAGGAGTATGACCTGATCGCCCGCGTGGTGGAGGGCTCATGACCGACCGACCCCCCGTGGAAAGCGGATAGTGGATCCAAGGGATGGATTGTGGGCTCGGGCCCAAGCTCTGATCCCCGGCGGGGTGAACTCTCCCGTGCGCTCGTTCCGTTCGGTGGGCGGCGAGCCCTTCTTCGTGGAGCGTGGGGAGGGCGCCCACCTTTACGACACTGAGGGTCGCCGCTACGTGGACTACGTCTTGAGCTGGGGTCCCCTCATCCTGGGCCATGCCCATCCTGTGGTCATTGGAGCCGTGGAGCGGCAACTCGCACGGGGAACATCGTACGGCGCTCCGACGGAGGCCGAGGTGGAACTGGCGGAACGCATCGTCCGGATGGTGCCGAGCGTCGAGATGGTCCGGCTCGTCAACAGCGGGACGGAAGCGACCATGACCGCGCTCCGGCTGGCGAGGGCAGCCACCAGCCGCCCTCTCGTGCTGAAGTTCACGGGATGCTACCACGGCCACGCGGACGCCTTTCTCGTCGCGGCTGGGAGTGGCGTGGCTACGCTCGGTCTCCCGAACTCACCCGGCGTCTCCGAAGCGGTAGCGGCTGAGACGTTGGTGCTTCCCTTCAACGACCTCGACGCCGTCGAGACGCTGTTCGGCGCACGTGGGGACGACATCTCGAGCGTGTTCGTCGAGCCGGTCGTGGGCAACTCGGGTCTGATTCCACCGATGGACGGCTTCCTAAAGGGCCTCCGCACGATAACCGAGCGGCACGGGGCCCTTTTGGTCTTCGATGAAGTCATGACCGGGTTCAGGGTAGCCGCAGGAGGCGCGCAGGAGCGCTACGGGATCACGCCCGATCTCACGACGTTGGGCAAAGTCATCGGAGGAGGTCTTCCGGTCGGTGCGTTCGGCGGCCGGCGGGACCTCATGGAGCAGATGGCGCCTGCCGGGCCGGTGTACCAGGCCGGTACGCTGTCCGGAAATCCGCTGGCGACCGCTGCGGGAAACGCTCAGTTGCGCTACTTGGAAGAGGAGGATCCGTTCGGGCAATTGGCCCACGCTGCGGAGCGGCTGTCACTTGGCGTGGTGTCGGCACTGACCGACGCCGGCATCCCGGCCACCGGATGTTCTGTCGGATCGATGTGGGGGGTGTTCTTCAGCAAGGAATCGATCCATTCCTTCGAAGAGGCTCAGGGCGCGGACCTCGATACATTTCGGGCGTTCCATCGGGCGTGCCTCGATCGTGGTGTGTTTCTTGCGCCGTCTCCGTTCGAGGCCGGGTTCGTTTCGACGGCGCATACGTCCGGCGTCATCGACGAGAGTCTCGAAGTCGTGCGGGCGGCGGCACTCGAGGTGGCGTGACCGATGTTGCATGACGAAGTGACCATCATGAACGACGTTTTCGACACGGAAGTGAGGTGCGGATGACGAAGTCTGTGAGTGCGATGTGGATTGTGGTCGCAGGTGCATTGGCTGGTGTGGTCGTGACGTCGGTGGCGCCTGACGAAGCAGCGGCGCAGGACGTTGTCGACTACGACTATGAAAACCTCTCGTTCCGGGGTGTCGCCTTCGACTTGGGGGATCTTTACGCTGACAACGTTGAGGATACGCGAACCCTTGGAGTGCGATTCGATCTGGGGTTCCTCGGGCCCGGGTTCAGGCTCATGCCGGGGCTGTCGTACTGGAGCTCTGAGATGGCCCGGAGCGAGGTGGGTCGGTTCGAGACCCGCCTCGCCTCGCTCACCGCGACGCAAGGCGGTACCGTTCCGCCAGGCGGATTCGATCTCGGCACCATAGACCGGAGCGACCTCGTCCTTGGCTTGGACGGCCACTACGTGTGGGCTACGCCTCTCAACCTGTTCTTCTCGACGGGCGTGGGGTTGTCTGCGCACTTCCTCAATGGCTCAGGTCCCGGGATAGACGGTACGTTCGTCGAGGATCTACTGGACTCAGCATCCGCCGGTTTCAACCTTCATGCGGGCTTGGAATACCCGATCAGAGATCGTGTCCGCATCCACGGGAGATCCAAGATCGAAGTGCTCGGTGATCTCAACTACATAGAGTTTGGAGGGGGGCTGACATTCCTGTGGGGGGGGTTGGTACAGGGGGAGGACCGGTGACGAACGAGTCGGACCGAAACCCGCTGCAGGTGGGCATCTTGGGCGTTGGGTCGGTCACACAAGTCGTGCATCTCCCCATGTTTTCGGAGCGACCCGATGTCGAAGTCATCGCCGTCTCCGATCCGGATACCTTGAAGGCGGAGTCACTCGCGGCTCGTTTCGAGGTGCCGCACGTCCTGTCCGACGAGGAGATCCTCAAAGACGACGAGGTCCAGGCGGCAGTGATTTGCGCGCCGACCAATCTTCACGAATCCCTGGCGGTCGAGGCCTTGGAGCGGGGCAAGCACGTGCTGGTGGAAAAACCCTTGGCGATGAGTGGGGACGGCGTGCAGAGAGTGCTGGACGCAGCGGCGGCCGCGGGGCGCCATATCGCCGTCGGGATGCGTCACCGGTTTCGCCCGGACGCGGGGGCCCTGGCATCTTTCGTAGCCGGGGGGGAGTTGGGCGACATCTTCGCGGTGCGAGCCAACTCGCTCACGTACAAGATGTCAGCGGTGCGCTCTACGTGGCGCGAGAAGCCGGAAGCGTCAGGAGGAGGGGCGCTCATGGATTTGGGCGTCCCGCTCTTGGATCTCGCGTTCTGGCTCGTGGATTATCCTCGGATTGCGCGGGTGAGTGCCGTTTTCCGGAGTGAGGAGGGTGAAGTCGAGGAGGCAGCCACGGTGTTGGCTGTGTCGGAATCGGGCATCGCCTTCACTTTCGAGGTGAGTTGGAACCTCTTCGCCGAGGCGGACCTGCACTATGCTCGGGTGATGGGCAGCGAGGGGTCAGGTTTGCTGCGCCCTCTGAACATCTACAAGCAACTGGGGGGGCGGCCCATGGACGTGACGCCGCGCCAACCGAAGGCACGAGGTGGAGAGAACCGTTACCAAAACGCCTATCGCCGCCTGCTGGATCAATTCGTGCGGGCGGTTCTTGGTGAAATTGATGTTCCGGCTCCGGTCGAGCAGGTCCACTTGATGGAGGTCATCACGGCGGCGTATCAGTCAGCCAGGGAGGGCCGGGAGATCCAACTTGGCGAGGGCTAAGTTGCCGGTTTTGTGCCTGGCGCTGGTTGCGTGGGCGGTGGTGACGGGTCCCGCTCCGGTCAGTGGCCAGAGTGGCACACCGTCCGGTGTCGAGGCCGACGCCCCCCCTGGCTCCCATCTCGAGATCTCCCTGATGACGATCGGCCCCGGGGACGCTATTTGGGAGCGATTCAGCCACAACGCTCTCGTCGTGCGAGATAATCGGGCTCGAACAGAGGTGGCATACAACTGGGGGATCTTCGACTTCAACGACGTGGATTTCATTGCCCGTCTGGCGCGAGGCCGAATGAGGTACTCCATGCGGGGCTTCCCGGCTTCTTCGTGGCTCGCGGTGTATCGCCAGGCGAACCGGGATGTGTGGATGCAACCCGTGAATCTCACGCCCGCGGAGCGCCTAGAGCTTCAAGTGCTGGTGCAGGAGCTCGACACTGAGGCCAACCGCTACTATCGCTACGACTACTATCGGGACAACTGCTCTACTCGTGTGCGTGACGTCCTAGATCGTGTTCTCGGGGGACAGATCCGCGCGGCTACCGAAGACATCGATACCGGAACGACGTATCGTTGGCACACCGCCCGATTGCTGCAGTCGGCACCGGCCGCGTACGCGGGAATCCAATTCGTGGTCGGGAATCGTGGTGACGAGACCATCTCGGCCTGGGAGGATATGTTCCTGCCGCTGCGTCTCAAGGAGCATCTCGATGGCGTCCGCATCGTGAATGCGGAGGGAGAGTCGGGTCCGCTGCTGGGTGAGGCCGCTCAGGTTGTAGAAGCCGTGCGTGACCCTTTGCCCGAGGCCGCCCCCGACTTCCTGTTCCCCTTGATCTTGTTGGGCACGACGCTCGGGGCGCTCTTCGCAGGCTTGGGCTGGATGGCGGGTGAAGGCAAGCGGTGGGGCGGCTGGGCTCTCGCACTGTCGGGAGCCGTATGGAGTAGCGTGGTCGGCTTGCTGGGCACGGGGTTGCTACTGTCGTGGTTCTTCACGGACCACGTATTTTGGGCGTTGAACGAGAACGCCTTCCAAGCGAACCCCATCTCGCTCGTCCTCGCGGGCGGGCTTCTTCGAGAGGCGCTGAAGGGGAACGGGCACCGGGCGGGCATTCGGGCCCGTATCCGCGCCGGTGGGGTGGCCAAGATCGTGGGCGGCGTGGCGATCGCCGGCTTGTGCATTCAGGTGCTGCCGGGGTTCGACCAGGTCAACGGTGAGGTTCTGGCGGTTCTGCTTCCAGCTCATGTGGGACTCGCCTGGGGCGCGCTTCGGGCCTGGCCGCCCTCGCTGGCGTGATCCCGGATCGGGGCGACCGGCTGCTCCCGGCGGTCTCAGCGCTCTTGGCGGTCAGCGCGTTTCCTCCTTTCCATCTGCTGATCCCGTCGTTCGTAGCGCTCGTGCCGCTGGCGGTGTGGGTGGCCGACCAGTCTGATGAAGAGAACGCATCAGAAGGGAATGCGTCAGCATGGCATGGCTCGCACGGCGTCCGCGTATTCCGAGGCGGTGTCTGGTTTGGCGTGCTCTACTTCGGGCTGCTCTTGTACTGGATGCCTCTGGCCCTGGCGGCTTTCACCGGGTGGGCCGTCCCCGCTTACCTGAGCGTCGTCATGGTTCTGGCGCTTGGCGCTGGGGGCTTCGCGTGGGCGCTGCGTCGCCTGATCCATCACGGCGGGATCCCTCTTTGGCTGGCGCTCCCTCTGACCTGGACCGCGCTCGAGTGGTTGCGCGCACACGCGCCGGGGGGCTTGGCCTTCCCGTGGTTGGGGCTCGGAACGTCCCTCACCGGCTACCCCGAACTCGTGGGTGCGGCCGAACTCGTGGGTGCGCGCGGGATCACGCTGTGGCTCGCCCTGCTCAACGGGCTGCTCGGCGAGGCCGTACGGGCTGCGCGGGGGCGGGATGGAGCCCGACTTGCGGCGCGTTGGGTCGTGGCGTTCGCTCTCGTCCTGGCAGTGCCGGCGGCCTGGGGATACTGGCGGGCCAGAACCCTTGCTGTGCGGGCCGTGGGCGAGGTCGCGGTCGTGCAGCCCAACGTCGCTGCGCAGTTCCGGTTGGATGGCGCCCGCAGCAACGACAGCACGGTGGCCTCCTTGACGCGTCTCCTCCCCGAGAGTGACGGATTTTCCCCCGACCTCGTGGTCTGGCCCGAAGTGACGTTCTTCGGACCGATCGAATCCGATGACGCCCTACGCGGGCGGGTCCTGGCGGTCGCGGAGACGTGGGGCGCCCCCGTCGTCTTCGGCGGGATCGGGGAGACGGTGGGGGAGGAGGGAAATCGGATCCCCCTGAACTCCGCCTTCATGACCGGAAGGGGTGGCGAGCTCACTGGTTTCCGTTACGACAAGCACCGGCTCGTGCCGTTGGTCGAGGCTGTCCCGTTCCACGGCGGAGGGTGGTTGGACGGGAGCGGCGAAGTCGATTCCTACGGGAGGGGCGCCGATCGGCCTCTCGGCGTCATGGGAGTGGGCGCCCGTTTTGGCATTCTCATCTGTAACGAATCCACCTATGCCAGCCATGCCCGCCCGTTTCGGCTGCTGGGGGCCGACTTCTTCCTGAGCCTCACCAACGACGGATGGTTTGGTAGGGAGCCGTCGTATACGAGAACGACCGCCCTGTGGCAGCACCCCGCGCATCTGGTCATGAGGGCGATCGAGCATCGGGTCGGGGTCGCGAGGGCCGCCAACACGGGATTCTCCCTCTTTGTCGATCCACTGGGACGTGTCTACGGTCGGACGGAACTGTTTCAGGCGGTCGTCCACAGCGAGACGATCTACACGAGTGACGTCCTGACCCTGTATACGCGTACCGGAGACGTGGCAGGATGGACCGCGCTGCTTCTTACGCTCGGGCTCTTGGTGATTCCCCTTCCTTGGCCTCGCCCCGCTTGAACTCGCCTCCGGCAATTTCTATATTCCCCGCGGCTGAAGAATGGGCTTCAGAGCTCTGCGTCGATCAGAACCCGCAGCCGATTCTTCGTTGATTCCGGAGATGGATCATGAAAAAGAGTATCCACCCCGACTACATGTCGGCTAAGGTCGCTTGCTCCTGCGGGCATACGTTCGAGACGATGGCCACGCAGCCCGAGGTGCACACGGACATCTGCTCCGTGTGCCATCCGTTCTATACGGGTAAGCAGCGCCTGGTGGACACCGCCGGACGGGTCGAGCGCTTCAAGAAGAAGTACGACAAAGTCAGTTCGTAGGTCGGGCCGAGGCCCGATTCGCCTATGAATAACCCCGGGGGAGCCGATCCGCGGCTCCTCGAACGCCTCCGCGAAGCGCAGCAGCGTTTCCAGAGCGTGAATGAGTCGCTGGCCAGCCCGGATGTCGTTCAGGACCTCGATCGCCTCAAAGTCCTTGGGCAGGAACGCGCCGAACTCGAGCCCGTGGTCCGCGCAGCCGACGAACTCCTCTCCCTCATGGAGGAGTACGAGGGTGCGGTGGAGGTGCTGAATGAGGCCTCTGACCAGGATTTCCGCGATATGGCAGGGGAGGAGATCGCTTCTCTGAAAGAGCGCATCGAATCCCTGGGTTCCGCCGCGCGCCTCCTCCTCCTCCCCAAGGATCCTTTGGACGATCGTGCCGCTGTCGTCGAGATCCGTGCGGGAACAGGGGGGGACGAGGCCGGGATGTTCGCGAAGGATATCTTTCGCATGTACCAGCGAGTCGCCGAACGAGAGGGCTGGACGATCGAGCTGATGAGCCTCTCTGAGGGGATTCCGGGGTCCATCAAGGAAGTCATCTTCACGGTGCGCGGTAAAGGCGTGTACGGACTGCTCCGTTACGAGTCTGGGGTCCATCGTGTCCAGCGTGTGCCGGAGACGGAGAGCCAGGGCAGGATCCATACGTCCGCCGCGACGGTGGCGGTCCTGCCGGAGGCCGACGAGGTGGATCTCGTGATCGATCCCAAGGATCTCCGTATCGACGTGTTCCGCTCCTCCGGCCCGGGTGGCCAGTCCGTGAACACCACGGATTCCGCCGTGCGCATCACCCACATCCCGACGGGGCTCGTCGTGTCCTGCCAGGATGAGAAGTCTCAGCACAAGAACAAGGCCAAGGGCCTCAAGGTGCTCCGCAGCCGCCTGCTGGATCAGAGGATCGCGGAGCAGGAAGCGGAGCGCTCCCGTGAACGGAGGGCACAGGTCGGAACTGGAGACCGCTCCGCCAAGATCCGGACCTACAACTTCCCTCAGAGCCGGGTCACCGACCACAGGATCAAGCTTACGGTTCACAACCTCGATCAGGTATTGGACGGCGACCTGAGCGACGTGATCGAGGCACTTCGGTTGGCGGATCAGGAGGAACGGCTCCAGGTGGACGCGCAGTGAGCGGCGTCGGAGAGTTGGCTGAGTTGAAAAAGGATTCGGAAGCCGGAGCGTCGAAGGGAGGAGATTCCTGGACGATCCTCCGGGTGATCCTCTGGAGTGCGGAGTACCTTACTGAGAAGGGAGTAGAGACCGGTCGCCTGGACGCGGAGTGGCTGCTCTCAGCCGCGTTGGGTGTCGACCGACTCCAACTTTACTTGCAGTACGATCGCCCCTTGAGCCCTGAGGAGCGGGAGGCCTTCAAGCCGCTTCTTCGTCGCCGTGCCGGCCGCGAGCCGCTACAGTACATCATCGGTCGGACCGGATTTCGGCAACTCGAGTTGAAGACGGATCCCCGGGTTCTGATCCCCCGTCCCGAGACGGAAGTCCTTGTCCAGGAGGTATTGGATTGGGCGGCGGCCGGGAGTGGAAGCCTCGGACGTGTGTGGGATGTGGGGACCGGTACGGGTGCGGTGGCGCTTTCACTCGCTGCGGAGGGAGCATGCACCAGGGTCGTCGCTACGGACGTCTCTCCCAAAGCCCTTTCCGTGGCGGCCGACAATGCGGAACGCCACGATTTGGGCGGACTCGTCGAGTTCCGGGAGGGACCGCTGTTTGAGCCGCTGGAGGAGGACGAAAGATTCGACATCATCGTGTCGAATCCGCCGTATATAGCTGAGAGCGAAAGGGCGGGGCTCCAGCCCGAAGTTCGCGATTGGGAGCCTCCGGAGGCCTTATTCGCGGGGGAGCACGGATTGGACGTGATCCGGCAGTTGGTCGCCGGCGCACCAGAACACTTGCTGGCGGGTGGCTTGTTGGCGTTCGAGTGTGGCCTTGGGCAAGCGAATAATATTGCGACCGACCTGAACTTGACTGGCGCCTTCACCGCCGTCCGCATTCGGCCTGACTTGACCGGGCGCCCCAGGTTCGTGATGGCTGAGCGAGGAGGGTGAGTAAGTGGGTGGATCGGAAACGGGACGGGATCATCATTAAGGCACGGGAAGATCGATGACACGAATGACGGAGATGGCCAAGGATCTGGGCAGGGCTCTGGCCCAGACGGGGGAATACCAGGTGCTCAAGCAGACGGTCTCAGGTACAGGGGATGATCGGGAGTTGGCTGAGTTACGGACGGAGCTGGAGGGTCTCGAGGGCCAGATAGAAGCCGTGCTGCGTGGTGGGGAGGAGCCCGCCGAGGAGTTGAAGTCCGGTTATGAAGATGCCGTTGGACGCCTTCAGGCCAGCGCTACCTACCAACGCCTCGTTTCTGCACAAGCGAACTTCGACAAGGTTCTGCTCAAGGTGAATCAGACGATCCAAGAGGGGATCGCCGAGGGTGCCGAGAGCCGGATCATCATCCCGTGAGAACCGGATCATCACGCCGTGAGGAAGTGATAGGGTAGGGCATGAGCTGGAACTTGAATGATCTGCGGGATCGAGTTTACCCGATCATCGACCCGATCACCCATTGGCTGGTACGGCGAGGCGTACATCCCAATCTCATCACCTCGAGCGGTTTCGCCGTCACCATTCTGGCTGGCTTCATGTATGGTATCGACCACGTGCGCACCGCGGGTCTTCTTGTTCTCTTGGGTGGAGCCCACGATATCTTCGACGGCCGAGTGGCACGCCTCAGTGGTCTTCAGTCCAAGTTTGGCGCCTTCTATGATTCCGTGCTCGACCGGATCAGCGAGGTCACGATCTATATCGGTCTCATCTCGCTCTACAACCAGTACGAGATGTCACTTTTGAACATTGGCATGATCTACATGATCGCCTTGGCCATGGCGGGCTCCCTAATGGTCAGCTATTCGCGTGCTAGAGCGGAGACGCTCGGACTGGACTGCTCCGTCGGCCTCATGCAGCGAGCGGAGCGGATCGTCCTTCTGGGCATGGGGTCTCTGATCTTCGGCCTGAGCTGGGACGGCCTGGTGCTCAGCGCCATCATCGTGATCTTTGCGGTGCTCACCAATACGACGTTGATCCATAGAATCGTTTGGGTCCATCAGCAAGCTGCCGGTGTCCCGCTCGACGAATAGAATCGTTCAGATCGAAAGACCTTTTGGAATGGTGGCAGTGGCCGGAACCGTTGACAGAAGATAAAACATACCGTGTAGTATGGTACACGGTGACTCGTGGACTCGAACATCAATAGCTAGATCGACTAAGGAGATAAAAGTGAAAGAAGGTCCGGAGATTCGCCCGGCGGAGGGACGACTCGGCGTGCTGCTACCGGGCATAGGTGCCGTTGCCACCACGACGATTGCCGGAGTTCTGCTCGCACGGAAGGGACTGGCCAAGCCCATCGGAAGCCTCACCCAGATGAACACCATTCGTTTGGGTCGGCGCACCGACAATCGAACGCCGCTCATCAAGGACTTCATCGGGTTGGCGGAGTTGGACGATATCGTGTTCGGGGGTTGGGATCCGATCCCGGACAACGCGTACGAGAGTGCCGTGAACGCCGGTGTGCTGTCTGCCAAGCACCTCGATCCGATCAAAGACGAACTGTCGGCCATCACCCCGATGCCGGCCGCGTTCGACAAGGAGTACGTGACTCGTCTCGACGGTCCGAACAAGAAGACTGGGGCCAACAAACGGGAAATCGCTGAGGCCCTCCGCGAGGACATCCGAAACTTCAAGGCGGACAACGGTTGCGATCGCCTGGTCATGGTCTGGTGCGGCTCGACCGAGATCTTCCTTCGGCCTGGACCGACCCATGAGACCATGGAGACCTTCGAGACCGCAATGGAGCAGAATGATCCGTCGATCGCGCCGAGCATGCTTTACGCATACGCAGCATTGATGGAGGGCATTCCTTACGCGAACGGAGCCCCCAATCTGTCGGCGGACTTCCCGGCCTTCGAAGACTATGCCAAGGCGAACGGTCTTCCCATCGGGGGGAAGGACTTCAAGACCGGCCAGACGCTCATAAAGACCATTCTTGCACCGGGCTTCAAGGCTCGCATGTTGGGCATCAAGGGTTGGTTCAGCACGAACATTCTCGGCAACCGTGACGGAGCCGTGTTGGATGATCCGGCGAGCTTCAAGACCAAGGAAGAGTCGAAGCTGGGTGTGATCGATCACATTCTTCAACCGGAACTCTACCCTGACCTCTATGGGGACATCTACCACAAGGTCCGGATCAACTACTACCCGCCACGTGGAGACGACAAGGAGGGTTGGGATAACATCGACATCTTCGGCTGGCTGGGATACCCAATGCAGATCAAGGTCAATTTCTTGTGCAAGGACTCGATCCTCGCCGCCCCGATCGTGCTCGACCTGGCGTTGTTCATGGACCTTGCGGGTCGTGCCGGCTTGGGGGGAATCCAAGAGTGGCTTTCGTTTTACTTCAAGAGTCCACAGTGCGCTCCGGGTCTCTATCCGGAACATGATCTCTTCATTCAGAACTGGAAGCTGAAGAACACGCTTCGCTGGCTCGCCGGAGAGGAGCAGATCACACATTTGGGCCGCGAGTATTACGAGTAAGGCCAAGCGGACATGACGGAGCCAGGGGTGTGAGGGAGCGACCGGACAGGGAGTCGAACTGGGGCCGGTTCGTGGTGCTGGAGGGGGTCGAGGGGGCAGGAAAGAGCACTCAAGCTCAGATGTTGGGCGAGTGGCTGGAATCTTGCGGAATCCCATTCACGCTCACTCGGGAGCCTGGCGGCACTGAGGTGGGAGAGGCGATCCGGAATGTGGTTCAGGACAGGCCTGAACTGTTCGTCCCGCCTGAGACCGAACTCCTGCTCTATCTGGCCGCGCGCACTGCGTTCGTGAGGGAGATGGCGCTTCCGGTTCTCGAACGGGGCGAGCTCTTGATCGCGGACCGCTTTTCGTTGTCGACTTACGCCTATCAAGGGTACGGCCGAGGGCTCGACCTCGAAGAGGTTCGCCGGATGGACCGATTCGCCACCGGCGGATTGGCTCCCGACGTCTATCTCGTGCTTGATTTACCGGCAGAGGAGGGCAGAGCGCGGCAGAAGGCAGCCGGAAAGATCGAGGATCGCCTGGAAAGCTCGGGCGAAAGCTTTCTGGAAGCGGTCGGGAGGGGCTATCGTGAACTAGCGGCTAAAGACGAGACCGTTAGGCTGGTGGACGCTCTCGGAACGCCGCTCGAAGTTCACGAGAGAGTGCGCGATGTCTTGCGCCGAGATCTGCCGGAAACTTTCGTCATCTGTCAGGATTAGTTCTCTTGATGGATGCAGGAAATCGGTTGGCCGACGAAACGGATTTGAGCGATGTCCGAAAACAATGATATGAGGGGTACGCATTCGGCCTGGGGACCGCCCATCGTGCTTGCGGTCGCCCTCATTTCCGGCGGTTGGTTTCTCCAGCGCGGAGTCGAGCAGGAGGCCAACGTATATCTCCAAGCGAGGCTATTCGAGGAAGTTCTGGACCATGTCACGGAGCAGTACGTCGATGAGGTCGACCGCTCCGGGCTGATCGGGTCTGCGATCGAGGGTATTCTCGAGGAGTTGGATGACGCCAACACGTCCTTTATCGACCGTGAAACGTGGGATGGCTTCCGGTTCCGGAGCGGGGCGGACGCAGACTACGGAGGCGTCGGCCTCGAAATCCTGAATCGCGACGGGTGGGTGACTGTCATCAAGCCGATCCCGGGGGGACCCGCTGTGCGGGCCGGGATACGAGCCGGTGACCGGGTCGTAGAGGTGGAGGGCGTGTCGGCCGCGGATTGGGAGACCGACCAGGCAGCGAGTCTGTTGAGAGGGACTCCCGGGACCGACGTAAATCTGTTGATCGATCGGCCGGGAGTGGACGAGCCGATTCCGTTCACTTTGACCCGCGCGGTGATCGAGCTTCTTTCCGTTCCGTTTGCCACGATGGTGGACGAGGGTGTCGGGTACATCCCGCTCCAGGTTTTCAGTGAGACCTCTAGGAGTGAGGTGCGCGGTGCGATCGAGCGTCTCCAAGCACAGGGTATGACCTCTTTGATATTGGACCTGCGGGGCAATCCCGGGGGGCTGCTCGACGAGGGTGTGGGCGTGGCCGACCTGTTCCTCGCCAACGGGGACCCGATCCTCGAGACCCGTGGGCGAGCCTTGGGGCAGAATCAAAACTTCGGCGGGGTGAGTCCAGAGATGGTTCCCGGGCTTCCGGTGGTCCTGCTCGTGAACGAGGGCAGCGCGAGTGCGTCTGAGATCGTTGCCGGCGCGCTCCAGGACCACGATCGGGCCCTCGTGGTCGGGAACCGGACTTATGGAAAGGGCTCCGTACAGACGCTGTACCGGCTCAGCGGCGGGAACATCCTCAGGCTCACCACGGCGCGCTGGTACACTCCAGTGGGGCGGTCCATTCAGATCGTCCACGATGAGCCGGCTCAGAACGGCGCGGACCAGAACTCGGCGCTGGGCCTGGGTGGAGAACGGGTCCCGGTCCCCAAGGAGGCTCTCGCGGACCGGCCGACCGTGGAGTCCTTGGGCGGGCGTACGCTGTATGGCGGCGGCGGCATCACGCCCGATCTCGTAGTACTGCCCGATACTCTGTCGACAAGTGAACAGGCGGCGGTCCGGCGCCTCTTCCGCGCGGCGGGTGCACTCGCCACTGGCGTGTTCAACTACGCTGTCTCATACGTACAGGGTCACCCGGATCTCGAAGCCGGATTCTCTCTTCCTCAGGCGGATCTGGATCGGTTCTATCGGACTCTCGTCGATGAGCAGGAGGTGGTGCTCGACGAATCCGACTTCGTGACTGCCGTACGCTTCGTGACGTATCAACTCGAGCATCAGATCGCTTTCCAGGCGTGGGGTGAGGAACGTGCGTTCCTCCACGACCGAGAGAACGACAGGCAACTCAACGACGCGATCGAAATCTTGAAGCAGACGGATACGCTAGAGGCCCTTTTCAGTTTGGCCGCCGCCGCGGGATCGCTCCAGACTGCGACGGGTGTGGGCGCGTCGGCTTCCAGCACCTCAGGCCTGAACTGACCCAACTCACCCTTCGGATGCCCCGGCGCATCCGATAGTGTTCACTGACGAGGCCGGCCATGAGCGGTGTGGTCGTCGAGCGAGCAGGGTTGGTGGAGTCCGTTCACTGAGTGCACGTCGCGGTCGTGGACTCTGAGGGGCGCCTTACGGCCAGCGGGGGAGACGCGGAGAGGGTCGTCTTTCATCGGTCTGCGGCCAAACCGTTCCAAGCCGTCCCCCTTGTCGACGACAAGGGGGACGAACGGTTCGGTCTGACTTCGGAGGAGTTGGCGCTGTGTTGCTCCTCGCACAATGGTGAACCGGAGCACGAGTCCTTGGCCCAGTCGATCCTGTCGGAAGCGGGCCTCGGCGAGAGTGACGAGGACGGTGGGGGGCGCGCCACTCCGGTAGTAGTCCTGCATGTGCTCGATAGACTGGGAGTTCTCGATAGCATCGAAGATGAACGGTTGAATGCGTTTCGCGCCCCCAGTGTCACCAATACTCTCAGCGAGGATGTGGGGGTTATCCGAGAGGATTTTCGATTGGGGAGGCACGGATGACGGACGGTGACCGTGCCTTGATCCGGATCAGCGGGGCTCTGGCTTCGGGCGATGACGTGGCCTTGGCCGACGCCCTCTCTCACGCCCGCGAAGTCGCGGAGGATTCGGAGGTGGAGGAAGTGCTCCTTCAGTCGTATCTCTTCCTCGGTTTCCCCGCATCACTGAACGGTATGGCTGCCTGGCGCCGCTTGACAGGTCATGATTCGTCGGGACCGACTGCGCTCGACTACCCTTTGTGGGAAGAGCGGGGTCGCGACGTTTGCGGCGCAGTGTACGCGGGTCAATATGAGCGACTCCGGAAGAGCGTGCGGGAGCTCCACCCGGATTTGGAGCAGTGGATGTTGGTGGAAGGGTACGGCAAGGTTCTCGGTAGGCCTGGCATGGCGTTGGTGATGCGAGAGTTGTGCATCGTGGCCACCCTCGCGGTCACCTGTGCGTCGAAGCAGCTTCACTCCCACCTTCGCGGCGCACTCAACGTCGGCGCACTTCCCGCGGATGTGGAGACGGCGCTGGCGGAGGTGGAGCCCTTTCTCGATGAGGAGGCCCGCGGGGCTACGGCGGCGCTTTGGGAGACCGTGAAGAAGGCTGTCGAATGAGTACAGCGGGTCGCGCAGATGGCGCTTGTGCGCGTTCAGACAAGGAACGACGACGAGGCGTAGCAGAGCTACTCCGAGGAGGAGAGACGCAGGATCAACCGCACAACCGCCGTGTGCCCACCACCATGAGGGGCATGATCTTACACGTTGATGGGTTGCGGTGGCATGACCCCATCTCCGTTGTTAGAGCTCCTAGCCGTAGCGAATGCTATGGCGTCGTCGCTCCGCCTAGGAGCTGGGACCGTGGCATCTGCAACGCGACCCGCTGGACTCATTCAACAGCCTTCACGAAAGGGTACGTCGGGTGATGTTCGTCGATCGTGTGGTCATCAATGTCTACGGAGGGGCGGGGGGAGCGGGCTCCGAAGCGTATCGGAGGGAGAAGGGCGTGCCGCGCGGCGGCCCTGCGGGGGGGGACGGCGGAAACGGTGGAAGTGTGATCATGGTCGCCGACCCGCAACTCTCTACTCTTCTCGACCTCCGCTATCAGCAGCATCACAAGGCGGAGCGAGGCCTTCATGGCTCCGGTAATAAGAAGACCGGCAAGAGCGGGGACGACCTGATGGTTCACGTTCCACCGGGTACCGTGGTCAAGGATGCGGATACGGATGTCGTTCTCAGGGAATTGCTCGAGCCGGGTGACCAGATTGTGGTCGCCCAGGGAGGTCGGGGTGGAAGGGGGAACGTGCACTTCACGACGTCCACGAATCAGACACCGTTGCGGTGGGAGCCTGGGCGGCCCGGCGAAGAGCGGCGCGTGGAAGTCGAGCTCAAGCTGATCGCCGACGTCGGGCTCGTTGGGGAGCCCAACTCGGGCAAGTCGACCTTTCTGGCGGCCGTGTCAAAGGCCCGGCCGAAGGTAGCTGACTACCCCTTCACGACACTGGCGCCGAACCTGGGCATCGTGGAGCTGCCTAATTTCCGCAGCTTCGCGGTGGCGGACATCCCGGGCATCGTGGAAGGTGCCCATGAGGGAAAGGGGTTGGGCCTCCAGTTCCTCCGCCATATCGAGCGGACCCGCACGCTGGCCCTGTTCGTCCCGGTCGACGCGCCTGACCCCGGTGAGGTCTATCGGAAGCTTCGCGAAGAGCTCTCCTCCTACTCGGAACAGTTGGGGACCAGGCCACACTGCGTGGTGCTGACCAAGGCCGACCTCCTGGGGCCGGGAGAGGATCCTCCGGCGTTGGATGTTCCGGAGGGGTGGGGGGTCTACACCGTGTCATCGGTGGCGCGGATGGGTCTCTCAGACCTTCTGGAGGCGCTGTGGGTGGCGGTTCGAGAGGCAGCCGCCGGAGTGGGGGACGAGGATCCTCGCGAGGGGGACGAGGGTTGGGAAAATCCGTGGGAGGAAGACGAGGATTGGGAAAATCCGTGAACCTGGGTTCATCGGAGCGAGTCAGTAAGATCCAGTCGGTCCTGAGGCCCAGAAGCGTGCCTGGAGTGGGCACACGGGCACTTTGGCGGATCCTCAACCGGTTCGGCTCCGGCCGGCGAGCGCTGGCCGCCAGGCCGGTGGAGCTGGACGCCGTAGCGGGAATGAGGTGCAGCGAGGCGCTCGCATCCCCCGGTCTCGAGAGCAGAGTGCGCGATGGGTTGGATCGGTGCCGCACGCCGGCGATCGCAATCCTCCTGTGGTCGGATGACGATACCCGCAGAGGCTGGGTCACCTCGTCGACCCGCCGCCTATCTTGTTCGCGCGGGGGCGGCTCGAACTACTCCGGAGACCCTCAGTGACCATCGTCGGTTCTCGCCGTTCTACAGCGTACGGACGCAGAACCGCCGAAGCTCTGGCGGCTCAGATGGCGATTCGAGGGATCACCGTCGTGAGTGGATTGGCGTTCAGCATCGACGGCGCGTCGCACCGCGGTGCCTTGGAGGCCAGCGGAGATACGATTGCGGTGCTCAGCTCCGGAGTCGACTTGATCCAGCTGGCCTCCCATCGTCGGCTCGGCGAGCGCGTCGTCCGTGAGGGGCTGCTCCTTTCGGAGTTCCTACCGGGAGAACCGGCTCGGCCCCATCACTTTCCGCGTAGGAACAGGATTCTGGCCGCACTGGGCGGCGCGGTCGTCGTGGTCGAAGCGGCTGAGAAGAGCGGCGTCCTGATTACGGTCGAGCATACCCTCGATCTGGGGCGTGACGTGTATGCGGTACCGGGCGCACTCGATGCCCCTCAGAGTAGGGATGCAACACATTGATCCGCCAAGGAGCACAGGTGATTACGTCGCCCGAGGAGTTCGCGCGAGACTTCAGCTTGGTCTGCGGATCGTCGTCGGAATTCCGGGTTTGCGTTGTGTCCCAGGGTGCCGGACAACCCGTGCCGGCCGGTCTCGATGATGAGGCGCGTCGCGTTTGGCTCGCTTTGAGCGAGCGGTCCCTCAGGATCGACGACGTCGCGTCCGGCGCGGATCTGCAGTCCGCCCGTGTCCTGTCGGCGCTCACGATCCTGCAGGTTTCGGGACTCGTGGTGCAGGAGTCCGGGATGCGATTTCGGCGGGCGTCCTGATGAAGTCGTTGGCCCTGGATGCGGTCGGGATCCTCGATCCACCTCCCGAACCCGGCGCCATCCGATCCGTCTATGTGCACGCCCCATTCTGTACCCGCCGGTGCTACTACTGTGATTTTGCGGTGAAGGTCGCGTCGGCGGATTGCGGTGGTTGGTTGGACGCCTTGCGAGCGGAGGTCGGTGCCTTGGAACGCGAGGGGGCGTTCGTCTTGGACGACACGCTCGACACGCTGTACGTCGGAGGGGGGACGCCATCTCTTCTCGGCGCGCCGGCGATGGACGGGCTCTCGACCGTAATCGGGGAGGAGCGTCTCGGGCACCACGACCTCGAGTGGACCGCTGAGGCGAACCCGGAGAGCTTTACACGGGACGTGGCGACCGCCTGGCAGCGCGCAGGCGTCAACCGCATCAGCCTTGGCATCCAGAGCTTTCACGCGTCAGCCCTCAAGTGGATGGGACGGTTACACGGAGCAGACGGAGCCCGGGCGGCGGTCCAAGTCGCGCGTGCGGTGGGCTTCACCAACCTCAGCGTCGATCTGATCTTCGGCTTACCGGGTCATCTGGAGCGAGACTTGGAGCGCGACCTGGAGCACACACTTTCTCTCGATCCCGATCATGTGAGCCTGTACGGCCTGAGCGCGGAACCCGCCACGCCCTTGGGTCGCGCGGTGGCCGAAGGTCGTGAGACGCTTCCCTCTGAGGGACGGTACGAGGAGGAGTACCTTCTGGCCGTAGATCGCCTTGCGGAAGCCGGATACGAAGCTTATGAAGTTTCCAACTTCGCTCAGCCGGGACGCGCCTCTCGTCACAACTCAGTCTATTGGTCGGGGGAACCGTACGTCGGGTTGGGAAACGGAGCGCACAGCTACCGGCATCCGATCCGCAGATGGAACACGCGAGATTGGGACGCCTACCGGGACGGCACTGAGGGCCCTGGATCGCCGGTGGACGAGGAGGAGGAACTCGGCGTGAATGAAATCCGGCTCGAGCGGATCTGGTTTGGGCTGAGAACCAAGCGGGGGATTTCTTTGCACGGTCTGCCCTCTTCGGCCCGGGACCGGACGGCGCGCTGGGAGGAGAGCGCTCTGGCGGTAGCGCAAGAAAATGTGGTGCGACTGACGCCCAAGGGATGGCTGGTCATGGATCGCCTCATCCTCGAACTGGACGCGGAGATCTAGGGGTAAGGCGTTGACTGGATGCCGTCGGAAATTCGATCTTCCAGCGCGCGAAACGTCGTTTCTTGATATTTTTAAGAATGAGTCCGGATAACCTCCAAACGATCGGTCAGGATCTCTCAGAGCGCGAGCGACACGTGCTCGAGGCCGTGATCCGTACGTACGTGGATTCCGCGGAGCCGGCGGGGAGCCGGACGCTGGCGAAGGAGTTCAATCTCGGAGTATCGCCGGCTACCGTGCGGAATACGATGAGAGACCTTGAGACCAAGGGGTATCTCTTCCATCGCCACACCTCCGCTGGACGCATCCCGACGGACCAGGCCTACCGCTTCTATGTAGATCGGATCATGCGGCCGCAGCCGCTGACGGACGTCGAGCGTGAGCGCCTCGTCCAGGAGATCGAGATCGGAGGATCCTCAGCGGTCGAGAGACTCGTGCAGCGTGCGATCCGGGCCCTGAGCCTCCTTTCGAGAGAGTTGGGCGTGGCGGTCGCTCCGAGTCTGGAGGAAGCGATCGTCGAACGACTGGAGCTGATTCAGGTCTCGAGCGCGAAAATCTTGATGGTGATGTCCATCAAGAGCGGGTTTGTCCACACGGTTTACGTCGATCTACCAGGGGAGGTCCAGCCCGACGTTCTGACGAGCGTGACGCAGGTCCTCAACGAGCGGTTGGCGGGCCTGACGCTCCAGGCGATCAGGCAGACCCTTCCCGACCGGCTGAGGGATACGGGGATGGGAGGCGGCGGGGCCGACGAGCTCTTGAATATCTTCGTTCAGTCCAGCTCTGAGCTCTTCGATTGGACGCCGCTGCAAGAGGGCAAGGTCCATCTCGGCCAGACCAGCGTCCTCGCGTCCCAGCCGGAGTTCAACACCGGAGAGCGCCTCAAAGGGCTCATCGAGCTGACGGAACAAAGGTCTCTGCTCGCCGACGTTCTGGGGAACCGGGAGCACGGGGGCGGACTAAAGATCACCATCGGGAGCGAAAACCCCCAGGAGGCCCTGTCCCACTTCACGCTGGTCACAGCGGAGTACCGGGTGGGACGACTCAAGGGTGTGATCGGCGTGATCGGCCCCACCCGGATGCCGTACGACAAGGTGATCGCGATCGTCGACTATACGTCGACGCTGGTCAACAGTGTTCTCGGTGTCTAGCCCACTTCTGGAACACCACACTAGAAACGGATTCTCGCAAAGCTAATGGCCGACTACTATCAATTGCTGGGCATCTCAAAGGGCGCCAGCTCGGACGAAATCAAGAAGGCGTATCGTAAGCTGGCCTTGAAGTACCATCCTGATCGGAACCGGGACTCCAAGGAGAACGACGACCGGTTCAAGCAGGTGACTGAGGCTTACGAAGTCCTCCGGGATTCTGAGAAGCGCTCGATCTACGATCAGTACGGAGAGCAGGGGCTGAAGCGTGGTGCGGATGGGGCTGGCGGATTCGGGGGGTTAGATTTCTCCGACGCGCTCGAGGTCTTCATGAGGGATTTCGGGGGTTTCGAGGACCTGTTTGGCGGAAGGCAACAGAGAGGCGGATCCCGATCGGCAACTCAAGGCCAGGCCATCAAGGTCAGGGTGCGCATCACCCTCCCGGAGGTGGCCACGGGCGTGGTCAAGACCTTGAAGGTGGCGATCCTGGACACCTGCGAACGGTGTTCGGGAAGCGGGAGTGCCGACGGAGCGGCACCGACTCCGTGCGCGACGTGTCAGGGGTCGGGGGAGGTGCGGCAGGCACAGCGAACCGTATTCGGGCAGTTCATCAGCGTGGTGCCGTGCCGCGCGTGCCGGGGTGAGGGTCGCATCATCGAAGAGCCGTGCCCCACGTGCCACGGGGAGGGACGGTCCCGCTCTGAGCGGCCCATCCAGGTGGAGATCCCGCCAGGTGTGACGTCCGAGAACTTCATCACCATGCGTGGTGAGGGGCACATGGGACCGAGGGGTGGTCCGCGCGGAGACGTCCTGGTGCTGATCGAGGTCGAGGAGGACCCACGATTTGAACGCGATGGGGCGCACCTGCGATACGAGTTGCCCATCACCTTCTCCCAAGCGGCTTTGGGGGATGAGGCCGAGGTCCCGACCGTGGACGGGACGGTCAGATTGACCCTTCCGAAGGGAATCCAGAGCGGAGAGGTCTTGCGCCTCAGAGGGCTGGGGCTCCCAGAACTCCATGGGCTCGGTAAGGGAGACCAACTCGTACGAATCGTGGTGTGGACGCCGGAGCGACTGACGGCGGATCAGGAAGAAGCGATTCGTACGCTTCGTGACCTGGAGGAACCAGCGCCCGAGAAACTGGATGGAGACTCCGGCAGGAGCATATGGTCCCGGGTCAAAGAGGCGTTCACCCAGGCGTGATCGACGCCTCGGAATCCTCCGACGCCACACCCGAGCGCTGGTTGGCCATCTCAGTCGATTCGGTCTCACCCACGGTATCGGAACTCCTGGTCGAGCCCCTTTTTGGCCTCAGCGCGAGGGGAGTGCAGGAGGCGGACGGTCGCTTGATCACGTACGTGCTCCCGCCTGCAGACCCGGAGGCGTTCGTGCAGCGGGCTCAAGACGTGCTACGGGAGGCCGCGGGTCTCGACCACATCGACCTGATTTGGAGTTGGCAGGACCACGAAGATTGGTCTGTTTTGTGGAGGCAGGGACTGGGACCGAGAGCGATCACCGACCGTTTGGTCGTCACCCCGAGCTGGTGTGAGGCCGAAGCTATCGAGGGCGCGGTCGTGGTCACCATCGACCCCGGCATTGCGTTCGGCACCGCCGAGCATGAGACCACACGGGGGGCTCTCAGGCTGATGGATCGGGCTCTGTCCCCCGGCGAGAGGCTTCTCGATGCGGGTTGCGGTTCCGCCATTCTGGCGATTTCCGCTACCCGCCTGGGTGCGCGGTTTGTCCTGGCAGTGGATATCGATCCCTATGCCTGTGAAGCCGCTCGGGAGAACGCGGCCATTAATGGGGTCGCCGAGTCCGTCCGTGTCGAGGGAGCGTCCGTGACCCCCGACTGGCTTCATGGGCGGGGACCCTTCGATGGCATTTTGGCCAACATTCAGACGGGGGTCTTGGTGCCGCTCCTGGAGAGCTTCGCCGGTGCGCTGAGGCCGGGGGGGTGGATGATCTTGAGCGGGATCACGGAAGAAGAGTGGCTTGGAATGTCCCAATCCACGGCTCTTCTAGGCTTCAGGCTCGAAGACGTCGACGCCGAGGGAGAGTGGCGCACCGGGTGGTTCACGCGGCCCGTCGGCTGACTGAGGCACACCGCGCGATCAGCACGAGCCAACGCGCCATGGCCGTTGCCGAATTCTCATCAACCCTTCCTTCCCAGGCACCGAAGGCTCTCGGCCGTCCGGGCCGATACCGATGAGCTCGTCCCGGTGTCGGGATCGAGGCAGAGAACCCACGTCTCAGGGCTCCACGGCGGGACCTCGTCTGGCTTGGCCGTCGCACGACGCCAAGGGCCGATCATGGGGTCGAGCACACGAAACAGGTCGGGACGCGCCCGAATTTCCGCCAGAATCCGCTCAGCGTTGACGACCTGGCCGGCGGTCGCCTCTTCGATGGCCTCGAGGAGGCGCGGGAGCGGAAGTGCCGGAGTGGGAGAACAATTCAGGATCTCCCGCGCAAAATCTGGTATCGTCTTCATGATTCCCCCTTTTCCGATCACCCTTACAGGGCTTGGGAAACAGCGTCGACTCCCCCGAAACGCTCTGAGAATAGCCATCGGGTGAACGCGGCTCCATGGCTGGATGAGACGATATTTACGCCGCCGGCGGGCGCGCCGCCGCCGGTTACTGCGCCGGCGCTGCGACCTCTCTCTTCGCGTTGACCCTCCCGTAGCTCACGGGTAGCTTTCACCCCATGTCGGAAGATCTGAAGACGAGGCTCCGAGAGGACCTCATCTTGGTTCGCAAGGCGCGAAATCGGTTGGGCACCGTAGTCCTCACGACCCTGCTTTCAGAGGTTCGTAATCGGGAAATCGAGGTCGGAGAGGAGTTGGATGACGAGGGGATTCTGGTCGTCGTCGCCAAGGCGATCAAGCAGCGACGTGACGCGGCGGAGCAAATGAGGGACGCCGGACGCCCTGAATTGGCCGACAAGGAATCTGAGGAGGCCGCCATACTCCAGGCCTACTTACCCCCGGCGCTGTCTGAGTCCGACGTGCAGGCCATCGTCCGCGAGGCGATCGATTCCGGCGCCACCGAAATAGGTGCAGTGATGGGCCGAATCATGCCTGAGATTCGGGGACGCTTCGATGGAAAGGAAGCGAACCGCATCGTCCGGGAAGAACTCGCGTGATTCTAAAACGGTTCTCCCGCGCCTCCGTGGGATGAACGGGCACGCCCTCACCGTTCTGGGCTTCCATGGAGCCCTTGAACAGGTGGCGGGGCACGCCACGTCTGAGGCTGGACGCGCGGCCGTCCTCTCTCTACGGCCGCATGTGGATCGCGACTGGGTGGAGCGTGAGCTCACCCGAGTATCGGAGACGGAAGCCTTTCTGAAGGCGAGCTCAACTTGGTCGCCCCTCGAGATCCCTGATTGTTTGCCGCTTTTCGAGCGCCTGGCGATCGAGGGAAGCGTGTTGGATGGGGTAGAGCTGTACGCCGTAGGTGTTTCGCTCGTCTCCGGAGGTCAGTTGACTGAGGCGCTGGATGCTGAGTCTTTCGAGGCTCTCGCATTTATCCGAGCCAGGCTGCATACAGACCCGAATCTCAAGACCCGCATCGCGAAAACCACGGATGATTCGGGAGAAATTCTGGACACCGCCAGCCCCGATATCAGGCGAATTCGCAAGCAACTTCGCGGCTCGCGGAACAAGATCGTGCGGAAGCTTGAGGCGTTCGTCGCGAATCTGCCCGAGCGGGTCAGGGTCGCGGATGCGTCCGTCGGCGTTCGCGACGGACGCTACGTCGTGCCCGTTCGCAGAGAGGGAAAGAGAGACGTGGGTGGAATCGTTCATGATGAATCCCATACGGGTGGGACCCTCTTCGTAGAGCCGCCCATGGCCATCGAGCTCACGAACGAGTTGCGGGCGCTGGAGCGGGAGGAAACGAGGGAGATCCATCGCGTCCTTTCAGAGATTACACAGACGCTACGACCCCTGCATCCGTCACTGACGGCGAGCTGGGAAGCGCTGGTCGAATTCGACTCACTCGCGGCTCGGGCTCAGGCTGCCAGCGAATGGGGGGCTTGCCGCCCCGCGCTCTCGGGCGAGTCGGAGGGCTGGATGATCGTTCGGGGCCGCCATCCACTGCTACTGGCGAATTCCGATGACCCCGTCGTGCCGTTCGACTTGAGCTTGGAGTCCGGTGAGCGCATCGTGGTCGTTTCCGGCCCCAATACGGGCGGCAAGAGTGTGTTCCTGAAGGCCGTGGGGCTGATCGCGTCCCTGACTCAGAGTGGCGTCGTCCCGCCGGTCGAGGAGGGCACCCGACTTCCGATCTTCGACTCGATCTTCGCCGATATCGGAGACGAGCAGTCCATCATGGAAAATCTTTCGACGTTTTCCGCCCACCTGACGATTTGGAAGGAGGTCGTCGAGAGCGCCGGCAAGGGGTCGCTGGTTCTTCTCGATGAGATGGGAACGGGTACCGATCCGGCTGAGGGCGCGGCACTCTCACAGGCTTTGATCGAGCACCTCTCCCAGAGGGGCGCCACCGCGGTGGTCACTTCCCACCTAGGGGCCTTGAAGCGGCTCGACACTGAGGGCAGTGGTGTCGTCAACGCCGCCCTCCAGTTCGACCCCGACGGGATGAAGCCCACATACGAACTCGTTAAGGGGAGGCCCGGGCGCAGCTATGGTCTGGCCACCGCCCACCGCCTGGGACTTCCCGCCCACGTTCTCGAGCGGGCGGAGTCCCACATGGAGGGGGGTGACGCCTCCATGGAGGATCTTCTCGCGCGGCTCGAAAAGAAGGAGAAGGAGGCCCTCGAACTGGTGGGCACGTTGAGTCGTGAGCGGGAGGAGACCGCCGGCCTGCGCGCGGAGGTAGAGGCCCGCGAAGCCGACCTCCGCCATACAGAGCGCGAAGCTGAGAGGCGAGCCCGTGAGGAGGCGCGGCGCATCTTGATGGAGGCTCGACAGGAGGTCGAGGAGGCCATCCGCGAGGTTCGGGAGGCGTCGTCCGCAAAGGAGCTGGAGAACGCCGCGCGCAGTTCCCGGCAAAGGGTCGAGGACGCGGCCCGCCGTCAAAAAGAACTCCGACCTGGCGGCCGGAAGGGGTCCGGCTCCGCGACCTTCACGCCGGGCGATCGTGTCCGGCTCCTCGACGGAGGATTGAAAGGGGTGGTGGCGGAAGTGCGAGACGACCGCGTCGTCATCGACGCGTCCGGTATCCGCATGAAGGCGCACGTTGCGGATCTGGAGTTGGTGAACCAAGGCGAAGGGGCCCAGGATACTTCGGCGGGTTCCGTCTTGTGGAAGGCTCCCGACGGACCGGTCCACACGGAGGTCGACCTTCGCGGGCTCCGGGTGGACGAGGTGGACCAGGCGTTGTTGCGTTCCATAGATGCGGCGATCCTTGGCGAACTGACGGAACTGAGGATCATCCATGGCAAAGGGACCGGCGCAGTGCGAGCACGGGTGACCACACTGCTCGAAGACGATGGTCGGGTGTCCGCGTTCCGGGTTGGCGAGCGCACTGAGGGTGGGGCGGGCGTTACGGTGGCGAGCTTAGAAGGCTGTTGAAGGAGTACAGACGCAGGATCAACCCCACAACCGCCCTGTGCCCGCGAAGGAGAGTGGTATGACCTTACAAGTTGAAGGGTTGGGATGGCACGGCCCCATCCCCGTTGTTGGAGCTCCTGGCCATAGCTACGACTATGGCGTCGTCGCTCCGCCCAGGGCCTGGGACCGTGGCATCCCCAACGCGGCCCACTGTACTCCTTCAACAGCCTTCTAGGATGATCCCGGACGATCAGGTCGAGGAGGTTCGCGCCCGGGCCGACATCGTTCAGGTGATCGGCGACATCGTACCTCTGAAGAGATCCGGGAAGGACTACAAGGCTTGCTGCCCATTCCACGACGAAAAGACACCGAGCTTCTACGTGGTCCCAGCGAAAGGGTTCTACAAGTGCTTCGGGTGCGGGGAGTCCGGTGACGTCTTCGCGTTCCTCATCAAGCGACTCAGTATCAGCTTCGTGGATGCTGTCAAGCACGTGGCGGCCAGCACCGGCATAGAGATCAGAGAAGTGAACCGGGGCCAGAGCGGTGAGGATCCGTTTCAGCACCTTTACGAGGCCAATGCCTTTGCACGCATGTTCTTCCAGGATTCGCTGTGGGACGAGAAGGTGGGCCGCCCGGCGAGCGCGTACTTGCAGGAACGCGGTATCGACCGGGAGACCGCCGAGCGTTTCGGACTCGGGTACGCTCCCGATGCCTGGCGTGGGCTTCACGAGGCGGCCTCGCACCACAGCATCGGGGAAGATGTTCTGATCGAAGTGGGCCTCGTGACGCGCAGCGAAAAACAAAAGGACGCCTACGACCGGTTCCGCGACCGGCTCATCTTTCCCATCGAGAGTCTTTCCGGGAAGGTGGTGGGTTTCGGTGGCCGGGTCCTGGGTGCCGGAAGGGAGGGATCGCCCAAGTACGTCAACTCCCCTGAGTCTCCGATCTATCACAAAGGCGAAATCCTTTACGGTTTGAATTGGGCGAAGAATGCGATCCGCAGGCGGGAGACGGCTCTCATAGTGGAGGGCTACATGGACGTCGTGTCCCTCGCGGCCGCGGGATTCGAGAACGTGGTCGCTCCACTCGGAACGGCGGTCACTCCCGACCAGGTGGCCGTTCTCGGTCGCTATACGTCGAGGGCTCACCTCCTGTTCGACAGTGACGGCGCCGGGCTCAAGGCGTCGTTCCGGGTCGCGGATCTGCTTTTGGCCGGGGGCGTGCACCCATGCATCGTTACGCTCCCTCCGGGAGAGGATCCGGACACGATCGTTCACGCCGAGGGGGCCGAAGCGCTTCAAGGCCACATCGATGGGGCCGTGGACGTTCTCGACCGGAAGCTACAGATCCTCGAAGAGCACGATCATTTCAGGAGTATCGAACACACACGTGCGGCCATCGACCGGCTGCTTCCGACCATTCGCGCTGTGCAGGATCCCGCGTTGCGCGATATCTACATTGCGAAGGTCTCAGAGCGAACCGGTGTACGGCGGGACACCCTGGAGGGCGAATTGGTGCGGTCCGCGCCCCGCCCCGTGCCGCAAAGGGTGACCCGGCGGCAAGATCACCGCCGCACGCCTGCAGCCTTCGTGCCCGAAATGGGGCCGGAGCGCGAGTTGCTCCTTCTCATGACCAAGGACCGCGATTGGATCGAGCGTGTCGGTGAGCGCCTCGGTCCTCACGACTTTGTGGACGTCAGGTATCGTGCTGTCTTCGAGGCCCTTTTGGCGGATCACGACCTGACGCATCCGCCGGAGAAGATGGCTCCGGAGGCCGCCCGCGTGCTGGAAGAATTGCTGGCCGATCCGACGGAACTCAACCGAGCGCATCGGGTTTTCGAGGAATCGTTGAACAAGATTCTCAGTACTTTGATGCAGGAGAGGCTCGACGCGGTGGACCATCTCCTACAGAATACCTTGGACGAGCAGCAAGAGACCCAACTCCTCAGGGAAAAAGCTCGGCTCAGCAAAGAGCGGCGGGAATTGGGGAGGGACTGGTCGCCGGCCGCACATAGAGCACGGAAGGACAATCACCTTTAGAGCCCTTTGAGGCCATTCGAGCGAAGAGCGTTTCATGACACCACAGACACGAACACCCCTGAAGGAACTCCAGCAGTTGGACCAGAAGATCGCCGCCGTTCGGTCGGCATCGGAGGGCTTCGAGCCCCTCCTGGAGGAAGTCGATGCACCTGTGCTTCGGCTGGAGCAGGAAGTCGAGGCTCTCGAAAAGCGACTCACGGAGATCAAGCTTGAGGAAAACAGGCTCGAACTGACGATCGAAGAGCGGAGGGTCCGGGGGGCCAAGCTTCAAGGACGCATGGAGGCGGTCCGGAACGTGCGCGAAGAGGCGGCGGTGCATGCTGAACTGGAGATGGTCCGGCGAGCCCTCGAAAGTGAAGAGCAGGAAGCGCTGAGTCTCCTGGACCAGATCAAACGCTTGGAGGATCGGCACGAGGAACAGGAGGCCGTGTACCGTGAGGCTCTGGCCGAAGTCGAGCCCCGCCGGAAGGAGTTGGTTAAAGAGCAAGCGGAATCTGAAGGCAAGCTCGAGACGCTTCAGGCCGACCGAGACGCATTTGCGGCCGGAATCGATCCAGACGAGCGTCGGATCTACGACAGTATCATGGCCGGAGCCAGAGAAGTGGCCGTCGCGGAACTCACTCAGGATGGCGCGTGCGGCAACTGCTACAACATGGTCCCGCTCCAGGTTAGAAACCAGATACGCCACACCGATGAGATGTTCCGGTGCGAGGGCTGTGGAGTGATCTTGACGCCTGAATCCGCTGAGGGACTCGCTCTCGCTCGGGAAGAGGGAGAAAGGATCGGGCAAGCTCTCAAGGAGTCGACGGATCTGAGAGACGCGGAGCGGGCTGCGGTCTCAGAAGCCAAGGCGCTTGAAGAAGCGTCGGCCTCTGAGGTTGCCCAAGAGGAGGCCGACACGGACGAGGCGCCTGCCGGGGCGCTGGCGTTGGGGGGCCTCATCTTCGAGGATATTCCCGCCGAGGAACCGCCAGTCGAGAGTGTCGCTTCCGACGATAGCCCTGCGGATGAGTTGGCGGTCGAGGAGGTCGGCTCCGATGAGGTCCCGGCTGAGAAGCCGAGGCTCGAGGCGGCCAATGCCTGGGAGCAAGCCGATGCCGGGGCGAGCGCCCACGCCATCGCTGCCGAGAAACCCGCTGCCGAGGAACTCAGTGATGAGGAAACCGGTGTCGAGGAGACCGGGCCGCGAGAACCGACCGCCGACGGGTAGAAGGCTGTTGAAGAAGTACAGCGGGTCGCGCAGATGGCGCTTGTGCGGGTTCAGACAAGGAACGACGACGAGGCGTAGCAACGCTACGGCGAGGAGGAGAGACGCAGGATCAACGGCACAACCGCCCTGTGCCCACGAACATGAATGGGCATGACCCTGCACGTTGAAGGGTTGGGGTGGCACGGCCCCATCCCCATTGTTGGAGCTCCTAACCGTAGCTACGACTAT
>CAUZVZ010000018.1:0-29714 GCA_963583605.1 Gemmatimonadales bacterium UBA6960
CGGGCAGGCCGACGGTCACCCTCGGATAAGCGCCGTGCGATCTCGATCAAACCCGACGTTCCACTCGCGTTGTCGTCCGCGCCGTTATGAACCTCACCGAACGCGTCGGGATCCAGCGAGCCCTCGCCTCCAAATCCGAGATGATCATAGTGGGCTCCAATGATGAGGACTTCGTCCGCGAGTACGGGATCGGACCCGGGGAGCAGTGCCGTGACATTTCGAGCCTCCACCGCCCGTGGTTGGACGGAGGCCGCGAGGAAAGCGCGGTCGCCGCCTCGCGCTGCCTGACGGATGCGGTCGGCTGCCTCGCCGCGAGCGGCCGCCACCGGGATGCGCAGGGCCGCCCTCGTCTCTCCAGTCAGGTCCGGAAGCCCTCGGCCGTCTCTGAGGAGGATAATCATCCCGCCTGCGTTTCGACCCGCCGCGACCGTTGCCTTGAAGTGGGCGTCCGTCTGGAGTGCCTGGCTCGACGGAGACGTCAGGTCGCCGTCCTCAACGACGACGATGCGGCCCGTAAGGTCGAGCGTCGGATATTCGTTGTTCCGGGACTGAGGGCGGTTGATCCCGTCTCCTCCGTACAACAACGTGCCGGTGATGGCAGCGGACGCGGAGTACCCGAACGGGATCCAGTCTTCGGCGAAGGTGTAGGTGGTTTGCGGGGTCCGGAGTGTGCTTCCGGCGCCGAGGGCGGCGCCCGCGCGGATAGGAAAGGGCTGGAAGTAGGCTCCGTTCGGTCCGGCGCCTTCGAGGCCGATGGCCTCGAACTGGTCGGCGATGTACTGTGCTGCGCAGCGTGCTCCGCTTGTTCCTGCTCCACGGCCCTCTAGCGCGTCGTCGGCCAGGTAACGGACGTGCGCGAGGGCCGGTTCCATGCCCTCTGTGATGTCATCGACGTCTGGACAGTCGAGGACCTCCTGGGCGAACAAACGACCTGCGGGGCTCGCGAGGGCGGACCCGGCTGTGAGCGCCACGAAGACGGTCAGTACGTTGGGCATCGATAGTTTAGACATCGATCATCCTCTGGAGACTCTGAATGTTCTCATTCATCAAGCCGGGAGCGGCCGCTACGGTCATGGGCCTTCTCCTGTTCGCCACCACCGGGGCCGATACCGCGAATCGATCCCGCATCGCTCCTGCGGCCCAGATCGCTGCTGCGGCCCAGGAGGTCCATCTCCGGAACATACGCCAACTCACCTTCGAGGGAGAGAACGCGGAAGCCTATTTCTCCTTCGACGGCACCAAGCTGATCTTCCAATCCACGCCCAGAGCCGGCGGGTGCGACCAAATCTACACCATGTCGCTCGACGGAGGCGATGTCGAGATGGTGAGCACCGGTCAGGGGCGAACCACTTGCTCCTATTATTACCCAGGGGGCGACAAGATCCTCTACTCCTCGACGCACCACTTCGACACGGCCTGCCCGGCCGTCCCTGATTTCTCTCGCGGATACGTGTGGGCGGTGTACCCGAGCTTCGACATCTTCGTTGCGGATGCGGATGGCTCCAACCTCCAGCAATTGACGAACACGTTCGGCTACGACGCGGAGGCTACGTTTTCTCCGGTGGGTGATCGCATCGTGTTCACATCCATGCGGGATGGCGAGCTCGATATCTACTCGATGGCGCCGGATGGCTCCGATGTCCTGCGTCTCACGGACACCATGGGCTACGACGGGGGGCCCTTCTACTCTCCGGACGGGTCCAAGATCGTGTACCGAGCCCATCGCCCCACCACTCCCGAGGAGATCGAGGACTACACGTCTCTTCTCGTTGATGGGCTGATTCGTCCGAGTGAACTCGAGATCTTCGTGATGAATGCCGACGGGTCGAATCAGACCGAGGTGACGCACAACGGCACCGCGAACTTCGGCCCGTTTTGGCACCCCTCCGGGGAGAAAATCATCTTCGCGTCGAACATGGACGATCCCACGGGGCGGGACTTCGATCTCTACTTGATCAACGAGGATGGGTCGGGACAGGAGCGAATCACGTACCTGGACGGATTCGACGGGTTTCCCGTGTTCAGTCCGGATGGTCGCTATCTGGTTTGGGGTTCGAACCGGGGTCAGGCTCAGGAGGGCGAGACCAACGTCTTCATCGCTGAGTGGGTGGAGTAGGCGACCAGACGACGAGGATTAGCAGTCGGCCTCGGTAGATAGTCGGATCGAGCCCCTAGGCCGTTCGGCCCGACGGGTCAGAGTCCGTATGCGACTTTACCGAATTCCGAGAGGATCCGGAAGGTGAGGCCCCATATCGCGTGGCCGTCGACCCAATAGCAAGGGAAATCCGCTGGGCCCTCCGGCAGAACGATGGTGGTGGTCCCCAGGGTTTTCGGATCTAGCAGGACCGGGAGTGCCGCCCAGAGCACCCGATCGACCTCTGCCGAATTTGCGTGTGTGTCGATCACTCGTGGAACGCCGAACACGTACGGGGTGATCGTAATCGGTGGCAAGTTCGGGTGGCTCGGTGTGACCTGCGCGAGACGGCCGAGCCGCCACCCTGAGTTGGAGAGATCCACGCCCGTCTCCTCGGCGGTTTCCCGGATCGCGGTTCGCGTGAGATTCGCGTCTTCTGGGTCCTTGCGTCCACCCGGGAGCGCGACGTGTCCCGACCAGGGGTCCCGCTCCGACTCGGCGCGTTTGATCAGGAGAACTTCGAGTTCGGCCGATGCCCGAAGGATCAGCGAAACGGCTGCCTCCGTGTGACTGTCACGTGCTTCGGGCTCCTTCCCGTGCTCGGGACGGCCGGAGAGGCGGTCCACGAGTTCACGCAGCCGAGCGTCTGGAATTTCCACTCAAACGCCCCGGGCGTTCGGCTCCCAGATATGTTTGTGAAGCTGCGTCTGGATTCGGACGGGAAGTCGGTCTTCGAGGACCCAGTCGGCCAGATCAAGGAGATCGCATGCGTCCCATACCGGTGACATGAGGAGATCGCCGAGCGTGCCTTCCTCCAAGTGGCGGTCGAGGCCACGCTCCCGGATCGTGTCTCTCGCCCACTCGTAGTCCGCCCGGTCGAGCACCACGAACTTCACTTCGTCCCTGCTCGTCAGGTGGTCCAGGTTCTCCCAAAGATTCTTGTCGCTCTCCCCGCTCCCCGGACACTTGAGATCCATGATCCGGTGTGCGCGGGGGTCGAGCGGGGCCACGTCGAACGCCCCGGAGGTCTCCACGAGGACCGTGAACCCCTCGTCGAGCAGACGCTTGGCGAGTACGAAGGCATTCGGGTGCGCCAGAGGCTCTCCTCCGGTGATCTCGACCAAGGAGGTCCCGATCGATCGCACTTCTTCAACGATCTCCTCAAGGGTTCGGGGTGTGCCTCCATGGAAGGCGTACTCCGTATCGCACCACACGCATCGGAGAGGGCATCCGGTCAGCCGCACGAACGTGCATGGCAGCCCCGACCAACTGGATTCGCCCTGGATTGAGTGAAAGATCTCAGTGATCCGGAGGAACGCGGACGTGGCCGTGCTCATCGTTTAGTCGCCCCCATCCTTACGCTGAATGGCCTTGTCTAAAAGGCGCTTGACGTCGGCCAGGGGGAGCACATGGACTCGGTGCTGAACCTCGTCCCGGCTCCTCCCCTCGCACAGAACGGGCGTCTCCACGTGACCCACGATGCCCAGGCCCGTCTCCGCCCATCGTGGAAAGACCAGGTAAGCCACGTAGGGAGCGGCGAGGTTGTCTACGGATTCGATCTCGACAGACACCGTGTACGGCTGTTCGTCCAGGCCCGTAAAGCCAGGGGGGCGCTCATGGACTTCCAGATATCCGCCCAGTGTCCCGTCGGCGGTGCCCGGCGAATCGGATTCCTCAGGGCCGCCGCCCTCTGGCGTGGACGCCTCTGGCGCGGTCTCTCGATCCTCCATGCTACTCAGACAGGCTCCTGCGTTCTTGATGGGGGGTGGCGAGGTGGTGATCAACGATAAGACAGAGGTGGGGAGCAGCACAGCCTCCACGCCCATTGGGAGCTTGCTGCCCGACGCTTGCTGGGTCGACCGCCGTGACGGTACTGTTCGCCCCCGCCCCCGTCGTCTTATGCCACGGAGCCAGAATGAGAGCGGCCATCTTTTCCGAAAATGGTGGACCAGAGGTGATCCAGATCGCGGAGGTCGAGGCGCCGGAGCCCGGACCCGGCGAGGTACGGATCGCCGTGCGGGCCACCTCCCTCAATCACTTGGATCTCTGGGCACGCCGAGGCCTGCCCTTCGAGATCCCCATGCCACACATCGGGGGGTCGGACGTCGCGGGTGTGGTGGACGCGCTGGGGATGGGGGTGGAGGAGGGCGCGGGGGGAGTGCCGATCGGCACACGGGTAGTCGTCGATCCGTCCTTGAACTACGAGTGGTACCAGGGCTCTAGCCGGGGGCCCTCGATCGAAGACAAACCCTTCAGCGTGCTCGGCGAACATACCCAGGGTGGGTTGGCCGAGTACTTCATCGCCCCCGTCGGCAACCTACTCGAGATCCCGGATGCCGTCTCCTTCGAGACTGCGGCTGCGGCGGGCCTCACGTTTGTGACCGCATGGCGTGCCTTGTTCGGGCGGGGTGATCTGAAGCCCGGGGAGACGGTTTTGGTGACCGGGGCGTCCGGGGGTGTATCCACGGCGGCGATCCAGATCGCCAAACTGTCCGGCGCCCGCGTGTACGCGCTGACCAGCGGTCCCGCCAACGTGGAGCGGGTGGAAGCGCTGGGCGCTGACGTCGTGTACGATCGTCTCGAGGTCGACTTCTCGAGGGAAGTGTGGCGCGCCACTGCTAAACGTGGGGTCGACCTGATCGTGGACTCAGTCGGGGAGCCACTGTGGGAGGGGTGCCTCCGGTCTCTCGCGGTCGGTGGACGCATCGTCTCCTACGGTGGTACCGCTGGGCCGGCGGTCACGAGTGACGTTCGGGCGATTTTTTGGAAGCAACTCTCCATCCTCGGGAGTACGATGGGAGCGCCAGAGGATTTTCGCCGTGTTATGACGCTGGTGTTTGAGGGCCGGCTCGTGCCCGTCATCCAGGAGGTTCTGCCGCTCGACGAAGCCCGACGTGCGCACGAACTGCTGGAGGCCGGTGAGGTGTTCGGAAAGCTGGTGCTGGTCCCATGACGGATGCTGGGGCTCCCGGTGAGGTTGGGCCTCCGCATCAGGGATTGATGGACGCCCAAACCCGGGTGGAGGAGTGGATCTCCCAGTTCGAGGAGGGCTACTGGCCGCCGCTGGCCAACTTGGCACGGCTCGTGGAGGAGGTGGGGGAACTGGCGCGCTTGGTGAACCATCGCTTCGGCACCAAGCCCAAGAAGCTAGACGAGGGCGAGCAGGAGATGGCGGAGGAGTTGGCCGACGTGTTGTTCGTCATCCTTTGCATGGCCAACGAGCAGGGGATCGACCTCGACCGGGCGTTCGACGGCGTGATGGAGAAGTACCGAACCCGGGACGGGGAGCGCTGGGAGAGGAAGCGGGAGTAGCGCTCCACCGGTCTCGTCCGAGGGGTGGAGCCTAGCGCACCCCCACGAACTGGGATCTACTTCGTTTAGGATCGCGGTCTTCAGCGTCCGACCTGCCATGTCCGCAACTAGCACTTGTGGTACTCAAAGTTCATCCGAAGAAGCGTACGTGTCTTTGCATTATGAGTATACGTACGAAAGTTCCATGACCACTGACAGGGCCTTCCGAAACGGGCACCCAGGCAAGCTGGTCATGGTCTGGCTCGTGGTCGTAGGCGGGGACGCCCGGATCTACCCGGTCGTCTCGGCCCCCCCGGGGCATCCAACCCGCCGGAATGGTTGGCCCTCCTGGACCTCGCGTCCGTGTTGAGCGGCTCGGTGATCTCCGTCTCCGTCTTCGTCCTGAGAGGGACGTTATCGGCTGGCTGATCTGAAGGCGACCATGGGGCGCGATAGACAGCAGGCCGACGCACAGACCAATCCGTTCCGCGTGCCGCACCGTCTCACTCCAGAACGGCACCCATCCTCTGCGCAGAGGAGGCCGAGGCCGACAGTCCCGGCGCGCCCCGCCAGGGCCCACAAGCAAGGCCCTACACCGTGACGGGCGGTTACCCTGCCAAACGGCGGCAAATTGTGGCCCCGGCTGGGTAAAAAGTTCCCACCAAAAGGAATTTGCTCCCTTGTAAAACACCTCGCGCCAGGCCGATCCAACGGCTTTCCTCGCATTAGAGGGCCACTCCAGGCACACCCTTCCTTTGGCTGGCCCCGGTTCCCTGGCCTGGTCCCTGTCTTGCGTCATCCACGGGAGAGATTAAGCAATCGTGCACTTGAACGAGAGCCAGGAATAAGAGGAGATCACATCATGAAGATTACGATACTACCCGGAATCGGCGCAGCAACCGCGCTGCTTCTAGCCGGCTGCGGTGACAGCACCGGCCCCGCCGCCGACCGCAACCAGCGGGGGGATCGGTAGTTCGACCCTCCTAGTCAAAGCGGACGTCGATGCTTCGGGCGTGCCGGGCGGCTTCGTTACGGACTTCCTCGTCGAGGTACGGGACGCGCTGAGTAATCCCGTCTCCCGAGCTTCGGTCACCATAACCAACACTGCGTTGGGCGTGGTCACGCTTCTAGAAGCCGGGACCGCAGGCGACTACGAAGCGACACGCAACAGCTTCCCTGCGGGTGACTTTGAGCTCAGCGTGGTGAGCGGTACGGACGCCGTTCAGGGGGTCGTGCTGGGGGCCCCCGGAGTTCACACCATCACGGCGCCGCTGCAAAACGCAAGAACTCCATCGATGCCTTCGAGGATGAGGACAAGGACGGAGACGACACGGACGAGGTGTAGTCCTCCGGAAGGCGGTATTGGGGTCAACGGCAGGTCGGGCAACAGCTCGGCCTGCCGTTCGTTCTTCCAGGAAACCCCGCGACTGCCCTTCTCCTCCCGCCCCCCGCCCCCCTTCACCCCCTCCCGGAACGTCCTCTCTCCAGTTTTGACGAACTCAGGGCCCTTCAACTATTGTCAATGTCGACGCGGAGTCTTTTCTTGTCGTCTAGATTCTCTTGTCGTACACAGTTGTTTCCCGCGATCGGGGTGAAAGCGATGCGTTACGGAATGAATTTCGGATGGTCGGATGGAAGGACACGATGGGTCGGATTCTGATTATCCCGGCCGCCCTCCTCCTGATGGTGCCATTTGCGCTCGGGGCGCAGGACTTCGCCTCCACCTCCGATGTCACTTTCGATCCGGAAGACGTGACCTTCAGCAGGCACATCGCGCCGATCCTGCAGCGGAGCTGCCAGAATTGCCACAACCCGGTAGGTGTCGCTCCCATGTCTCTCGTCACGTACCAAGAGGCGCGGCGGTTTTCCCGGAGAATCAGGGAGCGTACGGCGATCCGTGATCGAATGGGTGCCATGCCGCCCTGGTACGTCGAAAAGAACATCGGCATCCAAGAGTACAAGCAAGATACGTCCCTCAGCGATGAGGAGTTGGCGATGATCGCCGCTTGGGCGGACAACGGCGCGCCCGAAGGTGATCCGGCGGACCTTCCCCCGGCCAGGGAGTTCGACGACAGCGGCGAGTGGACCATCCGGCCCGATCTGGTCGTGAGTTCCGAAGAGATCCTGGTGAGGGGCTCGGATGCAGACTGGTGGGGGGAGATAGAGAGCATCTCGCTCGGTTTGGAAGAGGACCGGTACGTCGCGGCCGTGCAGGTGCGCGAAGTCAATGATGTGAAAAGCAATCAAGACGATGGCCGAGAGACGGTGGGCAGAAGGTACATCGTCCACCACATGATCTGGAGAACGCAGGTGCCGGACACCCGGCGGATCACTTCCTGGCCCGTACACGAGGTCGGCCGGAACCCCGACATCTTCGATCAAGACGCAGGTCGGCTGTTGAGGGCGGGTTCGGAGGTCGCATCCGAATCGATCCACCTCCACTCCAACGGTCGGGATACCAGGGCGCGTCTGGAGATCGCCTTTGAGCTGCACCCGATCGGATACGAGCCGAAGTACCGGGGTGGCATCACCTCTCTCGCCAACGGCTCGGACATCGACATCGAGGCCAACGAGTCCGGACAGCGGCTCGACGCCTACACCGTGACGCAGCGGCACACCAAGATCATCAGCTTCGAGCCACACCTGCACGCTCCGGGCGAACGGATGTGTCTGGAGGCCATCTGGGGCTTCAAGGCGGAGACTCTGTCGTGTGTCGGCTACGACCATAACTGGGTCCGCACTTACGTTTTCGCGGGCGACCATCAGCCCCTGCTTCCCAAGGGCACGATCCTCCACATCACCGGTTACATGAACAACACCGAGACCAACCAGAACATCCCGGACCCGAGAAACTGGCAGGGATCGGGTAATCGGTCGGTGGCCAATATGTTCATCGATCTGGGCGAGCGCGTGGGTCTCACCGACGAGCAGTTCGTAGAGGAGATGGCCGAGCGGGTGGAGAAGCTCAACCTGACCAAGAACGACTACGTGATCGGATGCCCGCTTTGCTTGGCGACCGTGCCTACGCCGCCCGCGAAGGTCACGGATGATGCGTCGGGCACGCAGCCGAACTGACGGTGGGACCAAGAACGACCGTAGGGTCGAGACGCCGACCCGCTAGGTGATGACCATGTGGACGGACAGGTAGATAAAATGGTGGCACGTTGTTTTTCGCGGCTGAACAGAACCGTTGGTGTCGGATTCGTCTTTGGCGTTCTGGCCGTGGTGACGGGCGCCCACGCGCTTACAGCCCAGGGCCTTACTTATGCGAGTGGCCAGTCCATCTCTCCGGCCTTCGAGGGATGGGGGCGCAACCCGGATGGCTCGTTCAGCCTCCTCTTCGGCTATATGAACCGGAATTGGGAGGCGGAGCCGGACCTTCCCGTAGGCGACGACAACAATTTTTCGCCGGGGACGGATGATCGGGGGCAACCCACGCACTTCCTTCCACGCCGCAACCGGTTTGTGTTCAAGGTTCGAGTGCCGTCCGACTTTGGTGAAAAAGAGTTGACTTGGACCCTCCGAACCAACGGAGTCGAAAGGAAAGCCTACGGCTCGTTGAAGCCCGACTACTTCGTCGACAACATGGTTATCATGTCGGAGACGGGGACGCTGGGACCGGGCAGCAGCGATCCGGAGCTTCGGGCACACGAGCCCCCGGTCGTCGAATTGGAGATGGACTCGCTCATCGACGCTCGAGTGGGTCAGGCGGTGACCCTGTCGGCCTACGTCACCGACGACGGTCTTCCCACCCGGAGCTCACGGTCGCGATTGCCCGTTAAAGATGACGGGACGCTGAATCTTGTCGCGGCTATGCGAACTCCCTCACGAATCACCGTGCAGAAGGTCTTGGGACTCCACCTGACTTGGTTCGTCTATCGCGGACCTGCTGGTGGCGACGTGAGCTTCACTCCTGCCCAGATCGCGCCCTGGGAAGACACACGCCCCTACTCGAACTCCCCTTGGGCCTCTTTCTGGGTGCCGCCGGAGTTACCTGAGGACGGGCGTTGGGTCACGGAGGTGACTTTCCACGAGCCCGGCACGTACGTGCTCCAGGGCAGAGCCGACGACGGGGGTCTCTTTACGGACAAGCGGGTCACCGTCCGGGTCAGCCGCCCGGTTCTATAGGCGGGCCCGTTACCGGCGGCTGAGCCCAGAAGCCGGAACGCGGATCAACTCCCATGCCGCCGCTCGTCGCATTTGCACCCTGGATCGCCCTCACACTCTATCTGCTGATCAAAGTCAGGCTTCCACGGCCACTACCGGAGGTGGGCGTGAGTGAGAGGATGGTCCGACTGGTGAGCGTCATCGTTCCAGCCCGGAACGAAGAGAGAAGCATCCAATCTTGTGTCGAGTCGATCTGTGGATCGGACTATCCGGAGTTCGAGGTGATCGTAGTGGACGACCGGAGCGACGACTCAACCCTGGCTCTGGCGCGGGCGATTCCGCCTAATCGCGCTCGGGGAGTCTTGGTGGTCGAAGGTCTGGAGCTTCCCGATGGGTGGATGGGTAAGCCCTGGGCCTGCGCTCAGGGGGCTCAGGTCGCGGTGGGCGATCTGCTGCTCTTCACCGACGCCGACACCGTCCATGCCCCTGAGCTGCTGGGATGCGCCGTGGCCGGAATGGCTGAGGACCAGGGTGATGCCCTCACGTTGCTGGGCCGGCAAATCATGGGAACGTTCTGGGAGCGGTTGGTCCAGACTCACATGATGGCTGCGATCGTTTTTCGCTTTCCGAACCCGGGGAGGCCCCGCCCTCCGGAGCGTTGGCGCGACGCGATCGCCAACGGGCAGTTCATCCTCTTCGACCGTGGCGCTTACAATGAGATTGGCGGCCACGAAGCCGTGAAGGGGGACATCGTCGAGGATCAGCGACTTGCGCAGATCCTCTGCCGATCCGGAAAGCGGCTCGCAGTCCGTGGGGCTGAGGCCGTTTTCGCCACCCGTATGTACCGGTCGCTCGGCGAGTTGATCGAGGGCTGGTCGAAGAACCTGTCCTTGGCGGCTCGCCAAGCGGTCCCGTCCTGGGCCGCTCCGATCGCCCTGCCGACAGCGATCCTGGTCAGCGTAACGATCTGGATCGCTCCTCCCGTGGCCCTGCTCCTGTCCTTCGCGGGAGGAGCACCGACCACGTGGTGGATATGGTCGATGTCGATCACCGGATTCAGCGTCCTTATGTGGAGTCTGGCCGCTTGGCGTCTCCAGGCGCCTCTCTGGACCGGCCTGTTCTATCCATTGGCGGCAGGCGTGGTGAACTACATCTTCCTAAGGAGTTGGATTCGGGGAGGCCACGTCGAATGGAAGGGGCGCGAATACAGGGTTTGACGCTGACCGCCCGCCTCAAGGAGCAGGCCCGGGGGCTGGGCTTCACCTTGGTGGGCGTGGCCACGGTCGAACCCAGCGATCATCTGGACCTCTATCGGACATGGGTGGAGGACGGGAGGCACGGAGAGATGGCGTATCTCGCCCGTGAGGACGCCATCGCTCGCCGCGCCGATCTCCGTGGGACGTTGCCGTCGGTCCGTTCGGCGGTCGTGGTCGCTCACGAATACTTCCAGGAGGACCCCCCGGGCGTACCCGCTGATCCGGCGAGGGGCGTGATTGCCTGCTACGCACGTGGACAGGACTACCACGGCGTCATCAAGGACCGGCTCCTTGAGCTCCACCGGTGGATCGAGGCCTCCGTGGAGAGTCCGGTAGAGGGTAGGGTCTACGTGGATACCGGCCCCATTCTGGAGCGAGAGATGGCCCTGCGCGCGGGCATGGGCTGGTTCGGAAAGAACACCATGTTGATCCATCCGAAGCAGGGTTCCTACTTCTTTCTAGGGTTGCTGCTCTTGGACTTGGAGCTCGATGCCGACGCTCCGTTCGAGGAGGACCACTGCGGGACGTGCCGGAGTTGTTTGGACGCTTGCCCCACCGGAGCGTTGCTGGGGAGGGACGCTTCTGGGGCGCCGGTGATGGACGCCCCGCGGTGCATCTCCTACCTGACCATCGAGCACCGGGGCCCTATTCCCTCGGAGCTACGGGCTCTCATGGGGAACCGCGTCTACGGGTGCGACATCTGCCAGGAGGTCTGCCCTTGGAACGAGCGGTTCGCCCAACCGGCAGGTGAGGATGCCTATCGGGCGAGGGATGGATTGGAAGGGCCGTCGCTAGTGGAGTTGGCCGAGAGACTGTTGAGCCTCGACGACAAGGGGTTTCGTAAGGCCTTCCGAGGCTCTCCCGTCAAACGAGCGAAGCGGAGCGGATTTCTTCGCAACGTATGTGTGGCTCTGGGCAACTGGGGGGCGGCGGAAGCCCTTCCGACTCTTGTCAGAGCCCTGGGGGATGGAGATGCGCTGGTGCGCGGGCATGCGGCTTGGGCGTTGGGTCGGGTGGGCACCGTGGAGGCCCGCGAGTCGCTTCTGGAAGTGCGGAAAACGGAGGCGGACAGCTGGGTACGGCAGGAGGTCACCGACGCCATTTCTCATGCCTCCTGATGGTTTGCCGTTGGATCCATCTGTCCCTAGTATCAGGTGGACACCGACCTCAGCGACCCAGCCAACCAGGAACGTATCGAAGGGGGACAGCATGGACACCCAAGGGAAGTCACGACGTTCATTTCTCATCGATTCGGTTGCCGGCCTCGGCGGGGTCTGGGTCGCGGCCAACTATCCCGGCATCCTGGAGGCTGAGGATCATGTGCTTCGAGCGGCTGAGTTGGGGCAAGCCGACAAGTTCGTATTCTTCACGCCGGAGCAGGCTCTCGAGGTTGAGGAGATGGCAGCCCAGATCATCCCCACCGACCAAACGCCGGGTGCGCGTGAAGCCCACGTGGTCGCCTTCATCGACAGGGCACTCGTGACGTTCGATAGCGAACGTCAGGCCGACTATACCCAGGGACTAGAAGACCTGGCGGCTCAGGCGAGACAGAGTTTCCCGAGCGCCGGAAAATTCTCAGACCTGACTTTCGACCAGCAGATCCAAGTGCTCACTGAGATCGAGCGAACGCCGTTCTTCAACTTGGTCCGGACCCACACGATTACCGGCTTCTTCGCCAGCCCTGTGCACGGTGGGAATCACGACAAGATCGGCTGGCAGTTGCTTGGCTACGATGACTCTCTTAATCACGAGGCGCCGTTCGGCTACTACGACGCGCTCCCCCAGCCCCGCGGATAGCTTCGGAACCGGAGAAACGACATGAGACAGTTCAGGCCACAAGAGGAAGTTGATTTCGTCATCATCGGTTCCGGGGCGGCTGGGGGCATCATGGCCAAGCAGTTGTCGATGGCCGGCTTTTCGGTGGTGGTCCTCGAGCAGGGCGGTTGGGGGAAGTACGGGCACGAATGGGACTACAACAAGGACGAGTTGCTCCAGCGAAACATAAGCGACGAGGACCGTCTGATGAGCAACCCCGCGCGACAGCGTAATACCTTCCGCAGGACCGACCGCGAGGAGGCGCGTCCGGGCAATCACTCGTACGGATCAGTCGTCGGAGGTGGGACCGTCACGTACGGGGGCAGCAGTTGGCGCCACTTGCCGTGGGAGTTCAACGAAGCCAGCCACGTGGGTACGATGGCCGGCACCGGCTTGGCGGATTGGCCGATCTCGTACGAGGAGTTGGAGCCCTACTACACCCAGGCGGAGTGGGAGATGGGAATCTCCGGGCAGCGGGTGGATTCCCCGTTTGTCGCGCCGATGTCCAAGGAGTACCCGGTACCACCGGTGCCGATGAAGTCCTCAGGCGCCCTGTTCTATAGGGCGGCAGCCAAGCTCGGCTTGAGCGTGGTGCCCGGCCCGCTCGCGATCATCACCGAGGGGTACATGGGACGCTCCGGGTGCGTGAATTGCGGAATGTGTTCCGGATATGGATGCCACGTAAAAGCGAGATCGAGCTCGGCCGTCACGGTGATCCCGCTGGCCATCGAGACCGGGAACTGTGAGGTCCGCGTCAGAAGCTACGTCCGTGAAATTTTGACAGACAACAACGGTCGCGTAACCGGGGTGACCTATTTCAACGCCGAGAAACAGGAAGTATTCCAGAACGCCAAGTCCGTCGTACTGTCCGCGAACGCTGGGGAGTCGGCTCGTCTGCTTCTGATGTCGGCCTCCAATCGCTTTCCTGATGGTCTCGCCAACTCGAACGGCGTGGTGGGCAGGTACTTGATGCTCGGAGGCGGGGCCGGCGCGAGCGCCCTCTTCGAGCATCCGCTGAACGACTACAAGGGCGTCGTCTCAGGAACGGGAATCGTGGACTACGTCCCCTCCGACCCGGATCGGGGCTTCTATGGCGGCGGCCGAATGACGTCTCGCGGCTATGCGACGCCGATAAGTTACGGCCTCGGGGGGCTGAGCCCCGACGCGCCCCGCTGGGGAGCGGGCTACAAACAGGCGCTCAGGGACGAATCCAGACACAGGATGGCGATCTCGTGTTTCACCACGCAGCTGCCGCTCGAGACCAATCGCGTGGATCTGGACCCCACGGTGAAAGACGAGTGGGGGTTGCCCGCTATGCGCATCACGTCCACGAGTCATCCCGACGACATCAAGAACATGGAGTTCTTCAGACAGAAGTCGATCGAGGTTCTCGAGGCGGCCGGGGCCAAGTCTGTGTGGGCGGGTCCGGTCCGCGACAGCACTGGCGGTGCGCATAACCGAGGCACGTGCCGCCTGGGGGACGACCCGAGGACGTCTGTGGTCGACAAGTATCACCGCGCCCACGATGTGCCCAACCTGTTCATCGTCGACGGCAGCAATCTCGTCACGGGTGGTCGCAATCACCCCACCATGACGATCCAGGCGCTCGCGTTCCGTGCGGCGGAGCATCTGGTGCGTTCTGCGAGGGCCGGGGAGGTCTAACGGGGAGGGGCTGAAGCCCTTCCGCTGCGGAACGGCGGTCGGGTCTTACGGGGCCCGGTCGCCACCGATCTTGCCTTCTCCTAGTCAGGACCTGTCCCTCTTCGTATTGTCGTGTCCTGCCAGGCGGTGTTCCCGCCACCGCAGTGCAAGTCACTCCTGAAAATCGAGAGTCAAAATTCTTAGGCACACCTCAATGACGCGGCGGCTCGTAGCCGCGCTGCTTCTAGTGCTGCTAACGGCCTGTTACAGCTGGCAGCCTATCACGGCCAGCCCGCAGCAACTGCTCCCTGAGGAGCGGCCGCCAGAGATGCGTGTCACATCGACCAGTGGGGCGGTGTTCACCTTCGAAGACCCGAGTATCATCAATGACTCAATCGCCGGCTCCACCGAATTAGGCCCGGTGAGAATGGACATACAAGATCTTCGCGTGCTCGAGGTGCGGCGCTTTAGTGTCTCGAAGACTCTTGGAGCCATGGCCCTCAATGCCGCGGCCATAGCTGGCTTTATGGCCCTCTTCATCAAGGCGCAACCACATCACGATGGATTCTAGCGGCTCCCGTTCTTCGGGCCCTTCTTCCTAGTCAGGACCGCTCCCCTTTGATATCCTTGTGTCCCGGCAGGGGTGTCGATTCTGGTGGGGTCCTGAGAGGGACGGCCCAGTCTACGCGGGACTTGAACCCTCTTCTTAATGTCCGCGAGCCAACTACACGCTGAAGATGCCTGATACCTCGTTTCCTCCGGATGAATGGGCACTGATTCTCGGGGGCTCAAGTGGGTTTGGACTGGCGACCGCTCACAAGCTCTCTGAGCACGGCCTCGACATCTGCGTGGTCCATCGGGACCGACGTGGGGCGATGAGCCGCATCGAGCCCGAGTTCGACAGGATCCGGGATCGGGGTGTGTCTCTCGTCACGTTCAACAAGGACGCCCTGGATGCTGAGGTGCGGTCTGAGATTCTGGACGATTTGGCGGAGGTGTTGGGTGCGCAAGGAAAGGTCCGCGTGGTCCTTCATTCCATCGCTTTCGGCAACCTCAAGCTGATCGGGCCGGAGGCGCCCGTGAGCGACAGCGCCAGGCAGCGCCTGGCCGCGGCGCTGGGTATCGACGAGGCCGGGTTGGGCGAGGTCGCGGACCGACTCTTCGCTGAGGGCTGTGACGGTGTCCAGGGCCTCACTACGGCTCCCGAGTACTCCGCTGAAGCGTTTCTGGAAGAGGAGGACATGGCCAGGACGATCCACTCAATGGGGACCAGCCTTCTCGGCTGGACGCAAGCCCTCCGAGAGCGGGGCCTGTTTGCGCCGGATGCTAGGGTGCTGGGCCTGACCAGCGAGGGAAATGCGGTCGCGTGGAAAGGGTATGCCGGCGTCGCGGCGGCCAAGGTCGCCTTGGAATCGGTGTCTCGCTCGATTGCCGTGGAGATGGCTCAGTTCGGCATTCGATCGAACATCGTGCAGGCGGGCGTCACGGATACGCCGGCCCTGCGCATGATCCCCGGAAGCGGGCATCTCAAGGCTCAGGCACGTACGCGCAATCCATTCGGCCGGCTCACCACACCGGAGGACGTTGCCGACGTGATCTTTCTGCTGTCCCTTCCGGAGTCGGCATGGATCAACGGTGACATCATCCGGGTGGATGGGGGAGAGCGTATCTCCGGGGCCTCCCGGTGAGTCTCTACCTGCACGGCCTCGGCCACTTCCACCCCGAGAACGAGATCACGAATCACTTTCTCGCGGAGCTCGACATCGACACGGACGAGCAATGGATTTTGGATCGTGTCGGTATCCGAAGCCGCCGCACCGTGCTTCCGCTCGACTACATCCGGGACACCCGGAATCGGGATACGCGTCAGGCCATGGAGGCGGCGCTATACACACACGCAGACACGGGCGTGCTCGCTACTGAGATGGCTCTCCAGCGCGCCGGAATCACCGAGGACGAAATCGGGATGGTGATTGCCGGGTCCAGCCGTCCAGGGCTCTCGACGCCTGCCGACGCGTGCCACATCGCGGCTGCGCTCGGGGTGGAGGCGCCGGCCTTCGACATGAATTCTGCTTGTACCAGCATGTGGATCGCGCTGCACATGCTTTCCAACATGCTCCCGGAAAGCCTGCCGGACTACGTGCTTGTCGTGGCGCCAGAAAGCCTCACCACCACAGTGGATTACGACGACCGCGCCGCTTCGGTGCTGTGGGGCGACTGTACGGCGGCCGCGATCGTTTCGCCGCGGGTACCATCCCGGGGCCAGATCGTCGACACGACGATCGAGTCCAGTCCGGCGGGCTACGAAAAGGTGATCGTGCCCCTCTTCGGACACTTCAGCCAGGAGGGACGCACCGTTCAGATGTTCGCCATCAAGAAGACCGTGCGATGCCTCCGAAAAATTCAGGAGACTTACCCGGTGCCCGGACGGACGCTGAACTTCGTGGGGCATCAGGCCAACCTCCGCATGTTGGAGTCCGTCTGCCAGCAGTGTGATATCGAAGACGAACGGCACCACTCCAACGTGGTCGACTACGGGAACGGGGGCGCCGCCGGCGCGCCTTCGGTGCTGTCTACAAACTGGGACTGCTGGACGGATCAGGATGACGTGGCGGTGATCGGCGTCGGTTCGGGACTGACGTGGGCGAGTTATGTTCTCCGGTTTGGGGATCTGACGTGACGGGAGATCAGACGTGACCTATGAGGAATTTCAAGCGCGTTCGCACTTCTCTGAAGAGGAGGTTCTGGCGATCGCCCACGGGAGTCTCATCGAGGATGCTCCGCCTGGGTGCAAGGCTCGCTTGCCGTTGCCTCCGATGTTGATGGTCGATCGTATCGAGCACGTCTCCCGCAAGGGAAACCGGGGACGTATGGTCGCGGAGCGTAAAGTCCGGCTCGATGATTGGTTCTTCCAGTGCCACTTCCTGGGGGATCCCGTTCAGCCGGGGTGCCTAGGTGTGGACGGTGTGTGGCAGCTGCTCGGACTGTACTGCTCCTGGAACGGGGCTTTGGGCAGCGGGCGCGCATTGGGTTGTGGGGGGGTCGAGTTCTCCGGCCAAATCAGGCCACACGATGGGGTCGTCCGATACGAGATCGACATCGTTCGATACCAGGACCTACCCCAATCCGGCTCGGCGATCACGATCGGAGATGCGCAGGTTTTGGTAGACGGTCAAGCGATCTATGACATCAAGCGTGCCAAAGTCGGGGTGTTTCGTGACATCGACTACGCGGACTATCCGTGGCCCAGCGAGCGTTCGCACGGTGGGAGGATGGGGGAGTAATGGCGGTCGATGTCACCGCCGCTCGGCTGAGCCCGGGGGAGGTTCTGGAGCTCCTTCCTCAACAGGAGCCCTTCCGGTTCGTGGACGAGATCCTCGAGGTGGATGAGGACCACATCGTGGCGCAATACCGCTTCCGTCCGGACGCCGATTTCTATCGAGGGCACTTTCCGGGTGACCCGATCACCCCCGGTGTCATTCTGCTCGAGTCTCTCGCTCAGGTCGGGGTGGTGGCGTTGGGGATATACATCTACGCGCTCCAATATGGGCGTGAGGGGGTGAAAAAGAGGATTGCCCTCTTCACCGATGCGAACATCGATTTTTACGGGATCGTGAAGCCGGGTGAACGGGTCACGATATCGGCCCAGAAGACGTTTTTTAGGCGCGACAAACTTCGGTCCGAAGCGTCCATGACCCTCGATGACGGTACGGTTGTGTGCGCAGGAACGATTTCGGGACTCGGGGTGGAACGTTGAGTGGTGATGCGATGACGGATGAGTCGGCGGCTCGGGAGAATGCAGCGCGGCGCGAAGACGCGGCCCGCAGAGTGGTCATTACAGGCATGGGTGTGGTCGCGCCCAACGGATGTGGCCTGGAGTCGTACACAGAGGCACTCCGGGGAGGCGTTTCCGGGATCCGCCACGTCCCGTTGCTCGAAGAACTGAAGTTCGGGTGCACGGTGGGCGGGATCCCCCAGGGGGTCGATGAGATCGCAGAGGCGTACTTCGCACCCGACGAGTTGCTCGCGATGAATACGAGCCATCGCTTCGCGTGCATCGCTGCGGTTGACGCCTGGACAGACGCGGGCTTGGAGAGACCCGATCCGGACGCCGACCGCGTTTACTGGGAGGCCGGTGCCGTAATCGGGACGGGAATCGGTGGACTGGATACGGCCGGCGAAAAACTCATTCCCTTTGTCGACGCCGGGCGTGTGCGACGGCTCGGTAGCACGATGGTCGAGCAGGTGATGGGCAGCGGTGCTTCCGCTCGGATCGCTGGACTCCTCTCCCTCGGCAACCAGGTGACGGCCAACTCAAGCGCCTGCAGTACCGGAACCGAAGCGATCATTGAGGGCTGCCTACGCATTCGGGCCGGGCTGGCCGAACGTATGCTCTGTGGTGGTACCGAGGGCTCCAGCCACTATGCCTGGGCCGGGTTCGATTCGATGAGAGTGCTGTGCCGTTCCCATAACGACGAACCGGGAAAGGCGTCGCGGCCCATGAGTGCGTCTGCCGGTGGCTTCGTTCCAGGTAGCGGAGCGGCAGTACTGCATCTCGAGAGCTTGGAGAGTGCACAGGCCCGTGGCGCTCGCACCTACGCCGAGATCCTCGGCGGCGCCATCAATTGCGGCGGCCACCGTGGTGGTGGTAGCATGACGGCTCCGAATGCGGAGGGGGTACGGCGATGCATTCGCGCGGCCGTGGCCGATGCGGCGATCGATCCGGGTGAGATCGACGCGATCAGCGGTCATTTGACGGCCACCGGGGCGGATCCGAAGGAGGTGGCGTCCTGGGCCAAGGCCCTACAGCGCGCTCCGGAGGCGTTCCCGGTGATCACATCCACCAAGTCGATGATCGGGCATGCCCTGGGAGCTGCGGGCGCGCTTGAGTCCGTCGCTTGTGTTCTTATGCTTCGCGACCGGTTCGTACATCCTTCAATCAACTGTGAGGACGTGCATCCTGAGATTGAGGCCTATGCCGACTCGATTCCTCACGTGGTGCGGGAGATGCCTGAGTTGAATACGATGATCAAGGCCGGTTTCGGCTTTGGCGATGTGAACGCCTGCGCGATCTTCCGCAGGTGGGAGGACTAGAAGGCTGTTGAAGAAGCACAGCGGGTTCTACCACCTCGGGAATCGCCAAGGAGTAGGATAGGAGTGGGGGGCTCAACCGTGACCCCGAGTATGCTTCAAGACACTTTACACAGTTCCAGATGGGAGCACCGATGACGAGAGACGAGATCTTCGCGAAAGTGGTCGAGATCGTGAAGCCCTATGTAAAGAATGAAGACGCCCTCGAGGCTGTCGCCGACGACACCAATATCCTCGAGGATCTGAAGGTGAACTCAGCCCGGCTCGTGGACATCATCCTGAATTTCGAGGATGAGTTCGACATCGAGGTCGAGGACGAGGACGCGGATGCGGTGAATACGGTGGGGGACGCCGTGCGGCTCATTCAGGAGAAGCTTTCCTGAGGATCGCTTTTTGACACGGCTTCCGTTCAGAACCCGGGCTGCCCATGTATTCCAGCGCGAAGTGGGCCGTCTGTTCTCCATCGTGTGGGTCCTTCCGATTGTCTTCATCCTGCGTGTCGTGATGGGGTATCATGTCAGGGATGTCGCGCAGGTCCGGACGCGATACCGGGCACTGGTGAAGGAGAGCGACCGACCACTCCTGATCTGCCCGAACCATCTCACGATGATGGATTCAGCCGTCATCGCCTGGGCGTTGGGCGGCAGTTGGTGGTACCTCTTCCATTACTCTCGCATACCCTGGAATCTCCCTGAGTACAACAATTACGCATCCCGGTGGCCCACGCGGGTCGGGGCGTGGCTCACCAAATGCATACCGGTCATTCGGGGGGGACGCCGAGAGGACGTCTCGAGGGTCATCAAGCGCGTGCAACACCTTCTCTCGAAGGGTGAGACGGCGCTGATCTTTCCAGAGGCCCGGCGCAGTCGGAGTGGACGAGTGGAGTCCGACTCTGTCGCGCATGCGGTGGGGAGGATCCTCACTTCGGTCCCGGGTTGCCGGCCATTGTGCGTTTACTTGCGTGGCGATCGGCAGGACACGTGGTCGACGGTGCCTGCCCGTGGGGATTCCTTCTATATCGACTTCGAGCTGATCAAGCCGCAGTCGGATCACAGGGGGATGCGGCGTTCCAGGGACTTCTCTCAACAGATCGTCGATCGGCTCATCGGCATGGAGGAGGAGTATTTCGCTCGTAGGTAACGATGTGGTCGACCTCCACGACCCTGAGAGCCAACCCGAGGCGCTTCACCCTCGCTTCGATGCCCGCGTCTTTTCCGCTGGCGAACGGGAGGCCCTGAGCGCTTCGGGTTCTCCTCATTCACTCCGGTGGAGCTTTTGGGCCGCCAAAGAGAGCGCTTACAAGGTGGCCAAGAAGCTCGATGCCGCGGTCCGGTTTATGCCGCGGGATTTCTTGGTTCGACCGGTTGCTGAGGGGTGGACCTTGGTCCTTCACGAGACCGGTTCTTTCGAGGTTCGGCTGGAGCGAACCGACGAATGGGTGCACGCAGTCGCGACGTTCACTGCGGCCAATGGCCTCTCGACCCATCGTTCGGTTACCGCGAGGATTGAGCCTTTGGAGGCGCCCGGTGCCGACGCGAGCCGGACGGTGAGGGAGTCGGCACGTGCGGCTCTCAGCTCGCGGATGGACCTACCACCTGAACAGGTCCAGATCGAGGCGGAGCAGCGGATTCCGGTCGTTCTTTGGCGAAACCGGAGGTTGCCGGTCGATCTCTCTCTCTCCCACCATGGCCGCTTCGTCGCGTGGGCCTGCTCCTAGGCCACTCCGGGCGACGGAGCGTGGGCCTTGAAGCGCTTTCCGAGGGTACCCAAATCGGTGGGTTCTCCGATGATCGTGAGACGGTCCCCGCGTTCGAGCACGGTGGCTCCTCGCGGGATCACCACTTCGGGCCCGCGGCGAACCAAGGCGATGAGAGTGCCCTCCGGCAAGTGGATGTCTTTGAGCGCTTCTCCAATGAGGGACTCCGACGGCGTACCGACCTTGAGGGTCAGCGTTAGCAACCGTTCGTCACGAAGTATCGCCTCCTTGAGCTCCTGATGATTGGAGGCGGAGAGCCAGGCCTCCATGAAGTCGTCCTTGTCGACGCGGCCGGCTATCTGGGCCAGGAGCCGCAGGTGCCGGCCGGGGTCGTCCAGCGGGCTCATGAGAAAGAATACGGCCTGCACCGGCTCAGACTCATGGTCTAGGCCTTCAGCTATCTCTACATCCATTATCTCTACATCCATCTTCATTCCGCCGGGACAGCGAACCATGACTATGTGAGCGGATTCGATGTCGGTTCGGCGTAGATGTGGAAGCGCGACCCCGTGAGAGACGGGCGTCATGCCCACGACGGTGCCCTGCAAGAAGTCCTCGCCGAGTTCCTTCACGGGAACACCGGAAGCATCTGCAAGATAGGCTGACGCCTCCCAGATCACGTTCCGGAATCCCGTACCGCCGGGCGTGTCGATAATGGAGGCCGCCGTCACGACTTCCTCGAAGGGATCCGCGTCACGGAGACCTTTTTCTTTCATGATCTCGCGCAACTCCCGGTCGAGCCCTGCGTCCCGTTGGCGACCCAGGCGCTCGAAGATGTGGTAGATCGCGCCCTCCCGGTCCACGCGTTCCCGTGCGTAGTAGCTGTACCACATCGCCCCAAAGGTGATGAGTCCACCGGTAAAGACACTCGGCAGGACCCCCATCTGAACGATGAGCCAGAAGGGCGCCAGCACTCCCAGAATGTGGAGCCACGGGTAGAAGGGAGATCGGAAGCGCGGGTCGTATGACTCGATTCGGCTCTCCCTCATCACGATCAGGGCGAGGCAACTCAGGGCGAACATCGTCAATTGGAACGCACCCGCCAGCTTCGCGATCCTGCTGGCGTCGAACAGGACAACGAATACCAGTATCAGGCATACCGTGGCATAGATTGCGTAGAGGGGTGCGCCTTGGGATTGGATCTTGGAGAAGAACCTGGGAAGTATGTTGTCCCGGCTCATGGCCAGCGGATAGCGAGAGGCGGACAGGATGCCGGCGTTCGCGACCGACGAGAATGCGAGCACGGCGGCGGTGGTCATCAGGATGGTCCCCCAACGGCCCACGAGCACGTCGGCTACGGTGGCCACCGGGGTCAGATCTCCGCCGTCCCGGGCAAGGACGTCTGCCGAGACGACACCCACCATGACCGCGGTGCCGACCGTGTAGACGAGCATGGCGGTTCCGAAGGCCAGGAACATCCCGAGTGGGATGTTCCGCTCAGGGTTTCGGACCTCCTCCGCGACGCTGGCCACCTGGGTGAGGCCCATATAGCTGACGACGACCAGACCCGCCGTCGAAACGAGTGTTCCGGGGGCCTGCCCGAACATGCCGCTGAGATTCGCCGGCTCGATGTCCGTCAGCCCGACGCCGGTGAACCAAGCGAGAAGCGTCAAGAGTCCCACGACCATGACGGACTGGAGGGATGTGGATTTCTTCGCTCCCAGGATGTTGAGGAGACCGAAGACGATCGCGAATCCCGCGGAGATCGGAACGATATTCACATCGGGGAGAAATAGTCGCAGATAGGCTCCGATTCCGATCAGCGCGAACGCTGACTTGAGGCTGAGCGCGATCCACGTGCCGAACCCCCCGATCGTCCCCATCAACGGTCCCATGCTGCGATCTAGGAAGTAGTAGACGCCGCCGGCTTTGGGCATGGCGGTGGCCAGTTCGGCCATGCTGACGAGACCCGGAATGATGACGAGTCCCGCCAGCAGGTACGCCAGAGGGAGGCCCGAGCCTACTCCGACCGCTGCCAAACCCGGGAGCAGGAAGAAACCGGCGCTCAGCGTCACACCGGTGGCGAGGGCGTAGACATCGAACAGGCCCAGTTCTTTCTTGAGCTTTTGCTTCCTCTTGGGCGCCATCAGTTCTAACCTCCGCGACGATTACAACTGATGGGACTGATCCCGATGTCGCCGAAAACGATGCCCGGGGCCGTCAACGACAGGACCATTGAGTACCGGCCGTACGCCTCATCGTGGCTTCCTTGAGAACTAATCAAGGTCTCAGGTTACCGACTCGTGCCCCGAGTGGGAAGGGAGATGGAACGCGACCCGGGAAGGCGAAGGAGAGTCAATTCCGCTACATTGTCCCCGCGTGCAGTTGTCCGTTCCCGGGATCAACCTCAGTACGGTGCGCCTCATACTGTTGCCCCAAGGGCTGGAATCGTGACCGGCGTCGCCTGAGTGATCCTGAGTCCGTCTGAGGTTCGCTAAAGCCCATTCGCTAAAACCGAAAGAGATTCCATCAGTGGCAAAAACGAAGACAACATTCAGGGACATGCCCTACATGGGCGTCGCTCAGGCGATGGTCGACGCTGCGGAGTTCGGCTATAGGAGTGGACGGCCCGATTGGTGCAACTTGAGCCAGGGACAGCCTGACGTCGGCAGAATCGAGGGTGCCCCCAACCGGCTCACTTGGATCACCCTCGAGCCCCATGACCATTCCTACGGACCGGCCGGAGGCATCGATGAGCTCCGGGAAGCCGTGGCGGGCCACTACAATCGTCTTTATCGCACGGGCGAAGATTCGAAGTACAAGAAGGAAAATGTCTCGATCGCGTCGGGTGGCCGCCTCATGCTTTGGAAGATTCTCTCCACTTTCAACTCGATTTCGATGGGGTATAAGTTCCCCGATTCGGCGTCATATCACGACCTGTTCAACCAGCACCTCGATCGGGTCAAGCCCGTGCCTGTGCAGACCGGTCCGGACGAGTCGTTCCGCCTTGAGCCAGCCCAGCTGGCCAAGGTCATGGCGGCTAAGAAACTTCAGGCCTTTCTCATCGGGAACCCGTGCAATCCGACGGGTGACCTCATCCAGGACGGTGACCTGAAGGCCTATTTGGCGGCCGCACGAAAGAACAAATGCACGCTCGTCATGGACGAGTCCTATTCGCACTTCATTTATGGGGAGGACGGTGCCCCGGGGAGTGGCCCGGTATCCGCGGCGGCCTACGTGAGGAACGTAGAGAAGGAACCGGTGCTCATCGTCGACGGATTGAGCAAGAATTTCCGGTATCCGGGGTGGCGGTTGAGTTGGGCGGTGGGGCCGTCGAGCGTGATCGAGAATCTCGAGCGGGCTGCCACGGGGCTCGATGGTGGACCGAGCCTTCCGGCGCAGCGGTTGGCGATCAAGGCCTTGGATCCGGAGCGGGCAGATGAAGAGACGACCGCGGTGCGGCGCTTGTTCGCGAAGAAAAGGAACATCATGCTGGAGGGGCTAGAGACTATTGGAATTCGCTGTGAGCGCCCGCCCTTGGGCACGTTCTATGTGTGGGCTGACCTCAGTGGCTTGCCCAAGCCTCTGAATGACGCTGAGGGGTTCTTCAAGGCCGCACTGGAGCGTAAAGTGGTTACCATTCCGGGGCGGTTCTTCGATGTGAACCCGGGCAAGACACACCCACCGATGAAGAAGCTCAAGAAGTGGGTTCGCTTCTCGTTCGGGCTCTCAGAGGACAAGATCTCGACAGGGCTTGATCGCCTAGGGGAGATGATCGAGGGCGGTTGAGTCCGGCCTCGGCCCGGCGTTCACATCAGGCGGACATGTCTCTCAAACGCAGTGCCGACTGGCGGGATCGGGCCGCTGCTGAGCTGATGTCCGGGGTCCTGGGCCGGGCCGGGATCCGCGGGAACGTGCTCGTGATGCTCGAGAATCTCCCGGAGGTGGCCACTTCGGTGAGAGAGGCCGGGGGGCAGGTTCGATCATGGCACCGGTTCGCGCGAGAGGGCAGGAGCGCCTCAGCGTGGCCTCCCGCTGGGCCGTTCGACGCGGCCACCCTGCGGCTCCCCAAGGCCAAAGAAGAGTTGGATATGGCCCTTCACGCCGCGGCGTCCGTTCTCAAGGGCGGTGCGCCCCTCTGGGTGTACGGAGCCAACGACGAGGGGGCCGGCTCCGCCGGTCGGATTATCGAGCCTCTCATGGATCCGGCCAGGACCGTGGCGTCCGGTGGCCGCTGTCGCGTCCTCGAGGCGGTGTGGCCGATGGATGCCCCGAGTCCCAGAGGGACCCTCGAGGAGTGGCGCCAGTCTACCTCCTTGGAGTTTCCCGATGGTCTTCGGGAATGGATATCCTACCCCGGTGTTTTTGCCGCGGGCCGGCTGGACGCGGGCACCCGTGCGCTGCTCGATGCAGTGGGCAAGGTTCCACTAGCGGGACGGCGCGTCCTGGATTTCGCATGCGGCTCGGGTTTGATCGGAGCGTTCTTGTCGGCGTTGGAACCCACTGCCCGTGTGGACTTTCTCGATGTCGATACCGTCGCGCTGGCGGCAGCGAGGGAAAACGTAGCGGGGGCCCGCCTGATTCCCTCAGACGGTTTCGGCGCGCTGACAGATGAACGCTACGACCTGATCGTCAGCAACCCGCCGTACCACGAAGGGAAGGCACAGACGGGTAGAGTGGTCGAGCATCTCGTTCGTGGAGTGCCGGACCATCTCGAGGCCGGCGGGTCGCTGGCATTCGTCACACAACGACATTTGCCGCTGTCTGCCTCACTCGACTCGACTTTCAAGACCGTCGAGGTCTTGCTCGATGCCGGTCTCCATAGGGTGTGGCTCGGCAAGACGTAGCCGATAAGGCCCGCTCTGAGCATGGAAATTTTGCCAACAGTCGAGACCGAATCGGTGCAATATTTCAACGTGCGCGGACGGGTGCTGCAAGGCTCGTTTCTTGCTGGAGAAAACGCTCGGGCTCCGCAGTCCGAGTGAGAGTTCGACACGTCTTGATTGAACGGACCGGAAGGGTGACCATTCAAGCGCAACAAGATCGGAAGTGGGACCATTTCACCGTCGAGAGAATGCAGATCCATGCCTCAGACGACCTTGGTTTCCTCCCTCGCCAGGACCCGAGTGATGAATGTCTTGTCCGACAATCTGAACCGGCCCTCTGCCTAGGTAATCCCTACACCTTGCGCAAACGAACCGGTAGCCTAATCATGGTCGCGCAATTTCCGTGAATCAGCCGCTGGAGCGGTTTTGATATATGCAGCCCACCGACACCTCTAACCCTGACTACTACCACAAGGTCGTAGATTGCCAATGGGGGTGCCCGGCCCACACGCCAGTCCCGGAGTATATCCGGCTGATTAGCCAGGGCCGGTTCACAGAGTCATACATGTTGAACCGGGAGTCGAACGTCTTTCCCGGTGTTCTGGGGAGAACATGTGACCGCCCCTGTGAGCCGGCATGTCGGCGTGTCCGTGTCGAGGACGAGCCCGTCGCGATATGCAGGCTCAAGCGGGTGGCCTCGGACCTGAGGGGCGATGTAGCAGATCTGCTACCGAAGATACCCGAGGAAAAGAACGGCAAGCGTATCGCGCTGATCGGGGCCGGCCCGGCGTCACTGACCGTGGCCAACGACCTGATGCCGTTAGGCTACGAGTGCGAGCTCTTCGAGAAGATGGATCGGTCCGGGGGTCTGATGCGGACCAATATTCCGTCCTTCCGGCTCCCGGGAAGCGTGCTCGATGAAGAGATCGACATGATCCTCGACATGGGCGTGCAGGTGCACTACAGCCATCCCATCGACAGCCTCAAGGAGCTTCTGGACCAGGACCGATTCGATGCCGTCTTTATCGGCACGGGTGCGCCCAAGGGCAAGGAACTGCGCATCCCCGGGCGAGATGAGGGCGCCGCGAACATCCACATCGGAATCGATTGGTTGGAGTCTGTCCACTTCGAGCACACCGACTCCATCGGTGAGCGGGTGCTGATCATCGGTGTCGGGAATACAGCGATGGACTGTTGTAGGACGTCGAAGCGGATCGGCGGGAAGGACGTCCGCGTGATTGCGCGAAAAGGTCGCCCTTACTTCAAGGCTTCGGCCTGGGAGCTCGATGACGCCGAGGAAGAACTGGTCGAGATCGTCGAAAACCATTCGCCGAGCCGATTCGTGATCGAAGACGGACGGCTGGTGGGCATGGAGTTCGACATCGTCGAGTGGGCGCCCGATGAGGACGGCCGGCTCGTCAGCACCAAGGTCGACTCGACGATGATCCCGTGCGACGACGTGATTCTGGCGATCGGGCAGGACAACACTTTCCCTTGGATCGAGCGTGATATCGGCATCGAGTTCAACGAGTGGGATATGCCGACCGTTGATCGCACTACGTTCCAGACTACGCGGGACGGCGTTTTTGTGGGTGGAGATGCAGCGTGGGGCCCCGAGAACATCATCTGGGCTGTGGAGCACGGCCATCAGGCGGCTATCTCCATTCATGCGCAGTGTGAAGGTGGATCGCTGACCGACCGACCGGCTTACGGTATGAACCTCGTCTCACAGAAAATGGGGCTGCACTCCTGGAGCTACGGAAGCGCGTACGATGATTCTGAGCGCTCGAGGATGAACCATGTCGACTTGGTGGAGCGTTTCAAGGCTCTCGAGGTCGAGGTGGAGTTGGGCTTCGACGCTGAGCAGACGGCGGTCGAGGTGGCCCGCTGCCTCAACTGTGACATTCAGACGGAGTTCACGTCGAACCTATGCATCGAGTGCGACGCGTGTATAGACGTCTGCCCCGTCTATTGCCTGACGATGACCGAGAACGAGCCAGAGGAGGAGCTCAGGCTCCACCTCACCGCCCCCGCTGAGAACACCGATCAGGACCTCTACGTCTCAGAGAACCTACCCCAAACCGCCCGCGTGATGGTCAAGGACGAGGACCTGTGCGTGCACTGTGGTTTATGCGCAGAGCGCTGCCCCACGGCCGCGTGGGACATGCAGAAGTACGACTTGCGCATCCCTTATGCCGGAAGACCGACGTGGACCGAGACTCCCCAGACCGCACTAACGACTTCGTAATAAAAGTCGCCACGGTCAACGGGACCGGCTCCGCCAGCGCGAACGGCATGCTTATGCAGGCCATCTTTCGCATGGGCGTTCCGGTCTCCGGAAAGAACGTGTTCCCCTCCAACATCCAGGGACTTCCGACCTGGTATGAAATCCGGGTGAACAAGGACGGCCATTTAGCCCGCAGCCCGAAGGTCGACCTGATGGTGACGATGAACCCAAAGACGTACGAGCAGGACATTGCCGAGGTGAGTCCCGGGGAGGCTGTCCTCTACGACTCGAGTTGGCCGCTTGACGAAGAGCTCCGTCGTGCGGACGTGATGTTCTTTGGTATTCCGCTGTCGCACATGTGTGTGGAGAGCTTCAAAGGTGCCAGAGAACGCATCCTCATGAAGAACATCGCATACGTGGGGGCTGTCGCCGCACTCCTGTCCATCGATATCGATGTGCTTGAAGAGATGCTGAGTGAGAAATTCGGCACCAAGCAGCATCTCATGGACTCGAACACCGCAGCCCTTCGGTTGGGCTACGACTACGCGATGGAGCATTTCGACTGTCCGCTCCCGATCTGCCTGGAACGGATGAACGCGAATCGGAACTCCGTGTTGATGACCGGGAACATGGCCGCGGCTCTGGGCTGTGTGTACGCGGGCGCGACTGTGGGAGCGTGGTATCCTATCACGCCGGCAACGTCCCTCATGGACTCGTTCCGGGGCTTCTGTGAGAGGCTCCGCAAGGATCCGGAGACGGGCAAGAACCTCTATTGCGTCATTCAAGCGGAGGACGAGCTCGCGGCGATCGGTATAGTGCTGGGTGCCGGCTGGATGGGCGCCCGTGCGTTTACCTCCACGAGCGGGGCCGGGATTTCTTTGATGAACGAGTTCCTCGGCTTGGCGTATTACGCCGAGATACCGGCCGTCATCTTCGACGTACAGCGTGCGGGACCCTCTACGGGCATGCCCACGCGCACCCAGCAGGGGGACTTCTTCACGGTTGCGTTCGCCTCCCACGGCGACACGAAGCACATCCTGCTGTTTCCGGGCGATCCGCGAGAGTGTTTCTACTTCTCCGTTAAGGCATTCGATCTGGCCGAGCGTTTCCAAACGCCGGTGTTCGTGGTCTCCGACCTCGACGTCGGCATGAACGACTGGGTGTGCGAGAAGCTCGAGTGGGATGACGGCCACATTCCGGATCGTGGAAAGGTTCTTTCCGCGGAGGAGCTGCAGGAGATGGAGGCGTTCTATCGGTACCTCGACGCCGACGGCGATGGTATCCCCGCCCGGTCTCTACCGGGGGTCGATCCCAAGGGGGCATACTTTACCCGGGGTTCGGGGCACGACCGATTCGGTCGCTACACCGAGGACGGGGATCTCTACCAGGACGTAGTGGACCGGATCGCGAGGAAGATCGAGGGAGCCGCGGAGGCGCTCCCACCCCCGGAGGTCCGTGTTGTCGATGGAGCTACCATCGGGATCGTCACGGTGGGTGGTTGTCGGGGGGCCGTCTTGGAAGCTGTCGAAATACTGGCGGAGGAGGGAATCGCCCTCGATTTCTTGCGGGTAACGGGCTTCCCCTTCTCCGCCGCCGTCGAGGAGTTCCTCCTCTCCCACGACCTCAACAT
>CAUZVZ010000019.1:0-27186 GCA_963583605.1 Gemmatimonadales bacterium UBA6960
GTCCGACAGAACCTTCAACGTGGGGTCCGGAAAGAGCACGACGGTGAGGGAATTGATCCGTCTGATCGGCGTGGCTTGGGGACATCCGGAGCCGGAATACCCGGTTAGGGAGGTGGAGGGTCATGCCGGCGATATCTTGGGCAACGTAGCATCGATTGATCAAATAGCGGACTTTGGCTGGAAGGCCGCGGTCCCTCTTGCTGAGGGCTTGAAGAGATTCGCGGATTGGGCGAAGGACTCAGCGGAGGTCGCAGGTTGACCGAGGAAGCTCGATTCGACAAATACCTGCTTCAGGGAGCCTACCACTGGGATGCGGCAGGGTCGAGCATCCGACGCTACAACATCATCACCGCCGCCCGTTACCAACAGGTGGTGAGGTTGGCAGGGGACCTGAAAGGCCAGAACGTCTTGGACATCGGCTGCGGGGATGGCAAGTTGGTCGCCATGCTCGGTGGGTGCGGAGTTCGACGGGTTCTGGGGGTGGATTATGAAACCAGCGGACTGACGGTCGGCCGGGAGCGGATGGTGCGGGAGCTGTCTGCGGACACGTATGGCAAGATCCACCTGGCCAGGGGCGATGGATTCCAACTGCCCGTGCGAAGCCACGAATGGGACCTGGCCGTCGTGACGGATCTCATCGAACACGTCGAGGAGCCTTCGTCTCTCGTGCGCGAGGCCGCCAGGGTCCTGCGCGGAAGCGGCGCCATGATTGTCACGACCCCCTATCGGGCTACCGAGGCTCCCCTCGACAAGCACCACGTACACGAGTTTTATCCTGAGGAGTTGAAAACTTTGATCGAAGAATCCTTCACGGAGGTGGAGATTGTCCTGTCTGACCCGCTGTGGCTTGTCGAACTGTACACGATGGGGGGCATTACGAAGTCGCTGCGTCTGGCCCTCAACTGCCTTGCCGTTTGGGGAAAAGTGAACCCGATGCTGGCCCTCCCCGTCGGACGGTACGCGGGACAGATCACTGCGGTGGCCCGGGGTAGTCGACTCGCATGAAGGCACCCACAAAACAATGGCTCCGTGCGTGGGCCAACTGGATCTTACCGCCCAGAGTCGAAGAGGTCATCGCCACGGGAATGGGCCGTTTCCTTATGAAAGGGAGTGCCCGGAACCGGGAACTGAAAGACCGACACGCCGACGAGACTCGCGTGTTCATTGTAGGCACCGGGCCCTCGCTGAGTTCGCATGACATCAAGGTGCTGCGAGGGGAGAGGACCATTGTCGCCAACAGCTTCTACATGCATCCGGACAATAGCCATGTGAACCCCGATTACTGCTGCATCGGCGACTATCGATTCATGCGAGATCTTCCGAACAATGTTCAATGGTTCAGAGAACTCGAGGGGGCCCTTCCGGATACGACCTTCTTCGTCCATTCCGATGGTCGACAGCTATTCCAGAAGTATGGTCTGCTCAAGGATCATGAGGTCTACTTCAGGAACAGGGGCGCCGCGGCGACGGTGGCGTCGAGGGTGGACCTCGACCTGACCCGGCCATTCACGGTGGGCCTATCCACGGTCTCCGCCATGTCCATCCAGTTGGCGATCTATTTTGGCTTCAAGGAGATCTATCTGGTGGGGTGCGATGCCAACTGGCTCGAGGATCCTTGGAAGGGCGCGGGCCACTTCTACGATACGAGCGAGTTTTTCCCTGAGTTTGATGGAGGGATCGGGAGCGAAGAGTTGGAGACCGAAATCACGCACGTGCTGCGGGACCTCGAGAGTCATCGATTGCTCCGCGAACGGGCCGACTCGATGGGTGTCCGGATCATGAACGCGACGGGCACGGGGTGGTTGCGAATGTATCCGCCGGTTGTTTTCGAGTCCCTCTTCCCCCCAGGGGACTGATCCAGCGGATGCTGATCGGGATTCATGCGGTCGCGCCGAAGAGTAACGGGGGAGTCTTCCGGTACACGGAGTCGTTGCTCGAGATGCTCGGCGACACGAGTACCCCCGATGATCAGTTCTTGGTGCTCTTCGACGGTAAGATGGAGTATCCTCCGGATCTGGTGGAAAGGAACGGATGGGCTACCGCGTCCTACGCTCCCACCGCTCTTGGCTTGTTACGGTCACTGGGGGTGAACACCGTGGGTGACGAGGTAGCACGCAGAGTCTGGTACGCGGGGGCAAGAATCTGGCCCAAGAGCGCCGTGGCTCAGCCGATCAGGGTGCCCTCCCCCGATTCCCGGTTGGAGAGCTTCCATCGTACGCAGGGCACGGAAGTCATGTTCTACCCGGCCTATTCGGACGCCGCGTTCAGAGTCCGGGTGCCCGCCATCGCTACGGTGCACGATCTGAACCACCGTTTCTACGACGAGTTCCCTGAGATCCGGGCCTATGGGGAGTACGAACGCAGGGAGCGGTTTTTCTCGAACGTGGCCCGCTCTGCCGAGACCGTCCTCGTAGAGTCGCAAACGGGCAAGGAGGACCTTCTGAGTTGTTATCCCGACTCCGGTATCGAAGAGGAGCGGGTGGTGGTTCTGCCGATGCTCCCCTCACGGGCCGCTACAGGGCCGACGTCTCCGGATGAACTCGAAGCCGTCCAACGGCGTTATGGCTTACCCGAGGACTTCCTCTTTTATCCCGCACAGTTTTGGCCCCACAAGAACCATCTGCGCCTCATCGAGTCGCTCGCCCTCCTCCGGGATGGACATGGGCTGGAGCCTACACTGGTCCTGGTCGGATCCAACAGGGGCTCACTTCGGAAGAGGACCTTTGCCGATATGATGCGGCGGGTGGTCCAGTTGGGGTTGGAGCCGCAGGTGCTGTATCTTGGCCATGTCTCCGACCAGGACTTGGCGGCTCTGTACGACCTCTCGAGTGCCCTGGTGATGCCCACGTTCTTTGGGCCTACGAACATCCCTATACTCGAAGCTTTTCTCCGAGGGCGCCCGGTCGTGACCTCCGACATCCGCGGCTTGCGAGATCAGAGCGAGGGTGGGGCTGTGCTCGTCGATCCCCGGTCTCCACCGGCCATGGCCGCCGGCATTCGGACCGTCCTCACCGACACCGGCCGTCGCAATGAGCTGGTAGCGAAAGGGAGGGAGGTCGCCGGTAGTTACGGGCCGAAGGAGTACGGTGAGATCCTTTCGGCGGCGCTGTCGGCGGTGAAGGACAGGATCAGGAGTCACGAGACCAGGATCAGGCCACTGGCGGCGTGTGGAAAAAGGTAGAATAGAATGACCAAGACTGCGTTGATCACTGGAATCACGGGGCAAGACGGTTCGTACCTCGCTGAGCTTCTTCTCGGCAAGGGATACACGGTGCATGGCGTCATCCGACGGGCGTCGACGTTCAACACGGGGCGGATCGACCACCTCTATCAGGACCGCCACGACGCCGAAGCTCGCCTGTTCCTCCACTATGGGGAGCTGTCGGATGCGGCGACCCTGCGGAGGGTCATCGGAAACGCCCTACCCGATGAGATATACCACCTGGGTGCGCAGTCGCACGTCGGCGTGTCGTTCCAGGAACCTCTGTACACCAGTGATGTGGATGGGCTCGGAACGCTCAGGCTCCTCGAGGCCGTCAGAGACATATGCGGGGATGATCCGGCCCGGATTCGTGTGTATAACGCCTGCTCGTCTGAGATGTTCGGGGCTTCACCCCCGAAGCAAAACGAAGAAACGCCGTTCTACCCAAGGAGTCCCTACGGCGTGGCGAAGGTGGCGTCTTACTGGTTCGCGAAGAACTACCGCGAAGCATACGGCCTCTTCATTTCCAACGGCATCCTTTTCAATCACGAGTCGCCGCGTCGAGGAGAGACGTTTGTGACTCGGAAGGTGACTCGCGCCGTCGGTAGAATTAGGCTGGGCCTACAGAAGAAGCTCTTTCTGGGTAATCTCGACGCTAAGCGAGACTGGGGGTTCGCAGGTGATTACGTCGAGGCCATGTGGATGATGCTTCAGGATGACGCGCCCGATGATTTTGTCGCCGCAACCGGGGAATCCCATTCGGTGCAGGATTTGGTGGAGGAGGCGTTCGGGTACGCCGACCTGGATTGGAGGGAGCACGTTGAGCTCGATGCGCGCTACCTGCGACCGACAGAGGTCGATCATCTCGAAGGCGATGCGTCTAAAATGAGGAAGAGGCTGGGGTGGGAACCCACCGTGTCCTTCCGGTCTCTGGTGAGGGTGATGGTGGATGCGGATTCGGAATTGGCTCGCCAGGAGAAGACTCTCCTGGACGGCGGACATGAAGTAGGATCTCGTCAGACTGTTGATCGATGAGCACCCTACTCAGACCCGACGCACGGATCTTCGTGGCCGGACACAAGGGGTTGGTGGGATCGGCGATTGCCAGGCGCCTCACGGCCGAGGGACTCACTGGCCTCATCACTCGGGACCGCAACGAACTGGACCTCCGTGATGCCAGAGCCGTGGATCGCTTTTTCGAGTTGGAACGCCCTGAGATCGTTTTCCTTTCTGCGGCCAAGGTGGGCGGCATCATGGCGAATGCGGCCTATCCTGCGGATTTTATACGCGATAACCTGGCCATCCAACTGAACTGTATCGACGCCGCCCATCGGCACGAAGTGGAAAAGCTCCTTTTCCTGGGGAGTTCTTGTATCTATCCGAAGTTCGCGAACCAGCCAATGCAGGAGAGTGAGTTGCTTGGCGGGCATCTCGAACCCACCAACGAAGCCTATGCGGTGGCAAAGATCGCGGGCATCAAGATGTGTCAGGCCTACTGGGCCCAGTACGGCAAACGATTCATCTCGGTCATGCCGACCAACCTGTATGGCCCCGGTGACAACTTCGACCTGGAGACCAGTCATGTCCTTCCGGCCCTCATCAGGAAATTCCACGAGGCGGTGCAAGGGGGGCATGACGAGGTTACGATCTGGGGAAGTGGGGAGGCCCGGCGGGAGTTCTTGTACGTAGACGATTTGGCCGATGCCTGCGTATTCCTCATGGAGCGGTGGGAGAGCCCGGAAATCGTGAACGTCGGCACGGGATCGGATTTGCAGATCATGGAGCTTGCCGGCCTGATAGGGGCCGTCGTCGGATTCGAAGGGCGCCTCGTCTATGACCGCACGAAGCCCGACGGCGTGCCTAGAAAACTCTTGGACTCGAGGCGGCTACTCAGGCTGGGCTGGTCCCCGGCCACGGCTCTGGAAGAGGGAATCCGGAAGACCTGCGATTGGTACTGCCATCAGACGGCACTTCCTGAGTAGCCACGGCCCGTCCGCCCTCGCTTGGATGTTTTCGGAGACATTCGACCTCATGAACATCGATCACCCCTCAGCCCCGGTCACGCTGCTCAGTCATCCGTTGGACGCATCGACTGTCTCATACGGCGGATCGATGGACGTGGCCCTGGAGCCCATACGGTCAATCCAGGCGGGCGACACCGCCAACACGACCAAGATCACCACGTCGACGCATGCCGGCACCCATGTGGACGTGCCGAAGCACTTCTTCCAGGACGGAGGGGATTTGCTATCGTTTCCGCCCGCATCCTGGCTATTTCGCAGCGTGTTCATGATGGAGCACCCGGTCCAAAGCGACGGCTCGGTTCTCAGTCTCGGCGCCTTGGAGGAGAAGCTTGCGACCGTTCCTACTGAAACGGACATGCTTCTGCTCCGAACCGGCTGGGAAAGGCACCGCACAGGCGCATCGGAGGCTGACGAGCAACGGTACGCTCGGGCTGGGCCCGGCCTGGCGGGGGAGATCGGGGAGTGGCTGCGAAAGCACACGGCGGTTCGGGCGGTTGGCTTCGACTTTATCTCTCTATCTTCATTCTTGCACAGGGATACCGGGCGTGCGGCCCACCGAAGCTTTTTGGAGCCGACCGCGCCGATCGTTATCGTCGAGGACATGCATCTTTCGGAGCTGGATTCTGCCCCCAAGTGGGTCTTAGTGGCGCCGCTGTTCATTTCGGGGGGAGACGGAGCTCCGGCTACGGTCTTTGCGGAAGTCGGATGACAGCCGCACTAAAGTTGAGAGGGAGGAGTATCAAGTGACCGCTGAGGGGGAGCGACCCACGGTTGCCGTAGCGTCAGTGAGCTTTTCGGCGAACGAAAGGCTCATTGCCGAGTTGTTTGCGATTGGTGTCAACGTCGTGGGCAACACGGGGGGGCAGCGGTTCAATACGGAGGCAGCGCTCGCTGAGTTTATCGGAAATGCGGATTTCGCTATCGTGGGCGTGGAGCCGGTGGGGGAGGAAGTCATTGCTGCATGCCCGAACCTCGAGATTGTGGCGAAGTATGGGGTAGGCCGGGACAATCTCGACGAGCCGGCTCTCGAGGCGGCCGGCGTGAAGGTGGGTTGGACCGGCGGCGTCAACCGGCGATCAGTGACGGAGTTGACCCTGGCTTTCGCTCTCGGTCATCTCCGTAATGTCTGGCCCTCCGTGAGCCTAATGAGGCGTGGAAAATGGGAGAAGATCGGCGGACGAGAGCTCTCCGGCTGCACGTTTGGCATCGTCGGTCTCGGTCATGTCGGGACCGACGTTGCCAGGATCGTTCGGGTGTTCGGAGCGACGGTCGTCTACCGGGACATCGTAGATCGGTCGGATGTCGCGGCGGAGCTCGGGCTCGAGAGCATGGAGTATGAGGGCGTCCTACGCGAAGCGGACGTTCTTTCTTTCCACGTTCCCGGGACGCCTTTGACCAAGGAAATGTTCGGCGAGGCCCAAGTTGCCCATATGAAGCTGAGCGCTCTGGTCATCAATACCGCCAGAGGGAGTGTGATCAGGTTTGACGAGACCGTCGCTGCGGTCCGGGACGGTCGACTCGGGGGATTTGCGACCGACGTTTTCCCGAACGAGCCCTTTGATGCCTCGGCTTTCGCGGAAGATGACCGGCTCTACTTTACGCCCCACATCGGTGGAAACTCACGTGAGTCGATCATGGCAATGGGCCGCTCGGCCATCCACCACCTTCGCCGGCATATCGAGAGGGGACGGTAGCGATGAGCTTAGCCGTGGTATTCGGAGGGGGGGGCTTCCTCGGTAGTCATGTCGCGGACGAGCTGACGGCGAAGGATTTTCAGGTGAGAGTTTTCGACCTGAAGCCATCCCGTTACTTGTCTGATGGCCAGGAGATGGTCATCGGCGACATTACGGACACAGACTCGGTCCGCAAGGCTATGGAGGGTGCGCAGTATGTGTTCCACTTCGCAGGCCTGGCGGACATAGACGAGGCATCGAATCGTCCGAGGGATACGGTGCTCTTGAACATCCTCGGTACCGTCAACCTACTCGAGGCGGCACGAGACGCCGGCGTGGAGCGTTTCGTCTTCGCGAGCACGGTGTACGTGTACAGTAACGCGGGCAGCTTTTACCGGGCGAGCAAGCAGGCTTGCGAGCATTACGTCGAAGTCTTCCGTGAGAAGTACGGGCTTCCGTTTACGATCCTGCGTTACGGTTCTCTGTACGGTCGTAGATCGGACCAGAAGAACACCATCTCCGGGCTGATCCGGGACGCGCTCGAGCATCGCACGATGTCCTACCCAGGGGATGGCGAAGAGCTTCGCGAGTACATCCACGCCCAGGATGCTGCCATCGCCACGCTCCAGGCGCTCGGTGACGAGTACGCCAACAAACACGTCATCCTCACCGGCGCGACAGCCATGCGCGTGAAAGACGTGATCCACATGATCAGTGAGATGCTGCCGTTCGAGGTCGACGTCTATTTCGGCCATCATGAAGGCGCAGAGCACTACCGCATCACCCCGTATTCCTTCAACCCGAAGGTTGGGAAAAAGCTGATCGTGAACCCGTTTGTGGACATGGGGCAGGGCATACTCGACTGCATCGAGGATGCCGCGGCGCACCTCGATGTGGACGGCGACCAGGACAGGGACCAGGACAGGGACCAGGACAGGGACCAGGACAGGGATCGGGACGGGGATCAGGACGGATGATCCCGGCCATAAGGCGGGTTCGGCATCGTGAATCCGGCAAGTTCGCGTGGGCCGCTCTCGATGCCGACGGGAATCATGCGGGACTGTTCAATGAGGGTGGCCTGGAACGGTGGGCTGGTGGCGAGGACCCTTCCGACGGTGATGCATTGGGCGACCCGGTGGACTGGCTGGACCATCCGGTTCTTACCTCAGGAACCGTGTTCGCGTTCGCGGAGACGTACTATGAAGAGGGATCACGCGAGCGCCGCTCCAAGAATCCGATGCTGTTCATCAAGCCTGCCTCGAGCGTCGCGCCGGAGGAGGCCGTAGTTCCGGTTGGTGAACTCCTCGCCGGAGGGGCGAGAATTTGGGGGGAGGGAGAAATCGGCCTGTACGTGGGCCCGTCGGGCCGTCCCATTGGCCTTACGCTTGTAAACGACGTCACGATGGAGATGCCCGGGTACGAGGACCAGGACCACCATCTCCCGTTCTTGAAGGGCCAGTTCGGCTTTTGCCCGTGCTCGTCGATACTGCTGCCCCTCTCGGAATGGGATGACCACCGCCTGGCGAACCATCACGACGGTGAGCTGATTCGCCAGGGTCGCCGGACGGACTTCATTTACTCGGTGGAGGAGCTGTGGGACTGGCTGACCGGATGGTGTGCGCCTTCTCCCGGGGACCTGATGCTGATGGGTGCCCCAAGGCGGGTGCGTCCGCGCCTCTACGCTGAAATCGGAACGACCTTCACCGCGGTCCTGAATGATCGATGGCGATTGGAGACGGTCTTTGGCTGACACGTCCCCCGTGGTCCTGTTCGATTTTGATGGTGTGTTCTGTGACTCCACAAGGGAATGTTATAGCATCGCGCTTGCGGCCCGGGCGCTCATCGACGGGACGGACGACGGGACGGATTACTCGCACGAACTCGTGGGCGAGTTGGAAGACGGAGACGCGCTCCTGGAGTTCTTTCGATCGCACCGCCCTTATATAAGGTGGCCCAGGGAGTATTGGCTGCTGCTCGAGACCTTCCGCACCGGCGGTGGCGCTGTCACGCTGACCCAGCGGGACTTCGATGATTTCGAGGAAGCGGGCGACCCGGTGGCGCTCGCGTTTCAACAGGCCTTCTTCGACGTAAGGGACGATCTTCGCACGAACCGCTACGACGCGTGGATCGATCTATTCGACGCCTATTCGTCGGTCGTGGAAGAGGGCAGGGTAGTCATGGAACACGTTCCGTTCCGGATTCTCACCGGTAGGGACGGTTCCTCGGTCGGAGCCTTTCTGGCCAAGCACGGATTGGAAGTGCCGGGGGAGTGGGTCTTCGATGCCAAGCAATTCAGGAACAAGGTCGAGGGGTTCGAGGCGATTCGGTCGGAGATGGGCCGAGACCGACTGTACGCATTCCTAGACGATAACGTGACGCACCTTGCCGCTCTCCTACCCCTGGGGGTCCAGTGTTTTTGGGCCACTTGGGGGTACTCATCCCCGGATCACGAGAACACGGCGCGCGAGTTGGGGTCACGAATCATCCGATGCGGCCTGGATGACTGGACGGACCGGTTGATGCAGGCTATTGACCCAAGACGAGAGGGGGTCTCTGGTGAAACGCGGTGATTTTTTTAGAGGGGTATGGCTGTCTCCGTTCGCTTTCATAAGGGGGCGAGAAACACCTCCGGATACGTCGACTACAATCGACGCACAACGAGACGCGGCGCCCGCACAGGTGGCGCACGATTGGAGATGGCAACGGCTCGACGAACTCCGTCATGCTTACCGGCGCCTGGCAGACGGTCGAGGCGTTCTTCCAAACGATCCCTACCGAATGGACTGGAGCTGGCCGCAGCACCCAAACGGGGATCGAAGTTCTCACCGCGTCGACCACGGCGTTTTCGCTGTCCGGCGTGGTCGTGGAGGAGCTTCCCCTTTTCCAAACCGCGAAGATCATGACTTTAACGGACGCGGCCACCATCGCCGTGAACACGGCCCTCGGGGGCAAATTCACGGTCACGCTCACAGCAGATCGCACCATGGGCGTGCCCACCAATCCATCGTCGGCCAAGAGATCGAATTCGACATCGTTCAGGACCGCAGGGGAAGCCACCCCCTCACCTGGGACGCTGCACATTCTAAGGAAGCTTGGTCCGACAGAGGGAACACGCGAGGCAAACGATCCACCATCCGCTTCTATTATGACGGTACGAATTGGATGCAGATGGGCGCTCAGTCACCGTATATCTAGTCGCCCGGATCGGGCGTGGTTTTCTTGTGCACCCACTGACGCTCCCTCGGTACAAGCGTGGAGGGGGCTGTGAGGTAGACGCACTGTACGATCGCGCCTAGCTTGCCGCCTATGGCGGGATAAACATCTGATTGTGGAATTCCAGAAATGCTGAACCAGGAACATCGAACGGACCCGGCGGCCTATGCGGGAATCGGTGACACGCCATACGGATTAAAGAATGAGGTTTCGCTATTTGAAATCGTAAGCGCACTGCTGCGGCAGCGAAGCGTCTTTGTCCGGACCCTTGTCCTGGTATCCGGCATCACTTTCTTGTTCGTCTTCACGAGACCTCCGCGATACACGTCCTCGGCTTCATTCGTCCCCGAGACCTCCGACTCTCAGGCCGCAGGTATGCTCTCACTGGCTCAGGAGTTTGGAATACCGATGGGTGTTGGCTCCAGTGAGAGATCCCCCGAGTTCTACGAGGCGCTCGTTACGTCGAGTGAAATCCTTCGGCAGATCGTGGTGGAGCGGCATCCCGTTAGAGATTCTGAGGCCGAGTCGGGGGAAATCAATCTGATCGAATACTACGAGGTCGACGAAGAGACCGAGGTCGGCCGCATCGAGCGCGCCATGGAGGAACTGATCGAAGGCGATCTCGAAGTCACGACGGATCGCGACGCGGGGATAGTGAGCTTCTCGATCACGACGGAGGATTCCTTACTTTCGTACGGGGTGGTGGCCCACCTTCTCAGTCTTGTCAACGACTTCGACCTGAACACTCGTCAGTCACAGGCGGGTTCTGAGCGCGTATTCACCGGGGAGCGGTTGGCCCAGCAAGAAGAGGAGTTGAGGCAGGCTGAAGATAATCTCCAGGGGTTTCTCATAGAAAACCGTGTCATCAACGACTCTCCGTTCCTCCAGTTTGAACGTGACCGATTCGAGCGGGCCGTCGAGATGCAGCAGGAGCTGGTCACTTCACTCGCGCAGTCCTTCGAACGGGCGCGAATCGAGGAAGTCCGGAACATACCGGTGATCACCATAATAAACTCTCCCCATGTGCCGGGCCTTCGTGATCGGCTGAGGATTGTCTTGACCATCATCATGGGGATCATGTTTGGGGCGGCATGCGGGGCGTTTGCGGTCTTCTTCAGGACTTACATGGAGCAACCCGATGACACGCGCCCGTCTGATCTCCAGGAGTTGGCTTCCGTGTGGAGTGATACGAAGACAGACCTCCGGCGATTCCTTCCATGGCCGTTTAGGCGATCGGGTCTCTCCCGCGCAGACGTCAGCGTACCAGAACCAGAATCACCGTTGCCAGCGAACTCAGGATTCCCACTAGATTTGTGACCAGCCCAATCGTGTCGAGTTGATCCAATGGGTTCTTGAGCGGTACGGACACCACGCTTCCGGGGCCGGGGGCGGGATAACTCGACCAGAACAGGAATTTGGATCGAGTCCGCGCCAGACCATCTGCGTACCGCACCGACACCCTGCCCTTGTCCGCGTCGTTTCGGTACCCGCCTGCATTGGCCAGGTAGTAGTTTAAGTTTGCTCCCTCACGGAAGAGGACAGTCACGGGCGAATTCACGGCGCCTTCGACAACGACGGTGGGTGAGTATTCGGGGATGTGCAGGGAATCCCCGGGCTGTAGGAGTAGGTTGGCTTGGCCAGAAGGGTCGTCGAGAGCAGTGAGAATATCCACGTTGATGCGACCGAGGTCGTCCTGTTGCCGAAAGAAGCGCGCGCCTTCGAGGTACGCTGTGTCCAGCAGGCCGTTGGCACGGGCTATGAGGTCGGCTACGCGGTCGTTCTTGGTCAGGAGCGTGTAATCGCCGGGAACCGACACCTCGCCAGTGATCTCGACCGACTGAGGCATCTCGAATTCGGGCTGCCTCAGAATTCGAACCTGGTCGAACGGCTGAAGGATGAACTCCGGGCTGGTCCCGGCCGGAGGAAAGGCCACTCCTGGAGGACCCACGTACTGCCCGTCGGGTGTCCGTTGGCTGAGATAGCTTGAGTCCAGCGGGACCATTAACGCATCGGCGAGCTCACCGAGTCCGCGCTCGTCGGGGAGGCGCGATACTTGTGCCTCGCGCAAGTCAGCCCCGACGGTAGGCCCCCGAGCCAGGAGCATCAGGTCACGGAGCGTCATCCCTTCTCGCCACGGGAGCGTATCGGGAGCGGCGATCATGCCGACGATCGACACGTAGTAGCTGTCCCGCAGGTCCACCACCTGATCGACGACGATGGAATCGCCGTCCTGTAAGCCGACCGGTGGGATGAGCACGCCCCCGACGTGCCCCGGCTCGCCTGGATCCCTCGACGGCGTCAAGCCCAGATCGATGGCGATACGATCGCTCGATCCGGGTCCCCGGTCACTCGGGCGCACCACCCGATGGATCGTCATGCGCTGGCGGTTCGCCTCAGGCGCAAAGCCCTGGGCTTCGCTCAGGACATCGATCAGATCGTCATCGGCGTCCAACTCGTAAAGGGCCGGTCGAACGACGGACCCGCGCAGCTGTACCTGGCGCCCCTTCAACGGAACGAAGACGACGTCCCCCTGCTCCAGGATGACGTCTCCCGACACGTCACCGTCGAGGAGATACGGGTAGAGGTCGAGCGAGACTTCGTCCCCATTGCGCCCCCTCCGGAGTTTGATCTCGCGCAGGCTACCCAGCACTGTGGGACCGCCCGCGGCGTAGAGCGCGTTTGTCATCGTAGCCACAGACGCCAGTTGATACGCGCCGGCCTGGGCCACTTCACCCGTGACGTAGATCTGAATCGTGCGAAGCTCGGTGATGGTCACGTCGACGGACGTCGTGCCGCGGGTGATCCCCGAATACGAGTCGGCCAGCCGGTCCCGAAGCAGAATCCTCAGGTCGGCCATGGTAAGATTCGCCACCGAGATCCGACCGACGTCCGGTACTAGCAGGAAGCCTTCTCGCGTCACGACCAACTCATGAGCCAACTCGATCTCACCCGTGACGATCAGGACGAGTTGGTCCCCGGGTCCGATCAGGTAGGAGTCAGGCACCGGGCCGGAGAGAAGAGGTTGGAACAGGGAGCTCGCCCGGGTGAAGACATCGAGGCCGAAGATGGGCAGGCCGTTGACCAGGATCTCCCGCCGAGCGCCTCTCAGTTGCATGCCGGCCTCGACTGGCACGGCCTCGAACCCGTCGGCGGTCTGGACCCCGATTCCCAGCGCTTCCAGAGCGGTCATGGCGTCGCTGTCGAACGGGCTGGCCGCTTCAAGTAAGTCGGCAGAGAAGAACTGGTCGAGGGCGTCGGGGGATAGGCCGGACGCCCTGAGCCGGTCCCGGATTTGGCGCTCGCTGAGACCGGACTGAAGAAGACGCTGGCGGACCAGGTCCGGGTTCTCCCGGGCTAGCTGACGCGCCTCAGCACTGGGGACCTGAGCTGAGGCGCCCGTCGCAGTGGCAAGTACCACTGTGACGCACAACGCTGCCGCCCTCACGGCCCACCGCTCCACCCTGAGGTAGGGCCGGAAGGTGGGGTCACTTGAATCTCTATGGATGTTCCGATCAGATCGCACGTGGGATTACCCTAAAGTAGCAAGGACGGCCAGGCTACAGGTGTTTTCACGGTCGCGCTAAAAATGAAGGGTAGGATCAAGCCGGTCAACACGAGGGAGGCCTTGGTGTGGGATTTCGGACGAATCATTTGTTTCCTTCTTCATGTCAGCCCATGTGCCATTCATCTTCATAATGTTAGTGAATACGAGATCTACAGGAGAGCTCCCTGGCCACCGTATTCAATGCTCTCTACAACACGGGTGGCCCGGGGGAGCGCGGTTCGATGCGTTCGGTCGAAGTTCGGCGTGCCGGGCGGCTCTTGGCCGAAGTGGATCTCTACGACTACCTCATTCGGGGCGACGCCTCGGACGACATCCGCTTAGAGCAAGGCGACCGGCTCTTCGTGCCCCTCGTCGGATCCCAGGTCTCGATCGAAGGATTCGTGCGCAGGCCCGAGTTCTACGGGATCAAGCCGGGTGAGCGGTTGCGGGACTTGATCGACTTCGCCGGGGGCCTGCGGCCCGAGGCGTATCTGCGGCGACTGCAGATTGATCGCATCTTGCTGGCAGCAAAACAGACGCCGGAGCGGGAGCGGGTGATCCTCGATGTCGATCTGGAGAAGATGTGGGAGGGCGACGACTTCGAGCTTCTCGACGGGGACCGGGTCACGGTCCTGGGCATCGGAGATCATCGAGACAATCAGGTGATGGTGGAAGGCCACGTGGAGAAACCGGGGGTCTTCGAGCTGGTTCCGCACACGACCCTCGGCGACGTCATTTCCAGGGCGGGGGACTGCTACCGGACGCGTTCGATGTCGTGGCACAACGCATACGTTCCAGGCGCCCGGTTGGTCCGGGACGGACTGCCCTTGGGCCTCGACCTCGAGGCTGCCTTGAACGGCCGAGGCGCGGACCTCCTCTTGCTGCCTGGCGACGTTCTCGAAGTGCCGCAATACGATGGAACGGTTCGCATCATCGGTGCCGTGGGCTTCGAATCTCGGATTCGCTGGCGGGAGGGAATGACCTTGAGCGACTACCGCGATCAGGCAGGTGGGATCGTAGAGCAGGGAGACCGGAATGGGACGGTGGTCACGTACGCCAGCCAGGAGCGGCAGCGTTCGAGCAAGTTCCTCTTCTTTCGGAGCGACCCCAGAATCGAGCCCAGTAGCACAATTTCGGTACCGTTCAAGGAACAGCGAGTGGGCGGTGGGCTCAACGTGGATCAACTCCTGACCCGGGTCCTCTCGTTCGCTAAGATCCTCGTTGCAATCAAGGCACTCTGACGGTCGACGTAGCCCGGGTGGTGCCGACCCATAGCGCGGCGTGCGCTTCCTACCCAGATTCTTGCCTGCGATCAATCTGTTGGTAGAGGTCTGTTGGTAGAGGCCTTAATGTTCTGTGGGCACTCCATGCACATAACAGTCATCGGCGCCGGATACGTCGGACTCGTCGCCGGCGCCTGCCTGGCTGAAACCGGTACCGACGTCGTTTGCGGCAGCGCCGGAGAAACGAGGGTGGCGTGGGGATAGGGAAGCGGGCCCTGGACCTGGTCGGCGCCTCGGTCGTGCTTGCCTTGGCGTCACCATTGTTGGTGCTGGGCGCCCTCGCGGTGCTCTTGGGGTCGGGTCGTCCGGTCTTCTTCGGCCACCGGCGATTGGGCCGTGAAGGCGTCCACTTTCGTTGTTGGAAGCTCCGGACCATGCGCGTGGGTGCCGAAGCCGAGCTGGCACCCGAGAGTGCCCTCCACGAGCGTTACCGGGGGAACAGCTTCAAGATTCCCACCGGCGAGGACCCGAGGGTGACTCGCGTCGGAGGGTGGCTTCGTCGAAGCTACGTGGACGAAATTCCTCAGCTCTTCAACGTCCTGAACGGGACCATGTCTCTCGTGGGTCCCCGCCCCCTAGTCGAGGACGAGCTCGAGTTGTATGGCGAGAACGCAGACGAGTTGCTGCGAGTGCGGCCTGGCATCTGCGGGGAGTGGACGAGCCATGGAAGGGACAGACCGCCTTACCCCGAGAGGGCGGCCATGGAACTCGACTACCTCCGGCACCGTTCGCTCATGAAGGATCTCACGATTCTCGCGCGCACCATACCCGTCGTGTTCAAGGGTCAGAAGGACAGATAGACCATTGCTTACGGACACCCCTCCGGCGGAAGGCCTGCGCCGGTCGTGAAGATCGGCATCAACGGTCGCTTCTACGCCGCCCCCCTCACCGGTGTGCAGCGGTTTTCCCGCGAGCTCTCCGCCCGGATCTACGATCGACAGGGCGGCGTCCTTTTCCTGCCTCGTGGAACCGACCCACCTCCAGGGCTCCCCGAGCGGGTGGAGGTGGTGGTAGGAAGGACCCGCGGGCACCGGTGGGAGCAGCTCGAGCTTCCGGGAGCGGCGGCGTCGTGCGACGTCCTCTTACACCCCGCCAACACCTGCCCGCTTCGGGGCGCGGGACACGTGGTCGTCGTGCACGACGTTCTCCCCCTGAGTCACCCCGCCTGGTTCGATCGCCGGTTCGCATCGTGGTACCGCTGGGTCGTGAAACGCGCTGTAAGAGGGGCTGAGCAGGTGCTCACGGTGTCGCAGTGGAGTGCCGACCAGTTGATTCGACTCGTCGGTGTGGATCCCGACAGGGTGGAGATCGTGACCCAGGGCATCGAGCCGTTTCACCAGCCGGCGTCGGCCGCAGTGGTTGGGCGTGTGCGGGAGCGTTGGAGCCTCCCCCCCGAATACGTCCTCACCGTGGACGGGGGCGATCCTCGGAAGAACCTGATCTTTCTCACAGGCGTGCTGGATGACCTGGCTTCAAAGTCGGACCGGACTCTACCCCTGGTCGTCGTGGGGCGGTCCCGGCACGTACACCGGTCACCGCCGTCGATCGAGCTCGCATCGAAGCACGTCGTGGACGTGGGGTCGGTGACCGACGAAGATCTCCACGGTCTCTATACCGGCGCGACAGTGTTCTGCTTTCCTTCGCTGGCCGAGGGCTTCGGGCGTCCTCCGCTCGAGGCAGTCGCATGCGGGACGCCGGCCGTCGTGGCCGAGTACGGTCCGGCGCGTGAGGTGATGGGGGATGGGGCGGAGATTCTACCGCTGGACCGGGCCGCCTGGACGGCCACGCTGGACGACCTGCTCAGCGATGCGGATCGAAGACGAGATCTGGCCGAACGCGGACGCCAAGTGGCGGCACGGTATCGGTGGGGCCGGACCTGCGACCAAGTTCTCGAGGCGTGTGGAAAGGTGGCAAGACGGACGGCCAGGGTGGGCGCGCCCTGATGCCCGGTGCCGAATCGTTACGAGTCGCGCTGGTGCATGACTGGCTTACGGGAATGAGGGGAGGAGAGCGCGTCCTGGAGGCGCTTCTCGATCTCTTCCCCCGGGCGGAGATTTTCACCCTGATCCATCGACCGGAAACCGTCTCCTCCCAGATAGAGGCCCGGACCATCCACACTTCCTTTGTGGACGATCTGCCTTTTGCCCACGGCCCATACCGTTACCTCCTGCCGCTTTTTCCCTGGGCCGTCGAATCCTTCGACCTCGAAGGCTTCGACCTGGTGATCTCGAGCAGCCACTGTGTGGCCAAGGGGGCTCGCCCACCCTCAGGTGTGCCCCATCTGTGCTATTGCCATACGCCGATGCGTTACGTGTGGGATCAATATCAAGCATACTTCGGGCCCGGCCGGGCGAGCGTCCCCGTCCGCGCGGCCATCGCCGCCCTCGCCCCGTGGCTGAGACGCTGGGATCTGGCCTCGGCAGGCCGAGTCGATCGCTTCGTCGCCAACTCCGCGTGCGTGGGTGATCGGATTCGACGGCACTACGGTCGGACTTCCGTCGTGGTGTACCCCCCAGTGGATCTCCAGCGCTTCACATCCGCTCCCGTCCGAGAGGACTTCTATCTCGTCCTAGGCGCCCTGGTGCCCTACAAGCGTGTGGATCGAGCGGTAGAAGCGTGTAATCGGCTCAGCCGTCCACTCGTGGTCGCGGGTGTGGGCTCTGAGCGTTCCCGACTCGCCAAGGTGGCCGGGCCCGGGATCTCGTTCCTCGGGAGCGTGACGGACGCGGAGGTAGTCGACCTTCTGTCGCGGTGCCGGGCGTTCCTCCTTCCCGGGGAGGAGGACTTCGGGATCACGGCCGTCGAAGCCCAGGCGGCGGGAGCCCCGGTGATCGCATACGGAAGGGGGGGGGCACTCGAAACGGTCATAGGCGTGGAGCACAACGGAGAGGCCCCCTGCCGGAGTGGGGAGGACGCCACCCATGACGCACTCCAGCCCACGGGCGTGTTCTTCCACGAGCCATCCCCGGAGGGACTCATGGCCGCCATCGAGCGCTTCGAGTCGCAGGACTTCTCCGTCGAAGCCTTACGGGCCAGTGCAGCGAGATTCGGAAGCGAGCGCTTCAAGCGAGAGATGACGAGCCAGGTACACGAGCTTCTCGGGCGGGGGCTGGCGTGAGCTCCGGGAGCCGACGCGTTAGGTTTCCCGCGACGCGGACGCGCCCATGACTCGAGACCAGGGTGAGTGCAGGTGAACGTGAAGCCATCGGAGCTGCCTGAAGTGCTTGTCTTCACGCCGAAACGTTTCGGTGATGCGAGGGGCTTTCTTTCTGAGACCTACAACGAGCGGCGTTGGCGGGAGCTCGGCATCGACCTCCGATTTGTACAGGACAATCACTCGCACTCGGCGCAGCTGGGCACGGTTCGGGGTCTCCACTACCAGTTGCTGCCGCACGCCCAGGACAAGCTGGTGCGCGTCCCCCGAGGGGCGATTCTCGACGTCGCCGTCGACATCCGGGCCGGGTCGCCCACGTTCGGACGGCATGTCAGCACGGTGATCAGTGCTGAGGCGTGGAATCAGATTTTGGTGCCTTCAGGGTTCGCCCACGGCTATGCGACCCTGGAGCCCGATACTGAGGTGTTCTACAAGACGACCGATTTCTACGCGCCCGACTTCGAGCGTGCCATTCGATGGAACGACCCCGCTATCGGAATCGAGTGGGGCCTCGCTCAAGGGCAGGCGGTCGTATCGGAGAGAGACGCCCAGGCGCCGCTGCTGGCCGACGCGGTCGATCTGTTCGACTGACCCGTCGATGTGGTGGCCGGCCTTCAACGAGAACGACCGCTTCGAGATCAAGGGCGGCGCCACCCCATAGCGGGTCGTGCGCTTCCTACGCAGATTCTTGCCTCGAATCAATCCCTCTGCTCAGATCTTATGTCCTCAGGTGATTCATGCACATAGCAGTCATCGGAACCGGATACGTCGGTCTCGTGGCCGGCGCCTGCCTGGCCGAAACCGGCAACGACGTCGTCTGCGCCGACATCATTGCTGAAAAGATCGCGGCGCTCAAAGACGGCCACATTCCGATCTACGAGCCGGGCCTCGAGGTGTTGGTCGGACGAAACCTCCGCTCCGGTCGCCTGCGTTTCACGACCGACATTCCCGAGGCGGTGCGCGCCTCCGAGGTGATCTTCATCACGGTGGGCACGCCCCCTGACGAGGACGGCTCTGCCGACCTCCAGCATGTGCTCGAAGCCGCCAAGACGATCGGCGCTTCGATGGACGGCGAGCGCATCGTGATCACCAAGAGCACGGTCCCGGTGGGGGCGGCGTTGAAGGTGCGGGAAGCCATCGAAGCCGAGACCGATCATCCCGTCCACGTGTGCTCGAACCCAGAATTCCTCAAGGAGGGGGCCGCGGTCGACGACTTCATGAAGCCCGACCGGGTCGTTTTGGGCGTGGACAGCGAGTACGCCGCGGACGTGATTCGCGACATGTACGCGCCCTTCGTCTTGAACGGCAACCAGATCCTCATCATGGACATCACCTCGGCCGAGATCACCAAGTACGCGGCCAATGCGATGCTGGCGACCAGGATCAGCTTCATGAATGGCATCGCCGGGCTCTGCGAGAAGTCGGGAGCCGACATCGATATGGTGCGTCGCGGCATCGGCAGCGACGAGCGAATCGGGCGCGCCTTTCTCTATCCGGGTGTCGGATACGGCGGATCCTGCTTTCCGAAGGATGTGAGGGCGCTCATTCGCACGATGGAGGAGTTGGGCGCGGACCCCTCGATTCTTCAGGCGGTCGATGAACTGAACGACCGCCAGAAGCGATCACTCCTCAGCGCCTTGGTGATGCGGCTTGGAGAGGACCTGAGCGGGATGACGATCGCCGTCTGGGGGCTCGCCTTCAAGCCGAACACGGATGACATGCGAGACGCGCCGAGTCTCATCACGATCGAGGGTCTACTGGAGCGGGGCGGGCGTGTGGTGGCCCACGACCCTGAGGCGATGACCGAGGCACGGCGCCGGTTCGGCGATCGCGTCAAGTGGTGCGAAGACGATTATGCCGCTCTGGAGGGTTCCGCCGCACTGGCCATCCATACGGAATGGAGCCCCTATCGGCGTCCGGACTTCGATCGCATGAAGGCCGCGATGGCGCAGCCGCTCGTGTTCGACGGGCGAAACCTCTACGATCCAAAGCGCATGGCCAAACTGGGCTTCGAATACCACTCAGTGGGGCGGCGCTGGGTCACGGGTGGCTAGGAGGTCTAGCCATACGAGCCCGCGCCGGGCTTTGGCAGGATGAGATTGCGTTTGAACATGGGCTTAAATTTATCATGATGAATTTAAGTGTAACCTCAAGGTCGCGGCGTCCCATCCGGACATCGTCTTGCGGCGCGGATCGCCTCACCTTGGAGCGAGTAGCAGCGAACGCCTGGCATTGGAGCATGAAGACAGAGGCAGATGACCAAGAGCGAGTACCGGGAGCTGGTGGAGTTCATCGCCCCCCGGTTCGACCTAATCGACGAGCGCCTCCGCCGTGTGGAGATCCTCGGGGAAGAGAATCGCCACCAGATCCAGATCGTGGCCGACGCCGTTTCCCAAACCGTGTCCGACGACAAGTTCGAGGCGTTCCGCTCCGAGGTGGCCGCTTGCTTCCAGAACGTTCACGACCTGCTACGGACTTCCCACCTAGGCGCTAGACCGACGGGTGACGCGCCTGGAGCAAGGCCGTAGGCCCTGAATCTCCCGCTGGCTACCTCAATCCGCGAATAGTCGTGGGAAGCATGGCCATGGTGTGCCGGCGGTGTTTAGATTGACCCCTGGAAACTCCGGCCGGGGACACTAGGATGCCACGAACGTACGACGAATTAGAGGCCTGATATGCAGCGCGTTCTGATCACCGGGGCCGCCGGCTTCCTCGGCTCCCATCTGGCCGACCGCTTCCTGACCGAAGGATACGACGTCATCGGCGTGGACAACTTCGTCACGGGTTCTGAGCGGAACATCGCCGCCTTGCAGGAAAACGGGAGTTTTTCGTTCCTGCGCCACGATATCTCCACGCCCCTCTACGTCGGAGAAGAGTTGGACGGCGTCCTCCACTTCGCCTCGCCGGCGAGTCCGGTGGACTACCTCGAGCTTCCCATCCAGACGCTGAAAGTCGGCAGCCTGGGCACGCACAACATGCTCGGCCTCTCTCTGGCGAAGTCGGCGCGCTTCTTGCTAGCTTCGACGTCGGAAGTGTATGGGGACCCGGAGGTCCATCCCCAGACCGAGGACTACTGGGGAAACGTCAATCCGGTCGGGCTCCGTGGGGTATACGATGAGGCCAAACGCTTCGCCGAAGCGATGACGATGGCCTATCACCGATACCACGGTGTCGATACCAGGATCATTCGGATCTTCAACACGTACGGACCCTCCATGCGCCCCGCCGACGGACGGGTCGTCTCTAACTTCATCGTGCAGGCGCTCCGGAACGAGCCGCTCACGATCTATGGAGACGGCTCGCAGACGCGCTCGTTCTGTTACGTGGAGGATGAGGTGGACGGCATCTTTCGGCTGTTCCACTCGGACCGCATCGACCCGACGAACGTCGGGAATCCGGACGAATTCACGATCGCCGAACTGGCTGAGTTGGTGATCAAGGAGACGGGCTTAGACTCGGGCATCAAGTCGCTGCCACTCCCGGAGGACGATCCCAAGGTGCGCCAGCCGGATATTACGGTGGCACGAGAGATCCTGGGTTGGGAGCCTGTGACGACGTTGCGAGAGGGCCTGACGAAGACCATTCCCTACTTCCGCGAACTCGTTGAGACGGAGGACGCGCGTGCCCGGCCGCTGACTTCGGACCACTGATGGCCAATTACCTCGTCACCGGTGGCGCCGGCTTCATCGGCTCGAATCTCGTGGAAGCGCTCCTCGCCGATGGGAGGAGCGTCCGCGTTCTCGACGATTTTTCGACCGGAAGGCGGGAGAACCTCGACGGGTTTCTTGGGAAGATCGAACTCGTCGAAGGATCGATCACGGATCCGGCGACGTGCGCATCCGCGTGCGGGGGGATCCAGTTCGTGCTCCACCAGGCGGCGCTGGCGTCGGTACCGCGAAGTGTGGCGAATCCCGCTGCTTCGCACGAGGCATGTGCGACGGGAACGCTGAACATGCTGATCGCCGCGCGGGACGCGGGGGTGAGGCGCTTCGTGTATGCGGGTTCGAGTTCCGCCTACGGAGACACGCCGACGCTCCCCAAAGTCGAGGACATGCCGGCGCTGCCGCGCTCGCCTTATGCGGTCGCTAAGCTGGCGGGCGAGCATTACTGCAAGGCGTTCAGCCTGATTTACGGTTTCGAGACCGTGGTACTGCGCTACTTCAACATCTTCGGCCCGCGCCAAGACCCTTCATCCCAGTATTCGGCGGTGATTCCACTCTTCATTATGAAGGCGCTCGCGGGGGAGGGTCCAACCATCGATGGTGATGGCGAGCAAACGCGGGACTTCACGTACGTCGAGAACGCCGTCCGGGCCAACCTGTTGGCGTGCACGGCCACCCCCGCGGCGGTGGCCGGGGAGGTCTTCAACTTGGGCTGCGGGGAGCAGATTTCGGTCAATCAGCTGTGGGAAGCGATCCAGGAGGCCACCGGGGTGCGGGTGGCCTCCGTGACGGGGCCGGCGAGAGAGGGGGACGTACGCGATTCCCTCGCCTCCCTGGACAAGATCCAGGGGCAAATGGGTTATTCCGTGACCGTCTCTTTGACGGAGGGCCTCCGCCGGACCGTCGAATCGCTAGCTAGGTCTTGAAGCGGGGTGCTACCCGCCGATTTGAAGCTGAGCACTACCCGCCGATCGTAAAGAGGAAGCCGGCCTTGAAGATCAGGGCCTCGCTGCCGTTGGCGAAATTCAGAACCGCCTCGGCGTAGGGATGCGGCCTACTCGCCGGGTTGAACGATACGCCGCCCTTCACGTTGAGGCTGACATCCGAAGACGAGGGCCGACATCGGGAGAAAACCTGGCCCACGAGATGCCACCCCCGACGTAGCGTTCCACCGTTTCCGCCTCCAACTGGTACTGCACGTCGAAGTTCAGGGCGATCAAGGATCCACCGTCCAAACCAGGATAGAACTCGAACCCCGGGTTCAACGTGAGGGGAAGCGACGAAAGGTTCAGCCGCCCCACGGCTCCGAGGAGGAGCTCGTCGTTATCAAGGTTCACGCCCAGATGGGGGCCGACTTCCCAAGGCGATTGGGCCTGCGCGGGCGGAGCCGCGAAGAGCCCGGCGAGGAAGAGTGCACAAAAGGCTGTACGGAGCGTCTTCATGAGGCGATCCCCAGGGTTCGGGAAAGTGGCGTGCTACTCCCTTGCTAATTGCGTTTTCGGGGCGTGTCAACAATCATGAAACAGGCCCCCGTAACGTACGCACCGCCGGTCCTCAGGGATCCCGGCCCAATGTTTGCAGTACATTGCTTTCATGAATCACCGAACCGGCGACAAATGTTTATCACCCGCGAGCCTCGTCCTCGCCGGAGTGATCATCGCCTCGACCCTGATCAGCGGCTGTTATGCGGGTAGTGGAGACGAGTCTTCGATCCTCCGCGGCGACGAAGCCTACGCACGGGGCGATCTGGATGCGGCGCTGGCGGAGTACCGGCTGGCGGTTCGCCGGGGCTCCGACGACGCTCCGGCGCTGGCTCGCGTAGCGCACACGTATGCTGATATGGGCCGCATCGACGAGGCGGGAGATTTCTATCATCAGGCCGTGGACCAGGATCCGAGCCTCGCGGACCAGGCGGTTTCCGACATGGTACGTCTAGCCCGTGCGGCCCGTGGCCGGGACGACCTCTTCGGCCTCGCGTCCGCGATGGAGACGGCGATGTCCTTCCGCCCGGGCGTCACGATGCAAGACATGGCGTTGCCCCTCGCGCGCCATTACTTCCGAAGCGGCGAGTACGCCACGGCACTCCCGTACTATCAGACGTCGATCTTGGGCATGCAGGTTGACACCATCCCCGACGTGGTGTTCGAGGCTGCTTCTGCCTATGACGAGGTCGGGGATTGCAGGCGGGCGCTGCTCTACTATGAAGAATACCGCGCGCTGATTTCCCGTTACCAGCGTGGTGAGGTCGATTGGAAAATCGGCAGCTGCTCGCTGCGCCTGGCGCAGGAACTACGATCCGAGGGTGTGGACGACGAGGCTTTGGCCCACATCGAGCGCACGATCACCCTGGGTGAGCCCCGAAGCCTGCAAGCGGTGGCGTACTTCGATCTTGGTGAAATCCTCTCCGACCTCGGCCGGTGCGAAGAAGCGATGGAGGCCTTCCTCCAGGTCCGTCGCGCAGACCAGACGGGTACGAGCCCCCTGGTCGAGCGGGCCCAGTGGCGGTACGACGAGATTCGCTTCGTGGGACCCACGGGTAGCGGACTGGGCGCAGGCTGCTGACGCGTGAGTCCTAAGAATGTGAGTCCTGAGAAAGAGAAAGCCGACGGCGGCTACGAGCGCCCTACGAGTGGCCCCGGATCCCAGGCCCGGCACCCGTCGGTTCGACAAATGATGGGCTTCGGAAATACGGTCTGGGAGCAGGACGACTTTGCGGCTGCGTTCCAGCACTTTCGCGCCACCCTTCAGGACCATCCCAACTTCGCCGACATACGCAATCGGGCGGGGCTGTGCTTGGCTATGATGGGGGATCCCGAGGGCGCGCTCGAACAGTTCGATAAGGCGCTCGAAGTCAACGATTGCTATGCCGAAGCCCTCATGAACCGCGCCATCGTGCTCAACGACCTGAACCGGTACGACGAGGCCGCCGAGTGCTTCCATCGCGCTAGCGCCTTGGATCTCCGCGATTCCCGTGCGTTCCCATCCCACATGGGGAACCAACTCGCGAATGCGCACGCCAAGACAGGCGATCTATACATGGCAGCCGATCGCCCCGAGGAGGCTGCCACGGAATACACGGCGGCCGTGGAGGTGCGGCCCGGCTTTCTGGACCTACGGTTCAAACTCGCCGAGGCCTACAGGCCTACGACATGCTGGGCGAAGCCCTGGGTCACCTGGAGGAGATCCTCGTGGCGAATCCGAACTTCGCCGGTGCCCGCGTGCGCTTGGGAGCACTCCTCAACCGGTTGGGAGACACGAAGCGAGCGAGGAAGGAATGGGAGTTCTGTGCCGAACAGAATCCCGACGATCGCCGAATTCGAGCCTACCTCGCATCCCTGGATTCGTAAGAACCGCGGCGTTCTTAGGCCCATTGTTTTCCCCCGGTGATCCGACGAGAATTAGGGCTGTTTTTCACGAACCTGACCCGGTCGACGGTGTAATTCAGACCCATGACGAACGATCTTGCACGAATATGCATGCTTTGTCTGGCCTCCTCTCTATTCTTTTCCGCCTGCGGAGCAAGTCTGCAGTACCCCGGGCTCACCGCTGAAGAGGTGTGGGCCTTGGGACTCCAGGCGAGAGAGCAGGAGCAGTGGCAGGATGCAGGGGGGGCCTTCGAGTTCGTCGTCTTTTCACCGGGGTTCAACCGCGTCGCCGAAGCCCGGCTCCTGCTTGCCGAAGTGCAGTATAGAGACGGGCGTTTCATCGAGGCACGGAGCGAGTATCAGCGTGTGATCGACCGTTGGCCGGCCGACACCGTTGCGGTCACGGCCGCAGTCGGGGTCTGCCGCTCACTGGTGGGCCTGTCACCGATTACGCAGAGGGACCAATCGTTCACTCGACAAGCCAGGCTCTCGTGCCGGCAAGTGGCGGCTGACCTCACTGGAACAGTGATGGGGCTAGAGGCGTTCCGCCTGGCCGCCGAAATGCAGCTCAAGCTCGCCGCGCAGGATTACGACACCGGGCTCCACTACCGGAAGCGAGGCCTCTTCGATTCGGCGCTGCTCTACTTCGAACAGGTGGTAAGCGAGTTCTCAGAGACCGCGTGGGCCCCTTGGGCACTCTATCAGATGGTCGATGTTTTCGGCGAGATCGGGTATTTGAGGGACGGCCAAGTGACTCGGGACCTGCTCCTCGAGACCTACCCGGATTCTGAGCCGGCCCAGCTTCTGCTCGCAGATGGCGGAGTCTAGTGCGGAGCCCCAGGAGGACCGCCCCGTACGACTAGGCGTCTTCGGGGGCACATTCGATCCTCCCCATGTCGGCCACGTCTTGCTAACACGAGATCTTTTGGAGTCGGGGGCCGTAGACGAGGTTGTCTGGATTCCCGCACGAGTGCCACCCCATAAACCCGTGGGAGGGCTGACATCCCCTGAGCTCCGGATGGAAATGGTGCGTGCCGCGGCCGAGGGGTGTGCGCATCAAAGTGTCAGTGATATGGAGCTCCGGAGAGAAGGACCGTCCTACACCGTAGATACGCTGAGGGCACTCCGCGCGGAGCGCCTTGGGGCCACACCGGTGCTCATCATGGGCTCTGATCAGTTCGCGGAGTTGGCAGGGTGGCACGAGCCGGAGGAAATCGTGCGTCTTGCGGACGTGTGCGTGCTGCCCCGTGACGGCGTCGAGTCCGCTACGGTCCTGCCTCAACTCGACGTGGTGTGGAGTGCGGCGGACGTGCCGCCCGTCGATGTCTCTTCTTCGGACGTTCGAAGAAGGGTCCAAGAGGGTCGGCCCTACCGGCACCTGGTGCCCGCGGGGGTGGCCGACATCGTCGAGCGGGAGGGTCTGTACGCCGAGTGAGCCTGTACGTGGAGTGAGCTCGTACGTCGACAAATCTGTAAGTCGCGCGAGTTTGTGCGGCGAGCAAATCTGTACGTCGATTAGATTGCCATACGCGCCCGGGTACGGGCCCGCAATCATGACCCAAGCGAGATGGAATACCAATGAGTTTACGTAAGAGGCACGCGATCAAAGCCGTGACGTGGAGAGTCATGGCGACGTCGGCAACCGTGGTCATCGCGTGGCGGGTCACCGGTGACTGGACCGTGGGCGTCGAGGTGGGCACAGTCGAGTTCTTCGCGAAGATGTTGCTCTACTACCTGCACGAACGCTTTTGGTACAAGTTTATTGGCTTGGGGGTAAGCGCGGGCCAGGAGGGGTAAACCGTGTCCCCCAGGGGCACTCTCGGACGGGCGAAAATCTATTGAACATGATGAAGGCGGTAGTAAAGAGGATCCTCGGTTCGCGCCACATCCGCGAGGCGAAGAAGCTCCAGCCATTGGTCGACGAGATCAACGAGTGGTTTGAGGAATACCAGTCGCTCTCCGAAGAGCAACTCAAGGGCAAGACGGCGGAATTCCGGGCGCACATCGCCGAAGCCACTGCTGAGATCAAGGACGAGATCGAAGAGCTTCGCGAAGAAAAGCGCCGT
>CAUZVZ010000020.1:0-25399 GCA_963583605.1 Gemmatimonadales bacterium UBA6960
GCCCCAATGCGTTCTGGACGCCCTTGCGGAGTACTACGAGCACGACAACGCCAACGTGCACCGCGGCATTCACGAGCTGAGCCGCCGAGCCACCATCGCCTTCGAGGAAGCGCGGGCGAAGCTGGCGAACTTCATCGGCGCAGCAGATTCGGACGAGTTGGTGTGGACCCGCGGCACCACGGAGGCTGTCAATCTGGTGGCCAGCAGTTGGGGGCTGGACACGCTCGGGGAGGGCGACGAGATCCTCTTGAGCTCCATGGAGCATCACTCCAACATCGTCCCCTGGCAGTTGGTGGCCCACCGTACCGGCGCTCGCCTTCGGTACATCGAGATGGATGAGCAGGGCCGACTGATCATCGACGATCTTCCCGATCTGCTCACCGATCGCACGCGGATGGTCGCCTTCTCCCATATCTCGAACGCGTTGGGAACGGTCAATCCGGTACGTGAGATCGTCGAGCAGGCCAAGAAAGTCGGAGCGCTGGTGCTCATCGACGGCGCCCAGGCGGTCCCCCACCGTCAGGTCGACGTCCAGGAGCTAGGCTGCGACTTCTACGCGTTCTCGGGACACAAGATGTGCGGTCCCACGGGATCGGGTGGGCTGTGGGCGCGCCGCTCACTCCTCGAGTCGATGCCGCCGTACCATGGGGGGGGTGAGATGATTCGCATGGTCGGCCGGGATTCGAGCACCTGGGCCGAGATCCCGCATAAATTCGAGGCAGGTACGCCAAACATCGCGGGAGCCATTGTTCTGGGGGTGGCGGCGGACTTCCTGGACGAAGTCGGGTTCGACGCCATCGCCGAGCACGAAAGAGACTTGCTCGCCTACGCACTCGAACGGCTCGACGACTTGGGCGGCGTTCATGTCTACGGGCCCACCGACCTGGACGAGCGGTCCGGCGTCATTTCGTTCACCATGGGAGACGCCCACCCTCACGACATCTCGACGATCCTCGACTCCAGGGGCGTCGCCATCCGCGCCGGCCATCACTGCGCGCAACTCGTCATGCAGCACTTCGGGATTTCGGCCACCGCGCGCGCGAGCTTCTATCTCTACAACTCGAGGGACGACGTGGACCGTCTCGTCCAGGGCCTCGCGTCCGTGAAGGAGATTTTCGGGCCAGGTTGAGGGCGTCGAACGGGCGTCGAAAGTCACAGACCACCTGGCGTTCGAAGTCACATTCGAAATATTCGCACTGAGGCCGTATACTAAGTTTCCCTAGCCCCCCTCTAATGGCGGACGCATGACGGAAGTCCCCCTAACCTCACTGTACCAAGAGCTCATCCTCGAGCACTACCGCCACCCGCGGAACCAGGGGGAACTCGCCCAGCCCACCGCGGAGGCCCGCGTGGCCAACCCGGTTTGCGGCGACGAACTCAGCGTCCAGATCCGTCTCGACGGGGAGCGGATCGAGGACATCGCCTTCGACGGCCACGGATGTTCGATCTCACAGGCGTCGATGTCGATGATGACCGACCTTGTCAAAGGGAGTGAGCGGAACGAAGCGATTCGCCTGGCCGACCTCTTTACCGATATGATGCACGGCGAGGGTGACTCCTCCGATCGATCGCTGGGGGATCTGCGCGCCTTCGAAGGCGTCTCGAAGTTCCCAGTGCGAATCCGGTGCGCACTGCTGGCCTTCGACGCGCTCCGCGAGGCACTCAGTATCGGGCTGGATGCTGATCAACAGCCCACTAACGACGGATCCGAACGGGAGACGACACACTGATGCCTCAGCACGAAAGCGTTTCCGCCGTCTACGCAGGAGTCTTGCACGACACGCCCGCCGGAGCCATCGCGGTCTGGGTCACCCGAAATGGGGTTCGCCGGATCGGAGGCGTCACGCCCGTAATGATCAAGGAGGGACACTGGGATCCCGAAGGACACCAAACGCTCAGGGTCGCCCTTCATCAGCTCGATCAATACTTCAACCGGAAGAGAAAGCGCTTCCATCTTCCACTCGACTTCTCCGGAGCCACTGAATTCCAGAAGCGTATCTTCGGGCGACTGACGGAAATCCCCTATGGCCGCGTCGTGTCGTACGGGGACATCGCCGACGAGATTGGGGTGGCCGGGGCCGCGCGGGCCGTCGGCCAGGCCGTGAGGGCCAACCCTCTTCCGATCGTTGTGCCGTGCCATCGCGTCGTCCGAAGCGACGGCAAGCTCGGCGGCTACTCCGGAGGACTCCGCCGGAAGATCGCCCTCCTTGCTGTCGAAAGCGTGGACGTCGATGGGCACCAACCGGGAAGTCGAGTCCATCCGGAGCTGCTGAGGCTTCAGCTCTAGAGCGGGCCCTGGGCGGGGGTGGTGGCTCCTTTTATGCGGCAGACTGTCCTGCGCGGGACCGTCGATCCCTCTTCCACCCTCCCGCATAAAAACCGGGGGGCCCTCGGTCAGCCAATCCTAGGGCTGCAATACCACCTTCACCGCACCGCTCTTGCGGTGGTTCGCCGCCGTACGTAGCGCGTCCCGGTACTGCTCGAGCGGGTAGATGTGCGTGACCATGTCCTGGACGGGCGCTCCCGTCTCAAGCAGGAGATCTTGTACGATCTCGAACGTGTGCCGTCGCTCGCCCCGCCAAGTCTCCTGTCCGTAACCGACCGCCCCCCGGATGCGGAGCTCCCTGGCCCACACGAAGGTGAGATCCAGCTTCTTGAACTCGGCGGCGCATCCGATGACCACGATGCGCCCGCGCGGTGACGCGAAGCTAAACGACTGGGCGACGCTGCTCTGGTTGCCGACGCAGTCGTAGATGAGAGGAAAGCCGCCCCCCGAGTAGACTTCGGGGCCCACCACCGGCATGTAGGCAGAGGCCCCGGTGTCGATCAACGCGTCGCGCGCCTCGAAACCAGGTGCCACCACGTCGGTGGCGCCCAACTTCCGGGCCAGCTCCTGCTCATGTGCCCGCTTGGCCTGCGCCAGGATCGAGCCCTGGAAGCCGATCGCCCGGACGGCCCAGATGGTGGCCAAAGCGATCGTGCCGCTCCCGATCACCAAGATGGGATCCTGGTCCCTCGGGGGCGTCCGCAGAACCGCGTGCATGGCAATGGACAGCGGCTCCATGAGCACGGCCGCGTTGTCGGTCACCGCGTCGGCGACGGCAAAGACCTGGGACTCGTGGGCGAGCACGGTCTGACCCCAACCACCCGGTAGATCCCGGTGGTACCCAATCGTGAGGCCCCGCGAGAGGGGCTGATCACCGATCAACGTGATCCCCTCTTCCCCGGCCCGCTCACAGGTGCAGTGAAGCCCCTCGTAACAGGAGAAGCACGGATCTTCAGGAGGGTATCCTCGGGTCGTGCACGAGATCATGGGGTCCATCGTCACCCGCTGGCCGGGCGACACCTTGGAAACCTGAGCGCCAACCGACTTCACCTCTCCCAGAATCTCATGACCGAGGACCGCAGGAAACGAACCGAAGGGCTCCATCGCCGGGCTCGCGGAGTAGCTCAGGTTGCTGATGTCGCTGCCGCAGATCCCGCCCGCGGTGACCTTGATCTCGACCCAGTCCGGTCCCGGCAACTCCGGCTCCGGGAGATCGCGCATTTTTACGCCGCTGAGGAGCCCGAAGCGTGCCGAATCCGTAACCCGCCCGGCGGTCTTCGCCAGAAGGAAGTGCGGAACCGATACGTTGAAAGTAACTCCCTTCATGGTCTCGTGGGGGGCTCAGGTGGTGGCCGAAGTCGAACGGGGACCAGTCTAGCCCCGGAGGATTCGCCAAGCCACCGGGGGACGTAGCCGCCCGTGACGGAACCATGGCCGGAGGCCGTGGGTTACAGGGGACCATGACCAGACGCACTGCCATCATCGCCGGAAGCCGCACACCGTTCGTCCGGTCCGGGACCGTCTTCAAGGACCTGACGGCGATCGACCTGGGCGTGCTGGCCGTACGTGAGCTCATGGACCGAAGCGGGGTCCGTGGCGAAGACGTGGATCATCTGGTCTACGGGACGGTTGTGCACGATCCCCACGCCCCCAACATCGCTCGCGAAGTCGGACTGGCCACCCTGCCCAAGACCGTACCCGCCGTGACCGTCTCCCGGGCCTGTGCCACCGCCAATCAGTCGATCGCGGACGGAGCCAATCTCATCGAGCGTGGCTACGCCGACGTCGTGGTCGCCGGTGGCGCCGAATCACTCACGCACATTCCGATCACCATCAAGCAGTCCTTCGCGGAGAAGCTGATCGGCGCATCCAAGGCGAAGAAGCTCAGCGCCCGGATCGGTACGGTGGCCAAGATCCGGCCCAAGGACCTCGTTCCGAACTTTCCGCAGATCGCTGAGCCCACCACGGGCGAGAGCATGGGCGAGTCGGCCGAGCGCATGGCCAAAGAGAACTGCATCAGCCGGGCCGATCAGGACGCCTGGGCGCTGCGCTCGCACAAGCTCGCCGCGGCGGGAACGCAGGACGGAAGGCTCATCGCGGAAATCGGTGCTGTCTACGTGCCCCCCCGTTTCGAGACCATCGTGGAGGCCGACAACGGCATACGGAGTGACACCAGCGAAGAGGCCCTGGCCAAGCTCCGCCCCGTGTTCAACCGCAAGCACGGGAGCGTGACAGCCGGCAACGCCTCGCCGCTCACCGACGGGGGCTCCGCTGTCCTGATGATGTCTGAGGAGCGGGCGAAGGCGGACGGCCTCGAGCCGATGGGCTTCGTCCGCAGCTACGCGTTCTCAGGCCTGGACCCAGCGGGGCAACTGCTCCAGGGGCCGGCCTACGCGGCCCCCATCGCTCTGGACAGGGCGGGAGTCACCATGGCGGACATCGGCCTGATGGAGATGCACGAGGCCTTCGCGGCACAGGTGCTCTCCAACCTCCAAGCGCTCTCGTCCAAGAAGTTCGCCGAGGAGGAGTTGGGCAGAAGCCAGGCCGTGGGGCACCCGGACGTCGAGCGCATCAACGTGATGGGCGGCTCCATCGCGATCGGCCATCCGTTCGGGGCGACCGGTGGCCGCATCACGACCACGCTGCTGAACGAGATGAAGCGGCGGGATGTGGAATTGGGGCTAATTACGGTGTGCGCCGCGGGCGGGCTGGGGTTCGCCATGGTGGTGGAGCGGGGGTGAGGCTCCCGTAAACGTTGGCGTGGAACCTCGTAGACTGGGTCGTCTAGCGCCTACTCGCTGCCCAACTCCTTCTCAAGCGCCTCCCGATTCTCTCGCCGCCGCCTGCCCTCCTCGAATCTCTGCTCGTCCTCGTCCGTGACCAGCTTCAAGCCAGGCACCGGCGTCGGCCGGCTGTTCTCGTCGATCGCCACGAAAGTCATAAAACAGTCGTTGGTGTGGCGGCGGCGACCCGTGATCGGATGCTCCGCGACCACGTAGACGCAGATTTCCATGGACGTGCGCCCGACGTAGTGGACGCGTGCGCTACACGTGACCACCTCGCCGGAGTAGATCGGCTCCTTGAAGTCGACCCGGTTGATCGAGACGGTCACGCACGGTTGGCGGGCGTGTCGCATGGCGGTGACGGCCGCCGCCCGATCGACCATCGAAAGCACGACCCCGCCGAACACATGGCCGAGATTGTTGACCTGGCCCGGCATCATCAGCTCCGTGATCTCCGAAGCGGACTCGTCCGGGGTCTGGGCCTCTCGATGTTCGCTCATCTGATCACTCATCCCGGTTGTTCGCCGAATGGCCCTTCACGCATGGGTTGTTCTCCGAACCGCCCCTCACGTACCGACAGGAAGCTAAAGGGTGAGCCGGGTCCCGGGCCACTCTCTTGTCATCCACCATCCTGCTCACTAGCGTACTTCCCCTCATGAAGATCTTTGCAGCACAGATTCCAGCCGGCGTCCTACTCTCGACCGCCCTCCTGTCGGTGACCGCGCTGCCGGCCAGCGCCCAGGACCCGCCCGCCTCAGTCGTGCAGCCAGGGGCGCCCGGTCAGCCCACCCGCACGCTCACCGAGGCGGAGGTCTCCGCACTAAGGCAACCAGTCCACGTCGAGGCGGACGTCCGGTTCATGCAGGGAATGACGTTCCACCACGCCCAAGCCCTGCAGATGACCGGTCTGCTGTCCAGCCGGACGGAGAGTGACGAGATACGACTTCTCGCACAACGCATCGACATCTCTCAGACCGCCGAGATGGGAATGATGGAGGGGTGGCTGGAATCCCGTGGTGAAGAGGCCCCCGACCTAGAGGACGAGGACGTCTGGCCACTCAGTGACGACCGACTCATGCCCGGAATGCTCACTGAGCGACAGATGGGTCAGTTGGCGGCCGCCACCGGCGAGGAGTTCGACCGCCTCTTCCTTGAGTTGATGATCCTCCATCACGAAGGGGCGCTGGCCATGGTGGAGCAGCTGTACGTGGTCTCCGGTGCCGCCCAGGAGCCGCAGATCTTTCAGTTCCTCACTCATGTCGACGCCGACCAGTCCATCGAGATCGCACGGATGAACACGATGCTGCTGGCGATACGGTGACCCGATGCCACACACCCGATCCCACACGTAAGAGGTTCTCTATGACCCGCAGAATGAAGGCTCTTTCTCCTCCTGGATTCACGAGAGGAATCCTGCCGATACCGTTCTGTCTAATCCTGACCGCAGCCTGCTCGCTGGTCGGTGCAACCGCCGGGGCCGCTCAGGATACGGGGGATCCGCGCGTAGGACTCGCGGCTGGCTGGCACGACGCGGCCTCCGCGATCAGCGGCCTCGAGCTGCTGGCATCGCTCCCCAAGGGTGTGGGCTTCGTGAACCCGGATTCTGCGTTCGCCGGCGGGTATACCAACTCGGACATCGCGTTCACAGCAGGCTATGCGATCCAGGGCAACTACCGTGGCTTTCAGATCTACGACATCGAGGACCCCGCCAACCCGACTCTGCGGGTCGGCGTCGTGTGTCCCGGGGGCCAAGGCGATCCCTCCGTCTACGGCAACCTTCTGTTCATATCAGTACAGGACCGGGCTGCGCGGATCGACTGTGGAACCGAAGGCGTGGCGGACTCGATCAGTACGGAACGCTTCCGCGGCGTCCGAATATTCGACATCAGCGACATCCGTAGTCCCCGGCAGGTCGCGGCCGTGCAAACGTGCCGGGGCTCCCACACGCACACGGTCGTCGAGGATCCCAGAGACGACGAGAACGTCTACATCTACGTGCAGGGCACGAGTGGCGTACGCCCCCGCGAGGAGTTGGAGGGATGCTCGGGGCTCGCGGAAGACCCGAATACCTCGTTATTCCGCATTGAGGTGATCCGCGTCCCTCTCGCTCGGCCCCAGGACGCGGCGGTGGTGAGCGAACCGCGCCTCTTCACGAACGAGCAGACCGGTGACATCGCGGGCCTGTGGGGCGGGGGCGACCACGGGCCTGGAACGCAATCGACCAGCGCTACCAACCGGTGCCATGACATCACCGTATACCCCGCGATCGGGCTGGCCGCCGGAGCCTGCTCCGGCAACGGCATCCTCCTGGACATCTCCGATCCGGCGAACCCGTATCGCATCGACGAAGTCGTGGACCCGGGCTTCGCGTACTGGCACTCCGCCACGTTCAGCAATGACGGCACCAAAGTGATCTTCACGGACGAGTGGGGCGGGGGCGGGCAGCCGCGCTGCCAAGCGACCGACCCGCCCACTTGGGGCGCAAACGCCATCTTCGAGATCGTCGGCCGCAAGATGCTCTTCGCCGGCTATTACAAGCTCCCCGCAGCCCAGACCGCGGAGGAGAACTGCGTGGCGCACAACGGGTCGCTCATTCCCGTACCCGGGCGCGACATCAAGGTCCAGGGGTGGTACCAGGGTGGCTTGTCCGCATTCGACTTCACCGATCCGGCAACGCCGGTCGAAATCGCGTACTTCGACCGCGGCCCGATCAGCAACGAGGAGATGGTCTCCGGTGGCTATTGGTCGACCTACTGGTACAACGGATTTATCTACGCCGGCGAGCTGTCCAGGGGCTTCGACGTCTTCCGGCTCGTCCCCAGTCAATACCTAACCCAAAACGAAATCGACGCGGCCGCCCAGATACGCATGACCGAGTTCAACGCTCAGCATCAGCCGAAGATCGTCTGGGAGCCGACGGTGGCGGTGGCGCGGGCCTACCTCGACCAGCTGATGAGGAACAACGCGATTCGAGCCGATCGTGCCGTCAGCGTTTCGGGCGCGCTGGACCGGATCGAAGGGGTCCGCAGCGAAGCAGAGCGGGCCGAAGTGGGGACACAGCTGGAGCAGACGGCACTCAACCTGGACACCGACTCACGGGTCGCGGTCGCCGGTGAGCGGCCGACGGATCGGAGTCGTCTGCGTTCCCTCGCCGCGACTCTGAGGGGACTGGCAGGCTCGATGCGTTGAGGGCAGGTTTGAAGCACGGAACTAGGAGCGTGGCCGCTCAGAAGAACTTGATGCAGCGGGTCGGCCTGGTACTCGGGCCAGTCCTGTTCATCTTGATCAACTTTCTGGATCTGGAGCCCGGCAACCCGGCGGTCACACGCATGGCCGCCGTGGCGGCTTTGATGGCCACCTGGTGGATCACTGAGGCGATTCCGCTCTTCGCCACCGCGCTCCTGCCCCTGGTCCTCTATCCCCTGCTCGGGATCGAGCGCGGGGGGGCCACGGCGCCCATCTACTTCAACAGCACGATCGTGCTGTTTCTGGGCGGCTTCATGATCGCCCTGACCATGGAAAAGTGGAATCTGCACCGACGGATCGCGCTCAAGATCATCCAGGCCATCGGGGGCGGACCGTCGCGAATCGTGCTAGGCTTCATGGTGGCCGCCGCGTTCCTGTCCATGTGGGTCTCCAATACGGCCACGGCCATCATGATGGTGCCAATCGGGCTCGCCATCATCCTGGAGATGGAGAACGACTTCGGAGAGCAAGACACGCACACGTTCTCAGTAGGTGTCATGCTCGGCATCGCCTATGCGTGCTCGGTCGGAGGAATCGCGACGCTGGTCGGCACGCCCCCCAACCTGTCGCTGGCCCGGATCTTCGAGATCACGTTCCCCGACGCGCCGCCGCTGGTATTCGGCCAATGGATGGTGATGGCGCTACCCATTTCGATCGTCCTATTGGTGACCGCTTGGCTGCTCATCACCAGAGTCTTCTTCCGAGTGCCCGAGCACGTCACGGTGGACCAGAGCGTTGTCGAGGAACAGACGAAGGCGCTCGGCCCCGTGGCCTACGAAGAGAAGGCCGTGCTCGTTGTCTTCGGGCTCACCGCCGTTCTGTGGGTGTTCCGGTTGCCCCTCCAACTCGGAATCATCACCATACCGGGCTGGTCTCAGCTGCTTCCATTCCCCAGCCTGATCGACGACGGAACCATTGCCATCGCCATGGCCGGGCTCCTGTTCCTAATTCCGACGCGTACGCCGGACGCGGACGCGCCGACTCTGGCGGGCAGGGACATCATCCTGCGCCTGCCATGGAACATCGTGCTCCTCTTCGGGGGCGGCTTCGCGCTCGCCCACGGCTTCCAGATCACCGGATTGTCCATCCTGATCGGCAACGCCTTCGCCGGGCTCGCGGGCGTGCCGCCGTTCGTGCTGATCCTGATCGTCTGCCTGTCGATCACCCTCCTCACGGAATTGACGTCGAATACGGCCACCACGGAGATGATCCTTCCGATCCTGGCCTCCGTGGCGGTCGCGACGAACGTGCACCCGCTGTTGTTGATGATCCCCGCGACCCTGTCCGCGTCGTGCGCGTTCATGATGCCCGTGGCCACACCACCCAACGCCATCGTCTTCGGAAGCGACCGGGTTCGGATTCCCGAGATGGCCAAGATCGGGCTCGTGCTGAACCTGGTCGGGGCGTTAGTGATTACGGTGATGTTCCTGCTCTTGGGGACGACGATCTTCGGGATCGAATCGGGGGTGATGCCCGAGTGGGCGGTGTTCGGGGGGTAGAAAACCTTCTGAGGGGCTCGCGCACATCGATGGATGATGGAGAAACCCGCGGGGCGCTGGAATGTTGACATGCCACACAGCTTCGCTATCGTGAGTCACAGGATCTTTTTGATCTTTTTGACCGGACCGACCGTGAACCAGCACGCACGACCGCCACGCCGACCGCGAACCGACCGTCCACTTCCTAGGGAGCGGGCGCGTCCTGTCTTGCGTGGGGGAATTCGATAGAGCGACCCTCGACGCCCGAGACTTGACGTTCGCCGGCCCCCATTCCAGGAGCCGGTTTTTTTGTTTCCGAGAGGTTTCCGATGTCCGCTAAAAAACAGTCCGAATCATCGATCGCCAGCCTGGCAATTCTGGGCGGTGGGAACTTGGGCCAAGCGCTCGCACGCGGCTTAGTACGCAGCGGGACGCTACAGCCGGATCAGATCCACGTCACTTCGCTGCATCCACCCTCCTTGGAGGGACTGGCCGCGGAGGGATTCGCGATCGGGCGCGATAATGTCGCGGCCATCCAGGGGGCGAATACCGTCTTGTTGGCGGTTCAGCCGCAGCAGATCACGGATCTACTCGACGAAATCCTAAACGATATCGATCCTGACCGCCACAAGGTGATCTCGGTGGTCTCGGGCGTGACAGTCGCCCAGTTACGTGAGATGATCCCAGCTCCGACTCACGTCGTGCGTGCCATGCCGAACACCGCCGTATCGATCGGGGAGTCCATGACCTGCCTGTCGGCCGATCCCGACTCGATGGCTGCTCTCGAGGAGGCCGAAGCCCTGTTCAAGGGCGTCGGAATCACGCTCCGCATCGAGGACGAGATGATGGTGGGAGCCACGGCTCTGTGCGCATGCGGCGTGGCGTTCTTTCTCCGGTCGGTTCGGGCCGCCTCTCAAGGCGGCATCGAGATCGGCTTTCACCCCGAAGACGCGCTCCTGCTGGCGGCGCAGACGGCGAGGGGAGCGGCTTCGCTCGCCCTGCGTGACAACCGCCATCCGGAGTCGGAGATCGACCGCGTCACGACGCCGCGAGGCTGCACCATCGCCGGACTCAACGAGATGGAGCATCAGGGCTTCAGCTCAGCGATGATCAAAGGCTTCGTCCTTTCGGCTCGCAAGGCCGCGGCGCTGTTCGATGAAGGAGACGCTGCGTGACCTCCACGCCGGACAAGGACCGGGACTTCGGCGAGCTCCGCCGGGTCGTGGTCAAGGTCGGGAGCGGCATCATCGCGCCCGCGGGACAGCTCGATCCGCTCGTCATCGAGCGCATCGCGCAGGACGTCACCGCGCTGCGCGACACGGCCCTCGAAGTCGTCCTGGTGGTGTCGGGTGCCGTCGCGGCAGGATATCTCGGGATGGGACGGGATCGGCCCCCGACGTCGGTCGTCGAGCGTCAGGCCTCCGCTGCGGTGGGGCAGTATCAACTCATGACCATGTTCGCGAGGGAGTTCGAGAAATGCGACACCGTCGTCGCCCAGCTCCTCATGATGCAGGAGGACATCGAGGACCGGCGCCGGTTTCTGAGTGCCAGGCACACGCTGCAGGAGCTCCTGTCGCGAGGCATCCTCCCCATCATCAACGAGAACGACCCGCTCGCGGACGACGAAGCGAAGATCGGGGACAACGACCATCTGGCGGCGCTCGTGACAAGCCTGATCACCTCAGATCTGCTCGTGATTCTGAGCACGGTCGCCGGCGTGCTGCGCTTCGGCGATGACCAGACCGATGACGAGACCACGGACGGTGCCGAAGTAATCCACACGATTGAGGTAGACTCTGAGATCGACAGTCACATCACCGATGACCAGAGTGAGACCGGCGTGGGTGGGATGAAGGTCAAAATCCGGGCGGCGAGGTTGGCAAGTGACTGGGGCGTGCCCACGGTGATCGCCTCAGGAAAGGAGCCCGGACTTCTGAAGCGGATCGTGAACGGCGATGAGATCGGATCGCTCTTCGTGACGGGCCCGAAGCGCCTCACTGAGCGAAAGCGTTGGATCGCCATCCGCACCCGATCGCGCGGAGCCATCGTCGTGGATGACGGCGCCAAGCATGCGCTCGTCACGCGGGGAGCCAGCCTTCTGCCCATCGGCATCGTCGAGGTCCAGGGCGACTTCGGGATCGGAGCCCGGGTCGATCTGGTCGATTCGGGGGGCAAAGCCTTCGCCGTGGGACTCGTGTCGTACCCGGCGTCGGAGATCCAACGCATGAAGGGACGGCAGAGCGAGGAGTTCCTGGATGTGCTCGGATACAAGTACGTGGAGGAGATCGTTCACCGAGAGGATCTGGTCTTGCTCGACGTGAAGAACGACAATGGAGAGAGCCTCAACGGTGGAGGCTTCGACGACGCGGAGGACAGGGAATGAGTGAGGTGACGAGTGAGGTACGGAGAGCGGCTGAGGCGGCACGCGATGCCGCGCAGCATGTGGCCACGCTCACCACCGATCAAAAGAACGACTACCTGCGCGATCTGGCGGGAGCGCTCGTCGCCGCGGAGGAGGACATCCTCCGAGCCAACGCAGCGGACATCGCCCGGGCTGAGGAAGGCGGACTCTCGACGCCTAAGCTCAAGCGGCTGGGGATCACGTCTGAGAGCCTCGCCCAGATGGCCGAGGGGCTGAGGCAGGTCGCGGACCTCGAGGACCCGGTCGCGCGGGTCACACGGGACCAGACATTGGAGAACGGTCTCCGCATCAAGCGCGTGCGCTGTCCGCTCGGCGTGGTGATGATGATCTACGAGTCGCGTCCGAACGTGACGATCGACGCGTTCTCCCTCTGCTTCAAGTCGGGCAATGCCTGCATCCTCAAGGGCGGAAAAGAGGCGCAAGCGAGTAACGAAGCCCTCGCCGACGTAATCCACGCCACGCTTCGCGAGCACGATCTGCCCGAGGAGGCCCTCGTGCTCGTGGGCACCGGCGGACGAGAGGCCGTCGCCGAGCTGCTCACCTTCGACGACTGTATCGACCTGGTCATCCCGCGGGGCGGCGAGACGCTCATCCGATACGTGAGCGAGAATTCCTCCATTCCGACCGTGCAACACTTCCACGGGATCTGTCACGTGTACGTGGACGCGGACGCGGACCTGGAGCAAGCCCTGGAGATTTCGGTCACGGGCAAGACGTCGGCGCCCGCCACCTGCAACGCCACCGAGGCCGTGCTGGTCCATGAAGACGTGGCAGCAGCGTTCGTGCCCGATCTCGTCGCCGGCTACAAAGCCGCGAGCGTCGAGGTGCGAGGGGACGAGGCCGTGCGCGCCATCACCCGGGATGTGACCCCCGCCGCCGCGGACGATTGGGGCAAGGAGTTCCTCGACATGATCGTGGCTGTAAAGGTCGTTCCAGACATGGACGCGGCCATCGATCACATCCGTCGCTTCGGCTCCGATCACACCGACACAATCGTCACCGAGAACGCGGAAACAGCGGGGGAGTTCACCAACCAAGTCCAGTCGTCCTGTACGCTGGTGAACGCATCGACGCGCTTCAACGACGGATTTCAGCTCGGCATGGGCGCCGAAATCGGGATCAGCACGTCGCGGGTGCACGCGTATGGACCGATGGGCCTGGAGGAATTGACCTCACAGCGGTTCGTGGTGGAAGGGGCGGGGCATGTGCGCTGAGGCGGAGGGCCACGCGCGCTGAACTGAGCGTGGATATCCCCTCCTTCGAGCTTCGCGGCGTAGGCCAGACAAGGGCCGGACGTACCGTACTTCAGGACATCGACGTCACGATTCCTCGGCATCTCATCACGGTCCTATGCGGGCCCTCCGGCGGAGGGAAGACGTCTCTTCTCCGGCTTCTCAACCGGCTTGATGATCCGGTACAAGGAGACATTCTCCTCGACGGTCGTCCGATCGTCGAGTACGCGGTCACGGAGCTTCGACACCGGGTGGCGCTCGTTTTTCAGACACCAGTGATGTTTCCGGGCACCGTTTCGGACAACTTGGCGGTGGCGGCTGAGCTCGCCGGGGTTCAGGACGGTCAGTTCGATCAGCTGGCGAGCGAACTCATGCTTCTCGCCGAGCTCGAGCCATCCCTGCTCGATCGGCCGGGGGATGAGCTGTCCGTGGGCCAGAAGCAGCGGGTGAACTTGGCGAGAGCGCTGATGACCTCCCCAGAGGTCCTCCTGCTGGACGAGCCCACATCCGCCCTGGATCCCGAGATGTCGCGTGCCTTGATGAAGACCATCGGCGGTTTGTCTGAGGTCCGGCGGCTGACCATCATCGTGGCCACGCATCGAGTCTCGGAGGCCAGGAAATACGCCCACCACACCGTGGTCATTCGGGAAGGACGTGTGGTCCACTCGGGCGACGCGGAGGAAGTTCTGGGCGAGCTTTCGGACCCGGAGGATCTGAGTGGGCCGCCAGACCCGGACGAAGCGAGTCGATGATGCAGACCCTCGACGTTCTCGAGCAGCCGATCCTCGACCTCACCTGGATCGACCTGACCGTGGCTCTGGGTCTGGTGTTGATCTCGATCGGGGTCTCGCGTTGGCATCGCACGGGGCTGGCCCGGAGCTTCGCCGTGGGTGCGCTACGCACGGTCCTTCAGCTCACGCTCGTCGGTTACCTCCTGGTCTACATCTTCGCCATCGACCGCTGGTACCTGGTCGCCGCCGCACTCCTCCTGATGCTGGCAGTGGCGAGCAAGGCGGCCGTCGACCGTCAGGACTCGAAAACGCCTGGGCTCTTCGGCATTACCGGGGTCGCGCTTCTCCTCGGCTCAGGGCTGACGTTGATCTACGTCAGTGTGATGGTCGTGCACGTCGATCCCTGGTACAACCCGAGGTACCTGATCCCCCTGTTCGGCATGATCCTGGGCAACGCCATGAATGCGGCGGCCCTCGCGGCCGACCGCCTGGCGGGCGAGATGGAAACCCGTCGTCCTGAAGTCGAGGCGTACCTCGCCCTGGGCGCGAATTCGGTGAGGGCGGCCCGGGAGCCGGTTCGAAGGGCCCTGAGGGCTTCGATGATTCCGACGGTGAACACTTTGATGGTTGTGGGAATCGTTTCTCTCCCGGGGATGATGACCGGTCAGATCATCGCAGGTTCGAATCCCTTGCTCGCGGTTCAGTACCAGATCGTTGTGATGTTCATGTTGGGCTCGGCTGTGGCCCTAACGGCGGTCATCGTGGTGCTGGGCTATCGGAGGACGTTCTTCACCGCAGCGGAGCAGCTTCGGCCCAAGGGCGGTTGAGCAGAACCCCTGCGGAACAGGGAAGTCGATTTCGTGCTTCGCTCCGGCAACGTGGTCGTCGCCATCGAGGTCAAGAGCGGCCGCACCCACACGGATCCTCGTGGTCGGCGGTGGCGGCATCCCGGTGCAGGAGTTCCTCAAGAAACCGGTGGAGACATGGCTGAAAACCTGAAGACTACCAGACCGACTCACGTACCGGGAGGGATTCGTCCCAAGGAAGGCCGTCCAAGGAAGGCCGTCTGGGGAAGGTCCTGGGATCAGGACGCCTCCAGCGCCTGCTCCACATCCGCGATCACGTCTCGGATGTCTTCCAGTCCGACTGAGATTCGGATCAGCCCCGGCGTGATGCCCACCGCCGCTCGCTCCTCTCCCGTGAGCTTGGCGTGCGTGGTCGACGAGGGATGGCTGACGATGGTGCGTGTGTCCCCGAGATTCGCGGTAAGCGAGCAGAGCTTCACGGAGTCCATGAAGCGCTTCCCTTGCTCGAGCCCGCCCTCGACCACGAACGAGAGGATGCCGCCGCCCGAGGACATCTGCCGCTTGGCGATCTCGTGCTGGGGATGGGAAGGGAGGTAGGGATAACGCACCGAAGCGACGCCCGGCCGCCCCTCCAACCACTGAGCCACCTCCAAGGCGTTCTCCGAATGCCGCTCCATGCGAACTTCGAGCGTTTCCACGCTCTTGGAGAGCACCCACGCGTTGAACGGGGATAGCGAAGGCCCGGTGGCTCGCGCGAAGTCGTAGATCTCCTGTATCAGATCCTTTCCACCCACCACCACACCACCCATGACGCGGCCCTGGCCATCCAGATACTTGGTGGCGGAGTGGAGCGAGAGGTGCGCGCCGAGCTCCAGAGGACGCTGAAGAATCGGCGTGGCGAAGCAGTTGTCCACGACCAGCAGAACGTCCTTGTCGGCGGCCAGCTTCCCGAGCATCTCCAAGTCCACGAGATCCACTGCGGGGTTCGTGGGGGTCTCGACGAAGATCATCCGGGTGTTCTCACGGAACGCCCCGGGCCACCCGTCGGGGTCCGCGGCGTCGACGTAGGTGTGCTCAATCCCGAACCGCGGCAGGATCTTGGTGAGGATCGTGTGGGTCGACCCGAAGAGCGACCGGCACGCCACGATGTGATCGCCACTGGAGAGCAGCGCCCCGAACGTGGCGAACACGGCGGCCATGCCGGTGGCCACCGAGTGGCCGGCCTCAGCGCCCTCCAAGCGGCGGATCTTCTCGGAGAGTTCCTCTACGTTCGGATTCGTGAACCGGCCATAGATGTTGCGGTCGATCTCGCCCGCGAAGGCAGCACGCATCTCCTCGCTGTCTTCGAAGACGAAGCTCGACGTCAGGAAAATCGGCACCGAGTGTTCGTGGTGCGACGTTTCCTCAGCCTGTGCTCGCACGGCCCACGTTTGGCGTTTCCAGTCGTCCATGTCTGAACTCTACTCCAAACGAATCATCAAGTCACCGGGCGCCACCTGGCTCCCCGGGTACACGATCACCTGCGCGACCGTCCCCGCTCCCTCGGCATAGAGGGTGGTCTCCATCTTCATGGCTTCCAAGCTCAGCAGCTTGTCCCCCTGCGACACGGCGTGGCCCACGCGCACGGCCACATCGACGACCATCCCCGGCATGCTGGCGCCGATGTGCTTCGGATCGTCCGGATCCGCCTGCACGGCGGCTTGCGTCTCCGGTTCCAGCGACCGGTCGATCACGTTGACGTCACGCGGCTGTCCGTTCAGCTCAAAGAAGACGGTGCGTTTCCCATCCGAATGGGGCTCGCCCAGCGTAACGAAGTTCACGATGAGCGTCTTACCCCGCTCGATGTCGACGGCGACCTCCTCGCCCGGCTCCTGCCCATAGAGGAAGACGGGCGTGGAAAGCGCCGACGTGTCGGAATACCGTCTCTGATGGTCCGCGAATTCGCGGTACACCTTCGGGTAGAGCAGATACGAAATGACGTCGCGTCGTGTGGGCGCCCGGCCCAGCATCTTCTCGACGATTTCGCCGGCCTCGTCGAAATCCGCGGGCTCCAGCGTATCACCCGGGCGACCGCTCAGACCGGGCTCGCCGCGCAACACGATCTTGATCACCTCTTCCGGAAAACCGCCTGGCGGTTGTCCCATGCCTCCGCCGATCAAATCGACCACGGAGGCGGGAAACGCGAGCTCACGATTGGGATCCAGGACGTCCTCGGGCGTGAGCTCGTTAGCGACCATGAACAACGCCATGTCGCCCACAGCCTTGGAGGTCGGCGTCACCTTCACGATGTCGCCGAAGATCTCGTTCACGTCAGCGTAGACCCGGCAGATTTCGGCCCAACGATCGGCCAGACCCAAGGCGCGGGCTTGTTGGAAAAGGTTCGTGTACTGGCCGCCGGGCATCTCGTGGTCATACAGGTCGCCCGTCGCGGGCAGCACTTGGCCGTCGAACGGCACGTAGAAGTCGCGCGCCGCCCTCCAGTAATCCGCGATGCCGTCCAGGTCCTCCCTCGTCAGTTGCGGATCGCGGGGAGTGAACCGGAGCGCCTCGGACACGGTGTTGATGTTGGGTTGCGACGTCGTGCCGGACATCGGGGCCATGGCCGCGTCCGCGATGTCGAGTCCCGAGCCCGCCGCGGCCAGGATGGCAGCAGCCTGCACCCCGGCGGTGTCGTGGGTGTGGAAGTGGATCGGGATGCCCACTTCCTCCTTGAGGGTGCTCACCAGCTTGGCGGCCGCATACGGCTTGCAGAGCCCAGCCATGTCCTTGATGGCGAGGATGTGTGCGCCCATCCCCTCCAACTCCTTGGCCAGCTTAACATAATATTTCAAGTCGTACTTCGTGCGGCTCTCGTCGAGGATGTCGCCCGTATAACAGATCGCGGCCTCACAGAGCGCGTCCGCTTTGAGCACGGCCTCCATCGCTACCCGCATGTTGTCCGTCCAGTTGAGGGCGTCGAACACACGGAACAGGTCGATTCCCGCGGCTGCAGCCTCCTCCACGAACCCCTGCACCAGGTTATCCGGATAGTTCTTGTACCCGACCGCGTTCGAAGCGCGAAGCAGCATCTGAAAGAGGATGTTGGGAATGAGCTCTCTGAGGTCGGTCAGGCGTCTCCACGGGTCTTCTTTCAAGAACCGCATCGAGACGTCGAACGTGGCGCCGCCCCACATCTCGATGGAGAACAACTCAGAGCCCCTGCGGGCGTATGCATCGGCCACCTTGAGCAGGTCGTGCGTCCGGAAGCGGGTCGCCAGCAGCGACTGATGCGCGTCGCGGAAAGTGGTGTCGGTCAGGAGCAGCCGTTCCTGGTCGGAAATCCACCCGCCGAACTCGATGGGCCCGAGCTCCCGGAACTTCTGGCGCGTGCCATCCGGAATCGGGCTCTGGTAGTCGACTTTCGGGACGGGTGCGGGCTCCCGCCGCACGGCACGCGGACGATCCTTCACCAGGGCATTTCCGTTGACGATCGTCTCTCCGAGATACGTCAGAAGCCGCGTCGCACGGTCGCGCCTCTTGGACACCCTGAACAGCTCTGGCGTATGGTCGATAAAGCGCGTCGTGCATCCACCCTTCAGGAACTGCTCGTGTGTCACCAGGCGAATCAGGAACGGGATGTTCGTCTTCACACCGCGAATGCGGAACTCCTGGAGGCACCGCTCCATACGCTTGGCCGCGTCGATGAAGCGCCTCCCCCGAGTGGTCACCTTCACGAGCAGCGAGTCGTAATAGGGGTTCACGACCGCACCACTGAACGCACTGCCCGCGTCGAGCCGTACCCCCATTCCCGATGCCGAGCGGTAGTGTGACACGCGCCCGTAGTCGGGCATGAAGTCGTTCGTCGGATCTTCGGTGGTCACGCGGCACTGCATGGCGAAGCCGTCGATGCGCACGGCAATCTGGGAGGGCAAGCCGATCTCCTCGTCGTCGAGCGGCGTCCCCTGGGCCACGAGGATCTGCGATTTGACGAGGTCCACGCCGGTCACCTCCTCGGTGACCGTGTGCTCCACCTGGATGCGGGGATTGACCTCGATAAAGTAGAAGTCGCCCTCGTCCTGATCGACGAGAAACTCCACCGTGCCCGCGTTCTGGTAGTCCACCTCACGGCCGATCGCCACCGCAGCCTCGTGTAGACTGCGCCGCACCTTGTCGTCCAGCGCCAGAGCCGGAGCGATCTCCACCACCTTCTGGTGCCGCCTCTGCACGGAGCAGTCACGCTCGTGCAGATGGACCAAGTTGCCGTGCTTGTCGCCCAGGAGCTGGACCTCGATGTGGCGCGCCCTCTGGACGAATCGTTCGATGAAGACGTCTGAACTGCCGAAGGCCAAAAGCGACTCGCTGCGAGCGTCCTCGAAGGCGCCCGGGAAGTCCCTCGAATCGGTCACCACCCTCATTCCGCGACCGCCGCCGCCCTTGGCGGCCTTAAGAATGATGGGGTAACCCACCCGCCCCGCCTGCCGCTCCCCGTCGATCACGTTGTTGATCGCTTCCTCGCTACCGCTGAGGACCGGCACGCCCACCTTCGCGGCGATCTTGCGGGCCGAGGTCTTGTCGCCCAAGCGCTCGAGGACATCCACTTGGGGACCGATGAAGATGATCCCCTCGCGCTCACAAGCACGGGCGAAATCAGGGTTTTCGGACAGGAACCCGTATCCGGGGTGGATAGCGTCGACGTGATTTTCTCGGGCCAGCGCGACGATTCGCTCGATGTCCAGGTAGGCCCGGATCGGCTCGTCCGGGTCCCCGATCAAATACGTCTCGTCAGCCTTGAAACGGTGGAGCGCGTATCGGTCCTTGTGCGAATAGATCGCCACCGTCCGGATGCCCAGCTCGTGGGCCGTGCGGAGGACACGAATCGCGATCTCGCTACGATTGGCGACGAGGAGCTTCTTGATCTCTTTCATGAGGTGAGGCAGTGGGAAGACCGAATGACCGTATTGATATATTCTCCCCGACCTACTCTTATGGGTAGGGCTCAGGCGCCAGCGCGAGCGAGCGGTGCGGAACGTACGAGAGAGATTCAATAGAAAAAGGGGCGATTCAAATGAAACGCAAGCTAGCCGTTTTGGTGACGGGGTTGTTGGTCCTCGTGCCAGCAGGACCCGAGGCCACTCTCGCCGCACAACGGGGCTTCCAGGAGACGTTCGAGGTGAATCCCTCCACGCAGGACCCGTCGGTCAAGGTCACGCTCGAGACGCTCGAGCGCTGGGAGACCGAGCTGTCGAACTGGGGCAAGTGGGGCCCGAACGACCAAAGGGGCGCGCTGAATTACATCACTCCGGAAAAAACGAGGGCGGCCACGCGCCTCGTCGAAGACGGAGTCACGGTGACGCTCGGCCACTTCGTCAACGAAGACGCGTCGATCGACAGCGGGAACTTCTGGCCGACCGACCACCAGATGACGTCGATCGACCCGAACACCGGCCTCCCCCGGGCCGCCCTGGACGCCATGAGCTTCTCGCTGCATGACGGCCAACTGTCCCACATGGACGCCCTTTGCCACTACGCCACCCGGCGGGACGGCGAGGCAATCATCTTCAACGGCTACCCGCAGAACATGACCGCCAACGGATGCGTCGGGGACCTCGCCATCGACGACATGGGGCCCGGCTACGTCACGCGTGGTATCCTGGTGGACATGCCGCTTCTCAGGGGCGTGGATTGGCTCGAGCCGAGCACACCCATCTACGTGTCCGATCTGGAAGAGTGGGAAGACTTCGCAGGGATCACCGTGTCGCCCGGCGACGTGCTCTTCATCCGGGCCGGCCGCTGGGCGAGGCGCGCCGAAATCGGACCGTGGAACTACGCTCGCGGCGCCGCCGGACTGCACGCTTCCGTGTTGCCTTGGCTCAAGGAGCGGGGCGTGTCGCTATTGGTCGGCGACGCTGTGAACGACGTTCAGCCGTCCGGCGTGGAGGGCATAGGCCGTCCGGTGCACACCATGACGCAGGTGTTCATCGGGCTGCCGCTCGTGGACAACGGTTATCTGGAAGACGTGGCGAGGGAGGCTGCGGCCCGGGAGCGTTGGGAGTTCATGGTGTCGTGGCAGATCACCAAGGTGCCGAACGGGACGGCGAGTCCGTTCAACGCGATCGCGACGTTCTAAGGGCGAGCTATCCGCCCTTCTCAGCTCCCTCCGCCCAGTTCTCGACGGCGGGCCGCTCCTGCTGTCCCTTCTCGCCATGGAACCAGGCAACGATCAGGGTGGCGGGAATACCCGCGAGGTAGAATTATGAGTACGAGGACATAGGCCAAGTCAGGCAGGATGGCACGTCCCACGAATTGGTCCACTACTTCGAGCGCCACGAAGCCGGAAACGGCGTAGACGCTGAGAAACTGCAGCACCCGGCGCTCGCGGAGAACCTCTATTACCCGCCATTGCGTCAGCCCCATGATGAGGGAGGTGGACCATAATCCGCCCACACAACCCTGTCAATCAGCCTGACAGAGCAACTGAGTCGACTCGAGAACCGGCGATCCATCGGGCCTGAACCCGGTTTGGAGTCCAACCCATGTATCATGACGTATCCATAAGTCGGACCATAAGTTAGGTCGTCCTATCGTACTTCAGTCGGACGAGCCACCATCACACCGTCCTGGCCGCGAATCCGCTGGATCCTCTCGGCCAGGGGCACCTCGCTGATCTGCACCACCCCGCCGGCTAGCGGAGCGTGCAGCAAGTGCAGCCGTCCGTCCCGCCACAGCGCAATCCCCGTGTGGGCGATGTCCAACCCCGGCACGGTGCTGGTGGCCGCGATGATGTCGCCGTTCTGAATCCCGCTCTCGACCGCAGCGATACGATCCTCAGGAATGTAGTACCGGGGCTCCGAGCTGAGACGCTCCTCGACGGCTCGCAGCTCCGTGAGGAAATCCGGATCCTCGCCCAACTGGCGGTATGCATCCGCATGGGTCGTCATGAAGTCGATCGGCTCGTCGTCGGCGATCCCGCCCAGGGCCTCTGACACGTCGCGCACGAGGCCCATCGCATCGTTGTCGCCGATCCACTCGCTGAAGTAGTGCAAGCGGCTCGGATACCCCCGGAGCTCCCCACCCCGGTAACGGATGTCCTCCAGGGTCCAGGCGAATAGTGGCCGTTGGAGGTCCCCCGTGCGTGCGACCAGCAGCTCGTCGGGGACCGTCTGAACGAAGCGGGCCAGCGCCAGGACGTTCTCGACGAAAGTCACGCAGTCCAACTCCTCAAGCTCGATCACGAGGTCCTCTTCGCCGGGCGCCTCGAGCGTATACGGAGCGTAAGGGGTTCCAACGAAGGTCTCGCCGATGCGAACCATCAAATCGCCGATGCTCAGTCCGGTATATCCCTGCTCGACCGCCCAGCGGGCCTTGTCGTCGACGATGGCCCAGTCGGCTTCGGTTCCGGGCAGGGTGGTGGGTCCGACTTGAGCGGCGGCGGCGGCGGCAGGCGCACGGCCCGGCACCCCCACGGTCGCAGCATCGGATCCTGCCGGCCCGCTCCGTACCGCTCCAGCCGATGGCGGGGTCGCGCCGGGGGGCGTGCTTGCCGGCCGATCTCCGGAGTCTCCCCAGCATGCAGAAAGCAGACACGCACTCAAAACCGTGAGCGAGCATCGGACTGTCTTGGCTCTCGTCAGCATGCTACGTCCTCCAACAAGACGCCCATCTGGATCAGCAACATCCCCATGACATCCCTATTTCCGTCACGTCGACCCCCTCCCTCCCTCCCCGCATCATAAATCGAATCGATTCCCGCGGGAATGGACGGATTGCACGAATCGGCGGATCGGGAACCGTACGAATCGGCGGATCGGGAATGGACATTCCGTCCGAACCGGCCAATTCGGTATCGCTCCGACTCAGGATGGTCCGTTGAGAGTTCACTCGATAATTCATTGAATACGTCTGGGGTATACATACGTAAATCATGGTCGGACTATCACTTACAGAAATATACACCCGGCGCCAATCGGGACGCGCGGGAGCCGCCACGGCGGCGCAAGCACCTTTCAGATCCCCTGGGGTAGTCATCGGGGTTCCAAGGTGTGACGTTGTTACCGAGAAAAAACCCGCCACGACAGGAGTACATGATGCCATATCCGGAAGAGTTGATCGCACCGATGAGACAGGACTTGGTGCAAATGGGCTTCAAGGAGCTCAGAACCCCAGATGATGTAGACGAGATCTTGGGGACGGAGCAACGTCCGACGGTCGTGGTCGTCAACTCAGTCTGCGGGTGCTCGGCCGGGGGGATGCGGCCGGCGGTCGCGGCTTCGTTGACCAACGAAATCAAGCCCGACGTTCTCGTGTCGGTCTTTGCTGGACAGGACCTCGAGGCGACTGAGCGTGCCCGGGAGTACTTCGCCGGCTACCCGCCGTCGTCACCCGCCGTGGCGTTGATGAAGGACGGCGAGCTCGTCTACATGATGGAGCGCCACCAGATCGAAGGGCGCCACCCCCTCGAGATCGCCGACACGTTGAAGGCGGCCTACGACGAGTACTGCTCAGTTGCCTAGCTGAGCGAAGCCAGTTCGGGGGCGAAGCGCCCCACGCGGTGATTCGTTGGCTTCAGTCGTCCGGCCCAGACCTGAGTCTCAGCCGCTCGCCCCTCCGTTCCAAACAGCGTCGTCTTTTGGCCTGCCTGGGGGGTCTCCCTCAGAAGCCGAACTTGGATCTCCACGCCACCGAGGAGTGCGAGTCCTCGGACCCGTAGCGTCGGGACATCCGGATTGATCCGGAGCGGCGTTGTCCGTCTGATGCTCGAAGCCGCCCAGCAGGGCCATTCCGTCGACCTCCACCGCCATCTCGGGCGGGACGATGATCTCGACTCCGCCCAGAACAGCCAGCAGGTTCAAGTCCGTTTCTCCCGGTCCGAGTAGAGCTTCCCGAAAGTCGAGCGAGAGACCACCCAGGACGCCGATCGCGAAGTTGCTTCGCGCCGGGATCCAACAGCCGGAACGGTTGGTTCCGCTGAGGACGCTGATCAGGAAGCCGTGATCCCTCACTCGATCGGCGTCTACGACCACCGGCGCTCCACCCCGGGCGGGGATCATGTCGGTGGCGGGCTTCGACGACTCCAGAGGCGGCAGCGTACGGAGAATCTCCCGAAGTTCACCGGTCGTAGAGCATCGATTCACTGCGTCCAAGAGCGCCTCGAACTCCTCCAGACTCATGACGTCGTTGGAGAAGTGCTCCAGGAGCGACGGCCCGCTCTCGCACCGCCTCGATAGCGGGCCAGCCTTCGGATTGGATAATCGTCGCTCACCCCGCCTCCGCTGACACGTCGTTGGCCATCTCGCCCACATCTCCCTGGAGGAAGTCGTGCGCGAACCGCTCGAGAACGGCCGCGCACGTCACGATCTCAGAAGGATCGATCCACTCGTCGGCTGAGTGCGCCTGAGCGATCGAGCCCGGACCAAAGCAAACCGCGGGCGTACCCGCCTCGTTCAAGAAGGCGGCATCCACCCAGGCGGTCATGCCGGCCAACACCGGATCGACGCCCTCACCGACGCACGCGGCCACCAGCCCCTCGACCAGAGGGGAATCGTTCGGTATCTGGGTGGCAGGACGTGCCAATCCCTGAGTTAGTTTCGCGTCGAGTTCGGGTACGTCCGCCGCCAGCTCGTCCAGCACGGCTTGAAACTCTTCGATAATGCGGGGCGCGTTTTCGCCCGGCAACGTGCGGCGCTCCAAAACGAGCCGGCATGCGTCGGGATAGACGGAGGGCGCTGAGCCGCCGTCGATCGTACCTGCGTGAAACGAGCCGTGACTGAGAAGCGGATGGGGCTCGCCGGCATTGAGCCGACTCCTCAGAGCACCCAGTGCGGTCAGGTAACGCGCGGCATGCTCGATGGCGTCCACGCCGACGTCGGGCCTGGAGCCGTGCGCGGCGCGCCCACGGAAGGCCGCCTCGATCCAGACGAAGCCCTTGTGGGAGGGCATGACCGCCAAGCTCGTGGGCTCGCATACGACCGCGGCGTCGGCCCTTATTCCCGAGCCGACCAACGCCTCCATTCCCAGGCTGGCGTGCTCCTCATCAGCGGTGAGCGCTACGATCAACGTCCCCGGAGACCCCCTCCGAGCCACCCCGGCCGCGGCGGCAAGCAAGGCCGCGACTCCGCCTTTCATGTCGCACGATCCCCTCCCCCAGAGCCGGCCATCCCTCAGTTCGGCTCCGAAAGGATCGCCGCTCATTCCGGCCACGCCCACGGTGTCGAGATGGCCGTTCAGAAGGAGCGTCGGGCCGGTGTCTGCGCCTACTCCTTGGCCGGCTCCCTGGCCCTCGAGGCGACCCACGACGTTCCAACGGCCCGGTGTCACCTCAGACTTGTCCACCGAAAAACCCCACCCACGCAGCCACTCCGCGGTCAACTCAGCGACGGCCGCCTCTCCCCCGCCGGAC
>CAUZVZ010000021.1:0-25013 GCA_963583605.1 Gemmatimonadales bacterium UBA6960
GTTGAAGCACTGGGTACTGAGCCGACACAAGGCGGTTGAGCGATCCCGGAGGGCCGTTGGTTGGGCGCTCACCAAGTACGTTCCATTGGGATTTGTCGCCTGGATTATCAACCGGTGGGTTCTCGACAACCGGGAGCGAGCGGTGCTGCACTGGGTCCGGATACGGAATTCATACCATGAACACGTGATTCGCTACTTCAATGATCGGAAGGGAAAACTTCTGGTTGTGAATATCGAGGAGCCCGATTTTGCGGCGCAGGTCGCACGATTCCTCGGTGCTGAGGGCTCTGTCACCCCGACTCTGGCGAATCGTGATGGGGGCGGATCGACGACCCGAACCATTCTCGACTCGATCGGCGAGAGGGTGGGAAGGCACTCGAGTGACGAGGACATCGATGCGCTTTTTTCGGCGCACGGTCTGGACCAGCGCAGCGACAACCTCACGTTTTTCGGATCGCCCTCATTTACCTTGTCTCGGAGCGCCTCCGACTATCTTCTGATCGTTCTGCCATTCCTGCGACCGCTGGTTCGATGGATCTACACGGGCCTCGTAGTGGTCAGATCCAGGGTTCGCAGCTTTCTGGCGAAATGGTTGGTCGATTCCTTCATCCTATTTTTCAGAAGTGAATCGGACATGCACTACTTCACGACGGTGCGTCGCCTGGGCAGCGCCTCTAAATGAGTGGATCCCTCGGGATCATCCAGGTGAAGGGGCGGTGGGGTACGTCGCGTTTTGTGGACGCAGCTTGGAGGGTCCACGACCAACCCGTCTCGTCCGGCTGGATTCCGCCCCTTCGTGGGGTTGTCAGGGATGGCCTGGACCAACGTGGAAATCCCTTCTATCAGCGGGCGGAGCGCGCGCTCTTCATTGCCAAACGCGAGGGCCGGACGGTCGGCAGGGTGGCGGCGATCGAGAACCGATGGCACAACGACCATCACGATGATCGGGTGGGTTTCTTCGGCTTTTTCGAGTGCCGTGACGATCAAGAGGCCGCGAACGGGCTCTTCGAGCGGGCTGAGGCGTGGCTCGGCGCCCGGGGACTGGACTCGGCGCGCGGTCCGGTAGGCCCGTCGATGAACCACGAGTGTGGTGTTCTCGTCGACGGGTTCGACTTTCCGCCAGTGATGATGACCCCCTGGAACCCGCCATATTACGGCCCCCTGATCGAGCGGGCCGGCTATTCTCCTGCCCAAGATCTCCTTGGGTATTATCTGCCGGCCGGGGACGAATTGGCGCTTCCGGATCGGGTGCGCCGGCTTGCGGAGAGGAAGATTCAGAGGACCGGCCTCGTTTTTCGAACGTGGAATTTCGACACGATGGAAGAGGTGGCGAGAGGGGCTTTTGACTTGTACTGCGAGGCATGGGACGGGAACTGGGGCTTCGTCCCTCCGTCCTGGGAGGAGTTCTGGCACATGGCGAAGGATCTGAAGTCCGTGCTGCACCCGGATTTCACGTTCGTAGCGGAACTCGATGGTAGAACGGTCGGCGTCATCATGATCGCACGCGACATCAACCGTGTACTTCGCCGGATACCCTCAGGGCGGCTCTGGCCGTGGAATATTGCCCGCCTCCTCATCGGTCTCCCCAAAGTCCTCAACGGGCGTATCGTCCTGTTGGGCCTCAGGCGAGAATACCAGAACCGGGGATTCTTCCCGCTCTTCGCCCTCGAGGTAGCCCGCCGTGCGATGAAAATTCGTGCCGAAGGGGCTGAGGCGTCGTGGATTCTCGAGGACAACGCATCGCTGACCTCGCCACTGGAGCGGATGAATTTGGAGCCCTACAAGCGATGGCGTCTCTACGAGAAGTCCCTCGCTAGCTCGCCATGATTCCGCGCGTCATTCATCAGACCTGGAAGGATCAGGACGTCCCAGAGCGGTTCCTCGATGCCCAGCGCAGCTGGCGGGAAGCACACCCCGACTGGGAGTACCGCTTCTGGACCGACGAGGACCTTGCGGCACTCGTGCGCGAGCGTGCGCCCGAGCTCGTCCCTCTGTATGAGGGGTATCCCGAACCCATCCAGCGAGTCGACGCAGCGAGGTATGTAATTCTCAGAGAATTCGGCGGGGTCTACGCGGACCTAGACCTGCAGTGCCTCCGCCCGATCGACGCTCTCCTCGACGCGGAGGTGGTGCTTCCGCGGACGACGCCCTTCGGCGTGTCGAACCAGTTCATGCTTTCCGTGAAGGGACACTCGCTGTTCCACCATTCGGTCGCCTCGCTTCCGCGGGCCTACGCGAAGTGGGGCAGAGTGTGGCCGCGACACTTGCGAGTCCTCACGACGGCGGGGCCACTCTTCCTGACCGGGCGGTTGCGAGAGCACGGTACGAAAGAAGGCATGCGTTTCCTTTCGCTGGACGAGCACGGGCACGGTGACCCGGAGCTCGCCTACGTGGGCCACCTTCGCGGCAATACGTGGGCGGCCTGGGATACTCACGTGATCAACTTCTTCCACGACAACTGGAAGTGGCTCTCGGTGGGCGCCGCGGTCTCAGCGGTGCTGCTGCGAATCCTCATTTGAGCCCCGGAGGCGTCGGCGCTTGCCGTCCCCGATTGACGCGAGGCGATACGCGACCCTAACCTCCGGCCCGAACTGAGGGTCGTGGCATCCCGGGTGCCGACCCACTCTTCTTCAAACAGCCTTCCTATCGTATATGACTTGTCTGAATCGTTCTCCCTTCGTTTTCCAGATCGACCGCGGGATCTAGAGTGTCTGAACGCGCCTCCGACGTCTTCAACAAGGCGTACGCGTTCCAAGCTGCGGACGACGCCAGAAAGGCGGGCCTCTACCCGTACTTCAAACCTTTCGACTACAACGACGGACCTGAGGCCGTGATCGACGGCAAGCGTGTGACGATGTTCGGTTCCAACAACTACTTGGGCCTGACGACGCACCCCAAGGTCCGGGAAGCGGCGGTCGCCGCAATCGCGAGGTTCGGAACGAGCATGACAGGGTCTCGTTTCGTGAATGGATCCATGATGCTGCATGGAGAATTCGAGGGGAAAATCGCCTCGTTCTATGGGAGGGAGTCCGCGCTGGTCTTCACCACGGGCTACCAGGTGAACCTCGCCCTGGGCTCTGCCCTACTCGGTGCGGAGGACTGTGTGGCCGTAGTCGATAGAAGCGTGCATGCCTCGATCTACGACGGCGTAAGGTTGGGCCAGGCGGCGGGCGGGCGTATGGTTCGGTTCAGACACAACGCGGCGGCTTCCTTGGACCGCGCGCTCTCCAAGCTCCAGGACAATGAATCCGCACTCGTGATGACGGATGGTGTGTTCAGCGTCGAAGGCGACATTGCGAGGCTCGACGATCTGGTCCCGATAATCCAAAAGCACGGAGCGAGACTGTTCGTGGACGACGCCCACGCGTTCGGAGTCACGGGACCGGGGGGGCGCGGAACTGCGCACTACTTCGGGTTGGAGGGTGAGGTCGATCTGATCGGGGGCACCTTCAGTAAATCCCTGGCCAGTGTCGGCGGGTATCTCGTCGGAGAGCGCAAGGTGCTGGATTACATAAGGCATTTCGCGGCTTCGTTCATGTTCGCGGCCAGTGGTGCGCCGTCCACGATCGCTGCCGCGATGGCCGCATTCGACATTATGCAAGAAGAGACGTGGCGGATTGAGAAATTGAGGGAGAACTACACCTACATGAAGAATGAACTTCTGGGGCTGGGCTTCGAACTGAGCGACACGGAGAGCGCCGTAATCCCGATCTACGTTCGTGATGATTCACGAACGCTGGAGCTTTGGAGAACGCTGTTGGAGGACCACGCCGTGTACACGAATCCCTTCATCTCGCCGGGCGTGCGACCCCGGCACTCCCTGTTGCGCACCAGTTACATGGCTACCCATGATCGCGAGCATCTCGATCGCGGACTCGAAGCGCTTCAGAGCGCGGGTAAGCAGGTCGGCGTGATCTGAATCGTTGTCGAAGGCGTCCCTGGGCGCCGTTCGCGTCCACGGAGCGGACCGTCGGCTAAAGGACGATCGGCCAAAAAGGGGGCGATAGCCTGTGCGAATCTTGCTGACTGGGGCCTCAGGATTTCTCGGATCCCACATTGCTGAGCAACTCGATCAGCAAGGTGCGGATGTTCGGGCTTTGGTCCGGCCGACGAGCGACACCCGATTTCTCGAGGGCCTCGATCATGTGACACTTCTGTCCGGGGCTTTGAGCGACAAGGCGAGCTTACTTGCGGCGATGGAGGGTGTGGACGGGATTATCCATGCTGCTGGTTTGGTCAAAGCAAGGGAGCCCGTGGACTTCCACAGGACGAACGCGCAAGGGACCGCGAACCTGCTCGGGGCGGCGAAACAGAATGCTTCGGCCATCCAGCGCTTCGTGTTGGTATCGTCGCTGGCGGTGATGGGGCCCAGCGAGGACGGACGGCCCGTCCCGTCCGGCGCGGCTCCCAATCCCGTGACGCACTATGGGGGGAGCAAGCTGGCTGCAGAACAAGCCGCGCAGGCGGAGGCGCACTCGCTTCCCATCACCATCATTCGGCCTCCCATGATCTATGGTCCAAGAGATCGGGAGATTCTCCCTTTCTTCAAGTCGGTGCAGCTGGGCGTCCTTCCTTTGACGGGTTCGCCGGACTCCCTGCTGAGCGCCATTTTCGCCGTCGACTGCGCAGCGGCGTGTATTAAGGCGCTGGATGCCAACGTACCTAGCGGCTCTACGTTCTTCGTCGAGGACGGACGCCTGGAGACTCTGGGAGCACTGATTGCCCACATCGAAAACGCGCTCGACAGGCGCGCCTGGTTGCGCGTACCGGTTCCCCGTTTTCTTTTGCATGGGGCGGCTCTGGGTAGCGAACTCTACGGAAGGGTCATGGGACGTGCGGTTATGTTGACGCGCGACAAGCTAAACGAGCTATTAGCACCACACTGGGTATGCGACTCCTCAGAGGCGCAAGCCGCGCTCAGTTGGAAGCCCCTCATTTCCTTCGCTGAGGGAACACGGATCACCGGCGCCTGGTACCGACGACAAGGTTGGTTGTAGCTTTTAAAGCGGGCGCGAACCGCTCGTCGATGATATGTTTAATCTAAATCTTCTGTGATCCTGTGCGATAGTTGCTTAAAGACAGGTGGGAGGCCGCCGTTGAAGTCGTATGATTTTCTCGTCAAGCTCTTGGTAGAGGAGTTTGGCGTGAACCCCGGTGAGTTGGTGCCTGAGGCCTCGCCCACCGGTTTGGGCCTGGACTCCCTTTCCACGATGGAGATGGTGAGGGAATTAGAGGATGAGTTCGGTATCAAGTTCTCAAGTGAGCGGGTTAATTTTACTACCCTAGGTGAGGCAGCAGCCCTGGCCGATGAGTTGATCGAGGCCAAGGGACCCTGAGCGGCGTGCCCCTGCGCCGCATATTCATCACAGGAATCGGCGTAGTATCTCCCCACGGGGAGGACCTGAACGACGTGTTCGATCGGGTCTTTGCCGGAGAATCCGCCATCCGGAAGGTGCAAGTCGAGGCGGGTGAGTCGATGACGGGCATGCTATTGGCGCCTGTCGATTTCGACCCCGATCCACTGATCCCCAAGTTGCAGGGACGCTATATGGCGCGGGCGAGCAAGATGGCGGTCGTCGCTGCGCATCACGCCCTGGAGAGGTCGGGCCTTTTGGTGTCCGATGCCGTCCCGGCTGAGGCGGGGATCTACATGGGGTGTGGGCTGGGGGGCGCCGACGAGCTCCAATTCCACTATGAGCGTTATCTGGCGGATCCGCCCAGGAGGTTGAGGGCCGCCAGCACGCCGATGATCATGGCGAGTGCTCCGGCCTCCCAGATCTCCATGCAGTATGGAATCCTCGGCCCGACGGTGACCTATTCGATAGCATGCGTCTCCTCAGCTGTGGCGATCGGCGAGGCATTCCGAGCGATTCGACACGGGTATGTGGATACGGTCTTGGCCGGCGGAGCCGAAGCCCAACTCAACACCGGGACCCTGGCTGGCTGGAGGGAGCTGAGCGTCCTTGCGAGTGAACATGCGACCGGAGTCGAAGCTTCAAGCCGGCCATTCGACACCCACCGTACGGGCTTGGTTCTCGGGGAGGGCGCCATCGTTCTGGTGCTCGAGAGCGAGAGCGCGGCTCAGGCTAGAGGTGCAGAAGTACTGGCAGAGATCGTCGGCTACGGGGCATCTAGCGATGCGTACAACCTGACGGAGCCTTGTGCGGATGGTCAGGCTCGCGCAATGCGCTCAGCACTGGAGGACGCTTCCGTTTCGCACGAGCGCATCGGGTATGTCAATGCGCATGCCACGGGCACGCTGATGGGAGACCGGGTGGAGGCGGAGGCCATAAGGAACACTTTCGGCTCTCACGCCGACAAGGTGGCGGTGAGTTCCACGAAATCGGTTCACGGTCACCTGGTCGGTGCGGCGAGCGCCCTGGAGACCGCGTTGACGGTTCGTACGTTACAGACCGGCCGGATCGCGCCGACCTCCAACCTCACCGATCCCGATCCGGAGTGCGATCTGGATTGCGTGCCGCTGGTCGGCCGAGAGTCGCCGGATCTGGAGTACGCCATCTCGAACTCGTTTGCGTTTGGCGGCAACAATGCGACGTTGGTCTTGCGAAAGGCGATGGCCTGAGTGAGACGAATCGTACATTATGTCTTCCGGACCCGATCATGTCGTCAGGAGGTGTGAGCGCGTGACCCCCTATGCCTTCTTGGCCCAGGTATTGAGCGAAAAATACGACGTCGCTCAAGAGGCGATCAGCCCGGAGGCGACCCTGGAAGAACTCGGTCTCGACTCCCTCACGGTCGTCGAGTTCTTGTTCGACGTCGAAGACGAATTCGGAATCGAGGTTCCGGAAGAGAGAGCCACCTTCCAGACGCTGGCTGAGGCCGCGGCGTTGGTGGACGAACTCATCCAAGCCCAAAGGACCTGAGCCGCCCGTGCGTGGCCGCCGAGTCTTCGTGACGGGGCTCGGGTTCGTGTCCCCGCACGGGGAGGACCCGGCGGCGATCTTCGAGAAGATCTGTCTCGGCGAATCTGCCATCCGCATGGTTCGATCCGGCACTCCGGAATTGGGCGCCGATGTGTTGCTCGCCTCCGTCGACTTTGAGCCGGGCGACCGCATCAACAAGGCCGACCGAATCTTCATGGCGCGGGCGGCGCAGATGGCGGTGGTCGCCACCGGAAACGCTCTGGAGGATTCGGGTCTCCTGATTGAAGGCAGTGGACCTGAGGAAGCAGGGGTGCACATGGGGTGTGGGCTCGGAGGGGCTGAGATCCTTCAGCAGGCCTACAGCACCTATTTCGAGCGGCACAGCAGGAGGGTGAGGCCGACCACGGTCCCGCTGATCATGGCCAGTGGCCCGGCGTCTCAGGTAGGCATGTGCTTCGGGGTGCGCGGACCGGCGCACACCTATTCAGTCGCCTGTGCATCGTCATCCGTTGCGATCGGTGAAGCCTTCCGGTCCATCCGAGACGGGTACTCCGACGTGGTCATAGCCGGGGGAGCGGAGGCCATGCTCAACGACGGGTCAGTCGCCGCTTGGCAGGCCGTGGGTGTGATTGCCAAGGAGCATGCGGATGGTGCGGAGGCGTCCTGCCGTCCGTTCGACTTGGAGCGTACCGGCCTCGTTCTGGGAGAAGGCGCGTGCACACTCATACTCGAGAGTGAGGAGCGGGCTGCTGCACGCGGGGTCGAGCCCCTCGCGGAGATTGTGGGGTTTGGTGCTTCGAGCGACGCGCACAAGCTCACGGGGCCGTCGGTGGATGGTCAGGAGCTAGCCATTCGGAATGCCCTGGAAGACGCGGGGCTCACGGCCGATGCCGTGGGCTACATCAATGCTCATGCGACGGGGACCTCTGCCGGCGATCCGGTCGAAATCGAGGCGATCAAACGGGCGTTCGGAGCGGCGGCTCAGGACGTCGCCGTCAGTTCGACCAAGTCCATGCATGGACACCTCGTGGGAGCGTCGGGCGCGCTCGAATGCGCCATCACAGCACTGGCACTCAACGGGCGCCGTCTGCCCCCAACGGCCAACCTGACGGCGCCGGATCCAGCGTGCGATCTCGACTGCGTGGCGGATGTGGGTCGCGATGCTCCTGAGCTCGAGGTCGCCCTCTCGAACTCGTTCGCTTTCGGGGGGTCGAACGCCACGCTGGCATTGCGGCGGGCCTGACGCGGCGCTTCGAGATGCCTGCGCGCCTCGCTTCTTGGAACTCGGCCCTCCTACGGGGTGGAATCCTCGTTGGCGCGACCCTCCTGCTCGTGCTTGCCCTGCGGGACGTCGACTGGGACCTGCTCCTTGGGCTCCTCCGAGGTATCCGCCTACCCTGGGTCGCCGTCGCCGTGGGCCTCAACGGGACGATCATTGTCTTGTGGTCGCTCCAGTGGAGGATCTTGGTCCCCGGCGAGGGGTCGGTGACCTGGACAAACATGTTCCTGGTGGTCTCCGCAATGGCCATGATCTCGAATTCGGTTCCGTTCATGGTTGGCCAGGCCTCAGGCGTATTGCTCCTGGCTCGATACGGACGCATCGGCCACGCCGCGGCGCTGTCCGTCTATACGATGGAGCAGGTGGCCGAAGGGATTGCCAAGATCGCGGTTGTCCTCGGTGTGACGTTGTTAGCTCCGTTGCCCCCCATGCTCGCTCGGAGTGTCCAGGGGCTCGCGGTGGTTCTAGCGGTGCTCGGGGTGACTTTCGTCATCCTTTCCTTTCGCTTTCGCCACCTCGCTCCTAGTCCACGACCCGCCGCCGCGATCGGCCAGTTGCGGCACTTCGGAGTCCAGTGGGCACATTCTCTCGAGGGGCTACGTACGCCGCGCGTGTTCGGGGCCGCTGTCGCTCTCGCTCTCAGCATGAAGGCGGCCGAACTCGCGGGAATCCTCGCGGTTCAGCAGTCGCTCGGGCTGGACCTGCCGGTTGGGACGGCCCTGCTGGTTCTGGCGAGCGTCAACTTTGCGACAATCGTTTCGGTCTCTCCTGGAAACCTGGGCGTGTTCGAGGCCGCATCCTTCGCTGCGTACAGACTCACGGGCGTCAGTCCGGAGCATGCCCTAACGTTGAGCCTGCTTCAACATGCGTGCTATCTGATTCCGATGCTGGCCGTCGGGTACGTCTACGGTGGGATGCGGATGTTCGGGGAACTTCGAGATCCTGCGGCTCTCTCATGAGCGAAACCCCTCGTCCCGTGCGGGTCGTGATCGCCAGTTTTCTGGAGCCATGCCATGTGGATCGGATTCGCGCCGTGAATCCGCGCCTTCAGGTCGTGTACGAGCCTCATTTGCTTCCGCCGCCCCGATTCGCGGCGGACCATGTGGGGCATCCGTTCGAGCGTCCGGAGGAGGATGAGAAGCGTTGGACGTCTCTGCTCGCCGAAGCCGAGATCCTCTTCGATTTCGACCGATCTCATCTCGAGGATCTGCCCCGGCGCGCACCCTCGCTGAAGTGGATCCAGGCGACGAGCGCCGGGATCGGCCAACTCGTGGCCCAGCACCGGTACGCGGAGCGGATGCCCGGAACTCTGTTCACGACGGCCAGCGGGGTTCATGCGATACCCTTGGCCGAGTACGCCATGATGTCCATCCTCATGTTCCGGAGACGGGTCCCGGAGATGTTGGCCGATCAGAGAGAACGTCGATGGGAGCCCTTCGCCTCGACCGACGTCACGGAGCGCAGTCTGGCCATCGTGGGGATGGGCTCGATCGGAAGAGAGGTGGCTCGTGTGGCGTCTGAGTTTGGAATGCGGACCATCGGCGTGAAACGGACCGTCGCCGGGGTCGACCCGGATGCTCTTCATCTTGACGTTCTTTGCGGGCTCGATGAACTGCACGAGGCCCTGCGCGGAGCTGAGCACGTCGTATTGGCGGTCCCCCACACGCCTGAGACTGAGGGGATGATAGGAGCTGGCGAACTCGCACTGCTCGCTCCGGGTGCGATCCTCGTCAACGTGGCACGCGGTGCCGTCGTCGACGAATCCGCTCTGGTCGACGCCCTCGAGTCCGGCCACCTCAGGGGGGCGGCGCTCGATGTGTTCCAGGAGGAGCCCCTTGCCGCCGACTCCCCGTTTTGGGCGATGCCCAATGTGCTGGTGTGCGCACATTCTGCGGGAACGAGCGACCGTGAGAACAAACGGATCACGGATATCTTCTGTGAGAACCTCCGCCGGTACCTCGCCGGCGAGCCACTCGTGAACGTCCTGGACACGGCCAGGATGTACTAGCGTGGTGCTCCAGAAAGTGCCTCAGTCGGCTGTACTAGCGGCTCCAGGATCACGCGATGGCTTCAGGAGCGTAGCTCCACGGGTGGTTCGTTCTTATCATAGTATAGGCTGCGGCCCTACCCCTTACCGGGGTTGGGCATGGTCACGCGAGGAGGCTTCTTCGTGGCGACCTCCTCGCCCGACGGAGGTGACAATGCGTCGCGCACGACCGATTGCGACCCTCTTCGCGGTATCCATTCTGAGTGCTTGCGCCTCGCCCGCTACCTCGCCCGCTACCTCGCCCGCTACCTCGCCCGCTACCTCGCCCGCTACCCCGCTCCCACCCGAGCCTGAGCCGTTGACCCCCGTCGAGGCCGATTCCGATTTCGATTACGATCTGATCATCGAGAACGGCCGGGTCGTGGACGGAACGGGGAGCGCATGGTTCTACGGCGACGTTGCCGTGAAGGACGGCCGGATCGCCAGGATCACGCCGCGCGGTTTGCTGCGAGGCGCGACGGCGGCTGAGCGGGTGGATGCCTTCGGGCACGTGGTATCGCCTGGATTCATCGACATTCAGAGCCAGTCCCGTTACGCGCTGCTGTCGGGCGACAGCCGAGTCATAAGCAAGGTCACTCAGGGCATAACGACCGAAATCATGGGGGAGGGAACTACGACGGCCCCGGTCAATCCGGCCTACCTCGGTCCCCCGACCGAAGACCAGTCCGAGGTTGATCGCCAAACCAGGCTGTTCTCAGGAGCGCGCGGGTTCGATCAGTGGCTTCGGGCAATGGAGGCCCGGGGCACCTCCGTAAACCAAGGATCCTTCCTCGGTGGTGGCACGCTCCGTGCTTATGCCGTCGGTTCGCGGATGGGTGAACCCAGTCCAGCTGAGCTGGACACGATGAAGGCGGTGGTGCGGAGAGCGATGGAGGACGGTGCCTTCGGCGTAGCGACCGCGCTGATCTATGCGCCCGGGAACTTCACCTCCACCGCAGAGTTGGGAGAAATCGCGGCGGAGATGGCCCCGTATGGGGGTGTATACATCTCGCACCTCCGCTCTGAGGCCGACAACCTTCTCGAAGCGATCGACGAGGCCATAGAAATTGGCGTTCGTGGCGGTGTGCCGGTAGAGATTTTTCATCTCAAGGCCGCCGGCCGTGACAACTGGCCCAAGACCGCCCAAGCGATTGCAAAGATCGATTCGGCGAGGGCCGCCGGCGTCGACGTTCAGGCGAATATGTACCCCTATGTGGCCGGGAGCACCGGGCTCACATCCTGTTTTCCTCCGTCCGCCTCAGCCAACGGGAGACTCTACCGCAACTTGGCAGATGTTCAAGGACGGGCGCGGATTCGGGCTGAGATCGAGACTCAGACTGAGGATTGGGAGAACCTCTGCGTCCTGTCCACTCCCGGTGGGGTGCTCCTTCTCGGGTTCGATAAGGTGGAGAACCGGCGGAACTATTCCGGTCGGTATCTCGATGACGTCGCTGAAGAGTTCGGCAAGGACTGGATCGAGACCGCGATGGACCTGGTCCTCGACGAGCGCCAACGGATCGGCACCGTGTTCTTCATGATGAGCGAGGACAACGTCCGCCTTCAGATCCAGCAGCCCTGGATGAAGTTCGGTACCGATGCGGGAGGGGTCGATCCGGCGACTACTAGGGTCCTGATACACCCCCGGTCGTATGGAACCTACACACGAATCCTCGGCCGGTACGTTAGAGAGCAGGGTGTCGTGCCCCTTGAGGATGCCATCCGGAAGATGTCCTCAGCTGTCGCGACACGTCTGTCGATTCCCGATCGGGGTGCGTTGCTCGAGGGTTTCTATGCAGACATCGTCATTTTCGACCCTGAGACCGTCATCGACCGGGCCACGTACGAAGATCCCCACCAGGTTTCGGAGGGGATCCGGGACGTCTTCGTGAACGGAGTGGCGGTCGTGCGCAGTGGCGAGCACACGGATGCCAAACCGGGCATGATCGTGCGGGGGCCCGGGTACCGCCCGTAGGGGCCATTCCGCTTTTCGTCTTCGGCCCCGTGATCAGCCACGGAATCGGTCCCATGATCGGCCTTGCGATCGGTCCCACGATCGGCTCTGCGACCGGACCGGTGTCGAGCTGATTTGGCGACCTGAACCTGAAACAATTCCGGCCCTCTGGCGTATTATGTGACGTGTTGAATAGACAGGGGTCGAGGGGCGAGGACTGAGTTTTGACAGTCCGGTGAGGAGGGAGGCTGAGGATGAGCGTAGAACAGAAGATTCGGCAACTACTTCGGGTCGCATGCAGGGTGGAACGCGAAGGAGATCGGCATGTGGCGGCCGTGCTCAGGAGAATGGCCGCGGATGCCCTCCCGGCTGGCGGACCGCAGACGCTACCGTCTTTCAAATGTCCCGAAGACTGAGAGTTCACTCCCGTTTGAGGTTGCCGGCGCCGCCTTTCATAGGCGGCGCCTTCTTTTTTTAAGAGGAGTCGGCCGTACGCTCGGCGATCGAAGCCGGCCCCCCACGGACACGGCGGCTCGAACGGGCTCCGCGGGCCCGGAGATTAAAAGTCTCCACCAAGACTGAAAAGCCCATCGCGAAGTAGATGTACCCCTTGGGAATGTGAAAACCCAAGCCGTCTGCGATGAGGCTCGTTCCGATAAGGAGCAGGAAACTCAGGGCGAGCATCTTCACGGTGGGGTGATCGGACACGAAGTCGCCGACTGGACCGGCCGAAATCATCATGACGCCCACGGCTAGGACAACGGCCGTGACCATGACCGCCAGATCGTCGGCCATCCCCACGGCCGTGATGACCGAGTCGAGTGAAAAAATCATGTCCAGGATGGCAATCTGGATGAGGACCCCACCGAACGTCGCCGCATTGGTGGCGCCTACCGCCTCCTCGTCGTCACCCTCTATCTTGTGGTGGATCTCGCGTGTCGACTTGGTCAGGAGAAAGAGACCCCCCCCGATCAGGATGACATCGCGCCCCGACACGCCATGCTCGAAAACGGTGAACAGCACCGCTGTGAGCCGCATGATGAACGTGATGGAGAAGAGCAGCAGGATCCGCGTGAGCATCGCCAGCGCCAGTCCCAACTGGCGTGCCTTCAGGCGCTGATCAGCTGGAAGCCGGTCGGCCAGCACCGAGATGAAGACGATGTTGTCGATCCCGAGAACGATCTCGAGAGTCGTGAGCGTGGCCAGCGCGATCCACGCTTCGGGGCTGGTCAAGAGATCCATCCTACAAGTATGTAAGAGGGGCTGAGCGCGAAAAAGAGGCGAGACCCCATCTCTAGATCGGATTCGACGATGGATGGCGTTCCAACAACCACACATGCTGCGGCATCTCAGGGAATGAAGACGGCAACACACTCAGAACCGAGATGCGATGGAACTGGCGCGGGTGACACCGATCAACGCTGACGCGCATGACCCGATCGACCTGGTGCATTGGATGGTGCGCCAGGCGCAATCAGGTGATGCAGACGTGTTCAAGGGTGTCTACCGGACCCATGTGGGCCGGATTCACGCGCTCTGCCTGCGTATGAGCGGGGACGCGCAGCATGCCGACTCGTTGACGCAGGACGTGTTCGTCAGGGCCTGGGAGAAGCTCTCGGGTTTCCGTGAAGAGAGCCAGTTTTCGACGTGGTTACACCGCCTGGCCATCAACGTGGTCCTGCAGGACCGGCGATCAGAGGGTCGCAGACAAGCTCAGGAGCACACAGTGGAGAATCTGGAGGAGTACGCGACAGCTGTGATCGGATATGGTCGTCCGCGATGTGCCTGGTGGTAGGGCTGTCTTGTCGGGGCCGCTCACCGAACCTGAGTTGGCGGAGCTACTGGACCGTGCGTTTGGGGCTGCGCTGAGAAGGACGGCTGGCGTCCTCCGTTGTGCTGGGTAAGTTATGGGCCGCGAACACGCTGCAGGTCGTCCTCGCGGTGTGGGTAACCTCTCCGGCGAATGAGTAGGAAGGTCCGATGAAATCACAGTTCTTGGTGCCAACCCTCTTCTTTGTGGTAATGGCTGGGGGTTCCAATTGCACTCAGGAACAAAGCGGCGGCGAACTCAGATCCGCTGAGGACGGTGTGGTGGCCGCGGCCGCGTACATCGACATGGATGATTATCTGCGAAAGCTCGGTGTGATTGCCCACGACAGCATGGGGGGTCGGGACACCCCGAGTCGCGGGCTTGAGATGACGGCGGAGTGGATCGCCAAGGAATTTGAACGGATGGGCTTGGTTCCCGGGGGCGATGACGGTTCCTACGTTCAGCGTTATCCGTTCGACACGATCCGCTTCGCTCCGAACGTGGTCGGTGTTCTGGAAGGCAGCGACCCCGTCCTCCGAGAAGAATACGTGGTCTTCAGTGCCCACATGGATCACATCGGCATCGGCCTGCCCAACTCTGAGGGCGACAGCATCAACAACGGGGCTGATGACGACGCCTCCGGGACCACGGCAGTTCTAGAGATCGCGGAGGCATTCGTGTCGCTCGACACGAAGCCGAAGCGGTCGATAATCTTTCTGTTGGTGAGTGGCGAAGAGAAGGGTCTTCGGGGCAGCGCGTATTTCACGGCGAACCCGCCTGTTCCCACTGAGAGCATGGTGGCCGACCTCAACGTCGATATGGTCGGGCGTAACTGGCCGGACACGATCGTCGCGATCGGAATGGAGCACTCCGATCTCGGTGAGACACTCAGACTCGTGAATGGGGCCCATCCGGAACTCGGGATGGCCGCGATCAATGACATTTGGCCGGAAGAGCGGTTCTACTTCCGCTCCGACCACTACAACTTCGCCCGAAAGGGAGTCCCGGTCCTCTTTTTCTTCAACGGCACCCACGAGGATTATCATGGACCCGACGACGAAGTGGATCGCATCGACGCTGAGAAGGCGGTGAGAGTCAGCCAGTTGATCTTCTACCTTGGATACGAACTTGCCAACCGCTCTGAGCGTCCGCAGTGGAATCCGGATAGTCAGCGTCAGATCGTATCGGACAGGTAGCTGCACGTATCGGACGCATAGCTGTCGGAACGGGCTTTATTAGAGGCTTTCTTGAGGCATTTAGGTCCCTTAAATGGAAAAATGCCCCCCGCCCTAGAGGGCGAGGGGCGTAAAGGGTGGGGAAACCAAGCGTTTACTAGCTTGGCCGTCCCCCTAGAGAACCGACACGAACGAAGAGGTCGTCCAGGCCCATTGCTTCGAGCACGGACCACGCGTTGTCGGGTAGCCCCATGAGCCACACCTGGCGATCTTCGGAGTGAGCCAGGTGTTGGGCGGTCAAAAGTAATGTAAGTCCCTTAAAATCAACGACATGAGAGTCTGTGAGGTCGATCAAAACATCCGACTTGATGTCTTCTGGGACGTGTGTGGCGACTTGAGGTACGGCTTGAACGGCTGGCGTGCCCGCTGGGAAGCCCCGACCCCAAGATTTGCTGTCGTATCCGCTCATGACCACCACCTCGTTCAAAGCGAGGGTGCCGGCGATGCCGGTCCGGTCTGATTTAACTTCAAGAGTCGTGCCAAAGGATAAAAATAGCATCGATTTGGCGCTGGGGGCTGGTGCGCCACGTGGGGACATGGCGTAACGTTGCTCTCAGTGGAAGATTACGGTGCGAGATCGTATCGTAGGACTCGGGATCGAATGGCGGTCCGCGCCGGTGGAGGAGACAGCGGTGAGTCGAATACACGGAGCCATGGTTGGCGTGCTCGGGCTCATGAGTGTGGCGCCGCTTTCACTGGCGGCCCAACGGCGAGTCCCGGATCAGACCGCCATTGATGCGTATTATGCCACCGTGGGTCAGGCGTTCCCCGTTTCCTCCGATGAGGTCGGAATTCTTGCGGAGTGGCCTCTCCAGCCCGATGAGATTGTGGTTGTCCTTTTCATTGCCGGGGCCGCAGGTGCCTCTCCCGATGCCGTGGCGTCGCTCAGGAGTTCGGGTGCTTCCTGGGCAAGCATTCTACGAACGTATTCCGTTGGTGCAGCTGCGCTTCGGATTCCTTTTCCCGAAGGCACGTTGCTGGGACCCCTTGAGGAGACATACCGTACCTTTTCGGCGACACTGAGATTCTATTGGGGCTCCATCGACCTATCCGATAAGGTGGTGATCGCACTCGTCAACATTCGGATTCTCGCGCGGCAGGTCGGTGTCACGGTAAGTCGAGTGCTCCGGACGTGGGATGGTGAGGGAGGCTTCGTCCTGGTTCACGAACGGATCACGAGGTGACCCAGGCGATGGAAACACCCTCGGGATTCGTCCCGTTATCCGGTTACGTCGAGCTTCCCGCGGATGAAATGCGGGAACGTGCGAGTGGGTTTCTGCGTGAGGCCCAGCTCAGACGTACCGTGCGCGATTTTTCCGACCGAACGGTTCCTAGGGACATCATCGAGATGTGCGTACTCGCCGCTGGAACGGCGCCAAACGGAGCCCACCGACAACCGTGGCGCTTCGTGATCGTGTCCTCACCGGAGATCAAGCGGGCGATCCGCGTGGCTGCCGAGGAGGAGGAAAAGGAATTCTATGGGGGACGCGCGCCTGAGGACTGGCTGGAGGCTCTGGCGCCCCTGCAAACCGATGAGAGAAAGCCGTTTCTGGAAAGCGCCCCCTACCTGATCGTCGTCTTCGCAGAGAGCTATGCGATCGAAGAGAGCGGCGACAAGAGCAAGAACTATTACGTGACTGAATCTGTGGGTATCGCGACCGGGATGCTGATCACCGCCATCCACCGAGTTGGCCTCGTCTCGTTGACGCATACGCCCTCACCAATGGGCTTCCTCAACGAAGTACTGGGACGCCCGGAAAACGAGAGACCCTTCTTGATCCTCGTCGTCGGTTATCCCGCACCCGACGCAACCGTCCCGAAGCTCCAGAGGAAGTCGCTGGAGGATATCGCGACGTTCATCGAATGACGCCTCGGCCAACTTCCAGTGGTCAGGCGGTCGCTCCCGAGTTGGAGGAGGGCTCGGTCCGTGTCTTTACCAAGGCGCTCCTGAAAGACCTCCAGGCCCTCGGGCGGATGCTGAAGGAAGATCTGATCGAATCCGGTGTCCGGCGCTTCGGCTGCGAGCAGGAGATGTTCCTGGTCGACCAGGCTTGGCGTCCGGCGCCGGTCGCCATGGAGGTGCTCGATCGGCTCGAGGGGGAAGCGTTCACCACTGAGTTGGCGCGCTTCAACCTCGAGATGAATATCGCGCCCATGATGCTTGACGGTGGTTGCTTCAGCGCGCTCCAGGTGAACGTCGAGGAACTCCTGAACACTGTACGTGATGCCGCGGGCGACGTCGGTGCCGACGTGGTGCTCGCGGGGATTCTTCCGACGCTCAGCAAATCCGATCTCACGCTCGACAACATCACTCCGATGCCCCGGTATTACGCCCTGAACGAGAGGCTGACGAGATTGCGGGGTGGAGCGTACAGGCTCCAGATCGAGGGGCACGACGAACTCCAGATCGAACACGATTCCGTGATGCTGGAGGCGTGCAACTGCAGTTGTCAGGTCCACCTTCAGGTCGACGCGGCGGAATTCGCGGCAATGTACAACGTGTCCCAGGCGATGACCGGCCCGGTTCTGGCCGCCGCTGTGAACTCGCCCATCCTGTTTGGTAAGCGCCTCTGGGCTGAGACCCGCATCGCCCTCTTTCGCCAAGCCGTGGATACGCGAAGCACTTCGGTTCATCTACGTGAGTTCAGCTCCCGGGTTCGATTTGGCGACCGATGGGTGAAGGAGTCGGTGACAGAGCTTTTCGAGGAGGATATTGCCCAGTTCAGGGTGTTGTTGGCACAGGAGGCGGTGGAGGATCCCTTCGAGCAATTGGCGGTCGGGGACATCCCTCGCCTGGAGGCGCTCCAGCTGCACAACGGCACGGTCTATCGGTGGAATCGGCCTTGCTACGGAATTTCGGAGGGGAAACCGCATCTGCGTATCGAGTGCCGCGTGCTACCCGCGGGCCCGACGGTGCTGGACGAGGTCGCGAATGCGGCGTTCTGGATCGGCTTGGTCCTCGGTGCGAAAAACGAATACGGGGACATCACGGAGAGGCTGAGCTTCGACGACGTGAAGTACAACTTCCTGACCGCTGCGCGCCAGGGACTCAACGCAGGATTCCACTGGGTCGATGGGCAGCGGGTGAGCGCACCGGAGCTCATACTTGAGACTCTGATTCCGTTGGCCCGGGCGGGTCTCGAGGCGCACGTCGATAAGGCCGAAATCGACAAGTATCTCAGTGTCGTTCACGATCGGGTGAAGAGTCGCGGCACTGGCTCAGATTGGATGATGCGTTCGCTGTCGAAGATGAAGGAGAGGGGTACCCGCTCCAAACGCATGGCGGCGCTCACCGCTGCGATCGCCAGCCGACAGATGGAGAGAGAGCCCTGCCACGAGTGGGCGTTGGCCGAGCTGGAAGAAGCGGGTGGTTGGACCCGCAACTACTTGAAGGTGGAGCACTACATGACCACCCAACTCTTCACCGTCCAGGAGGATGAACTGCTCGAAATGGTGGCATTCCTGATGGAGCGGAACCAGATCCGACACGTGCCTGTGGAGGATGATCAGCATCGGCTCGTCGGTCTCGTGTCGTACCGGTCCATCCTACGCATGGTCGCCGACATGGGGACCCAGGGCGACAAAGGGACCACGCCCGTGAAGATGATCATGGAGAAGGATCCCGTGTGCGTCACGCCGGAGACGTCCACGCTTGAGGCCATCGACCTGATGCGCACGAAGAGTGTGTCCTGTCTGCCCGTGTTGAAAGGCGGAAAGCTCGTGGGCCTCGTGACGGAGGCGGACTTCATGCCGATCGCCTACGAACTCCTGGAGAAACAGCTGACGGAAGAGTCGACGCAGGACTGAAGGCTGTTGAAACTGAAGCCTGTGAAGAACAGCACCTTTCCAAGCCCACGAATCGTGAGGCAGATGCAGGGAATCGAGCATGTGCGGTCGGTATAGTCTGACCACGCCGGAGGACCATCTCGTCGAGGTCTTCGACGTTCCGCCCGTGACATTCGGCTACCGCGTGAGGTGCAAGATCGCCCCCTCCCAGGACGTGCCGGTCGTTACTTCCGACCGGCGCGGCACAAGGCTAGGTCTTCTGCGCTAGGGTCTCGTGCGGGCCTGGTCTGACGGCTTCGCAAGCGGTTCGCGAATGATCAACCCAGGGCTGAGAGTCTGCTGGCCAAGCCCTCCTTCATCTGGGCGCCTAGGACGGCGTCTTGGTTCAGATGTGGCCTGAGATCCCGGAAATGATAGAGCCCGGGTTGATCGGATGCGGCGACATGGCGAAAAGCCTTCGCGGGCTCCTCAGTGTCGTACACTGCTCCGGAAAGGTCCACTCTGCTCAGTCCCCGGACACGGGTCCAGGTGAATAAGGGCTGGCCCAGTCGCTCTGCCACGTGCAGGAGAAGCCCGGAGACCCGCTCTTCTTCCTCCGTATCGAGGTGAAGCAAATGGTGCCCCGAACGGACCAGGAGTACCAGGTCGTGAACCGGATCGATCTGGCTCACGACATACTCCTCGATCGCTGCTCTACGGCATCGAATGCGGCGCTCAAGCGTTCCAGGGCTTCCTCGAGTTCGGTCGCCGGGGGGCCGAAGCCCAGTCGCAAATAGTGGTCCATTCCGAAATGATCCCCTGGAACTACCAGTAGGTCCATCTCTGTGCGAAGCGTCTCTGCGAATTCAGTGGAGTTGATAGATGGGCGATAGCGAGTGTAGCAGATCGCGCCGGCGTCGGGAGACCGATAACTGAACCGGCCTTCCTGACCATCCATCCAATTCGACAGCAGGGCGAAATTCTCGGTCAGGATCTTTCTCGTTCGCGCCAGGATCTTGGGCCTGGTAGCGGGCCCCAGCGCCAGGCGGGCCAGCGTGTCCGAAAGGCTCGCCGGGGCGATGGTCGTGTAATCCTTGCGGCCCCACAGAGCCTCCATCATGTCGGGGGGCCCCATCACCCAGCCGATCCGAAGCCCGGGCAATCCGTAGGCCTTTGATAACGAGTTTGTAATAAGGACCCGATCGTGAAGGCCCCAGAACGACGGAGTCTCAGGACCGTCGAGCTCGGCGCCTCGGTAGACCTCATCGGCCAGAATCCAGGCTCCGTATCGGTCGGCGAGTTCGACGATCCCGCACACTGAGGCGTCGTCTAGGACGGCTCCCGTGGGGTTGTTAGGATTGGTGATCAGAATAAAGCGCGCGCCCTCCCTGAGGCCGTTCTCCAACTCGTTCAGGTCGGGTTGCCAGCCGGATTCTTCCGCCAAATGGAACGGGTGGATGCGTGCCCCGAAGCTCTTGAGCAGCCCTGGAACCTGCATGTAGTTGGGCAGCATCGCTGCGACCAGGGCTTCGGGCTGCATGAGTTCCCAAAACGCTGTGAAGTTGGCCTCGGCTCCTCCCGCGGTGACCAGCACCGACGCGTCGGTAGCGCCGGGATAGAGACTCGCGATCAAGTTTCGAAGTTCATCGCTGCCGTTGGACTTGCCATATCCGAGACGGACGTCGAGTGCATCCGCTCCCACGTCCGCCAGCGTAAGCAATTCCGTGACTGAAAGCGGGTGCACCCCACTCTCCGAGAGGTTGAAGCGGACCCGGTGCTCGTACGTGGATTGCCACCGTTCCATTACGAAGGGATGGTACTTCACCTGCGAATCCTCCTGGAAAGGCCTGTTGAAGAAGTACAGTGGGTCGAATTCGAGAGCCCGTACACCCTAAGGATCGTATCGGCTCCAAGGTGACGCTATGTTTTCTGCGGAGGGATGGTTCTTCACAACTTCTCAGGACGAAGTCATGTCGCAAGTCTCACTCCCCGACGACCTCGCCGTCCACGGCGCTGATGGCGGAACGATCATCATGCTCGTCATGGACGGGCTCGGCGGCTTGCCCCATCCGGACACCGGCCGAACGGAATTGGAATCTGCCGCGACCCCCCACCTCGACGCCCTAGCCGCACGCAGTTCCTTGGGTATGCTCAATCCGGTCGGGCACGGAATCACACCGGGAAGCGGGCCCGGACACCTCGCGCTCTTCGGGTACGATCCCATTGAATCCATGATCGGGAGGGGCGTACTCAGCGCGCTAGGGGTCGGGTTCGAGCTGCAACCCGGGGATGTCGCAGCCCGTCTCAACCTGGCTACGGTCGATCACGATGGAGTCCTGACGGATCGCCGGGCCGGACGTCCGTCGGACGAGGAGGGCCAGCGCGTCATCGAAGCGGTCCGTGACCATCTTCGCACTCCGGAAGGGGTCGAAGTGACATTCATTCATGAAAAGGAGCACCGTGCGGTCTTGGTGCTGCGGGGTGAGGGTCTGGGCGATGGTATCGCCGACACCGATCCGCAGCGAGCGGGCCTCAGGCCCATTCAGGCGGCCGCCACCGGGACGGACGCGGCGTCGGAGCGAACGGCGACAATCGTGCAGGGCGTGCTCGACCAGGTCCGGGAGATCCTTGCGGACGCACCTCAAGCCAACACTTTCCTCGCGCGTGGGTTCGCCGGATTCACGCCCTACCCCACCTTCGAGACTCGGTACGGCCTCCGGGCCGTCGCCGTTGCGAAGTACCCGATGTATCGCGGCGTGGCGAGCTTGGTGGGCATGACCGTCGACGGTGTGCCCGACTCGAACGAAAGCACCGTCGAGATGCTCGAGCAGCACTTTGGTACCTATGGTTTCTACTTCGTCCACTTCAAGGACACGGACTCCCGAGCCCATGACGGCGATTTCCAGGGGAAAGTCGCTGCCATCGAAGAAGTGGATTCCCTGCTCCCGCGAATCACGGGACTCGGCGCTGACGTGCTCATCGTCACTGGGGACCACTCCACGCCGGCGCTCTACGGTGAGCACACGTGGCATCACGTGCCTACACTGCTCGCTTCGAGCTGGGCGCGGGCTTCCGCGAAGGTGTTTGGGGAGTCGTCCTGTCGGGGGGGCGATCTCGGGGTCGTGCCGGGTAAGGATCTGATGTCTTTGGCCCTCGCGCATGCGGCCCGCCTCGACAAATACGGGGCGTAACGGACGGCGTGTGGCCGATGGAGGGACTGAGATGAAGTCCTCAGAGGAAGATCTGGCACGGGCTCTTCAGTTCCGTGATGAGGTGGATTGGGTGGCCATGGCGGAGCATTTGAGGGGACTTCTGGAGGGTTGGCCGGATGATGCGACCGTCTTGTGTTGGCTCAGTGTGGCGGAGCGCGAATTGGGGATGGACGGGGTCGCCTACGAGCGGTTCAGGGCCTGTCTGGCGGCTGAGCCGACCGATCCACAAATCCTGACGATAGCCGGGAACGGTTTGGCACGCTTCGACGACCCTGAGGCCGAGTCCATCCTTCGGACGGCGACCCTGATGCATCCCAACCTGGCGTACGCTCGAACCATGTATGGTGCGTATCTGGCACGGGAGGGCATGAGCGAGGAGGCGCTCGTGGAGATCGAAGCAGCCGTCGCGTTGGCGCCGGAGGATCCGGAGACGCTGACGGAGTGGGGCGTGGCGCTCGCTTTGGCCGGCTGCCTGGACGAGGCCGTCGACGCCTTCTGCCAGGCTTGCGATGCGGATCCGGAGGACGGCTGGGCCTGAGCCCTGGTGGGCCTGACTCTGGTGATTCTAGGCCGTACTGCCGAAGCCCTCTCAGATCTGCTTCATGCGGCTGATCTCCGGCCGGAGGACGTGGAAGTCGCGCTGGTGGCGTCGCTGGCCGCCGCCGTGTGTGACGAACCCGATCGGGCGTACGAGATGGCGGAACGCGCCCGTCTGAGAGCTATCGCCGGCGACCTGCCCATGGTAGATGCTGTTCTCGACCGTGTGGAGGAGGGATCCGAACCATCCAGGTTGTTTCTCAGCGAGGAGGTCGTTTCGGGTGCGTTTCGTGAGCGTCTCGTGACACGCCCGTGAGCGCGGGACCGCGTCCCCAGGACAACTTCTCCGTTTTCCAGAAGAGGTACGCGGATCCGCACTCTGATGTTGCCCTGAGGATCGAGCAGGAGATGTTTGGTCATTCGTCCGGAGTGGATGGTTTTACCACTCTCGAGGAGGCCGATGTTCTGGCCACCATCCTGGACGTTGGACCCGAGTCCACTGTCCTGGACCTCGGCGCTGGTCGCGGTTGGCTCGCAAGCCATATCGCCGAAGCGAGCGGGTGTCGCATGGTTTCGTCCGACATTCCCACGGAAGCCCTCAGTGAGTCCCAGAGGAGATTTGCCGAGCAGGCTCTGATCCGTGGAGGCACCACCGCGGCCGCGGATGCGAGGGCTCTACCTTTTCACAGTCAAGGGATCGATGCGGTAATACACTCGGACGTGTTCTGCTGAATTCCCGAAAAACCCTCCGTGATGAGAGAATGCCACAGGGTTCTGAAGCCCGACGGCCTCCTCGCTGGTTACGTTATCCACACGCCGCTTGGACTCACGTCTGCACAGGATTAAGAGGCGGTCGATTTTGGACCCTCCGCCGTGGGCGCCGACCGTTCTCCCGGGGATATGGCTACAGTAGCCGGCTTCCGCGAGGTCCGGGTGGAGGACGTGACGGACACTTTCCTTGCTACGTGTGAACGGTTCATCTCAGTCAGTCTTTCCTATCAAGCTCAGCTCCGCGAGGTGAAAGGCGATCAAGCTTTCGAGGAGGAACAGGATAAGAGCGAGGGGATGCGCCGGGTAATCCTGTCCGGGCCACTGAAGCGGAGCCTCGTCGTGGCTCGAAAATGACGTGCCATGAGTAGCGCGACCCACCGAGTCCGTTAACTTTCACGCGCAATAGCGCCCTAGTCCTGGCCCGTGCCCCCCATTGTGAGCGCCATGCTGTCCATCCCCATCGAGCGTTTCAAGCTGGATAACGGCCTCCGCGTGAACCTCTCACACGACGACACGACCCCGGTCGTCGCCGTCAACCTCTGGTATGGCGTGGGCTCCCGAAACGAGCGTGCGGGCAAAACGGGATTCGCTCACCTGTTCGAGCACATGATGTTCCAGGGCTCTGAGCACGTGCCCAAGAACCGGCACTTCGAGTTGATCGAGAGGGCAGGAGGCTCGCTCAACGCGACCACGTGGTTCGACCGGACCAACTACTTCGAGACCGTCCCCTCGCACCACTTGGAGCTCGCGCTATGGCTCGAGTCCGACCGCATGGGGTGGATGCTTCCGGCGATGACCCAAAAGAAACTCGATAATCAGCGTGATGTCGTGATGAACGAGAAGCGGCAGCGCTATGACAACCAGCCGTACGGCGACTGGGACGAGTGGATTCAGGCAATGGTATTTCCAGACTCCCACCCTTACCACCACACCGTGATCGGGTCGATGGCGGACATTGAGGCCGCCACGCTCGACGATGTCGCAGAGTTTTTCCAGACTTACTATGTACCCAACAACGCGGTTCTGACCGTGTGTGGGGACTTCAGCCGCGATGAAGCCCTAGACCTCGTCGAGCGTCATTTCGGAGAAATCGCACCGGGTGGTGAGATCCCGGCCATTCCGGGGGATCCGAATCTCGATCCCGTCATCGGCGAGACGGTTCACGAGCGCGTCGAGGCAGAGGTTCCTCTCCCCCGCGTTCTCATGGCCTGCCGCGTTCCCACTTATACCAACGAGGGCTTTTACGCAGCCGACGTCGCAGGGTCCGTGCTCGGGAGCGGGCGGGCGTCTCGACTCTACCGCTCGCTGGTTCGTGAGCGGCGTGTGGCCAAGGACGTCACGAGCTTCGTTTTTCCACTCACCTCCGGTGCCGGGATGTTACTCGCATGGGCGACCGGCTTTCCCGATGGAGATCCAGCGGAGCTCGAGGCGGCCTTGGTCGCAGAGATGGAAGGACTCGCATCCGTGACCGACCGAGAGATCGAGCGGGCCGTCGCGCTCACCGAGACGGCCCTCGTCCGGCAGATCGAGCAAGTCGGGGAAC
>CAUZVZ010000022.1:0-24360 GCA_963583605.1 Gemmatimonadales bacterium UBA6960
ACGCGCTTTTCGAAGAAAAGCGCGTGGGTTCGAACTGAGCGGCCCAAGCTGGTGTCCGTACAAGCGGGCTACGCGATGCCCGCGAGGCGAGCGATGATCGGCGCGAAGCGCCGACCGCAGCTCAATCCCACCCCCATCGTTCGGAGGTGGCCGTCTTCTCGTTCAGAAGGCGCGAGACGTTCGGATCGCTTGCGCTTAATCGGACGCCAACGATAAAACCAGCGCCAGCGTAAGTAACCCGCGACCCGCCGCGATGGGGAGCCTGCTCGTATGGATCGTAATCTCCTACATCATCCTCAGTGGAGTGGACGACGAAGAGCCAGCGTGGGGGCCGGAGGACCTGGTGAAGGCAGAAGCCTAGCCTCGTGACTACCATGAGCACCCTACTCAATTCAGCCGATGGATCGCCTGCCGGGCCGTGAACGCGATTCCGCCCTTGCCCCGGAAAACCCCGACGCGTACGGTTCCCGGCAGCGAGGAGCCTGAGGGCTTCTCTTGCGCACGTGTGACGTTGACGCGTGTGGTAGCCCCTTTCCCGGGTCTCTTGGATCCCGCCGAACCGAGGTGACATCATGTCGATTCCCAGATCTGTTGTGTGGATCGCCGCTTTTCTCAGCATCGCTCTGATTACTTCGGCGGAACAGGCCGTCGCTCAGAACTCACAGAATGCCTACAGGATTGTCGACGGCTGGGCCAAGCTGCCCGGTGGAAGGGAGATGGGCGCCGTGGGCAAGGCCACCATCGATCGGGACGGAAGGCATGTCTGGGCGGTCATCCGTTGCAGTGCGGGGGGCGACAGGTTTGGAACTGAATGTCTCGACTCCGACCTGCCCTCCGTCATAAAATTTGCTCCTGACGGCAACGCGGTGGAAGCGTTCGGAGGCGGGATGTTCATTTGGCCACACGGGATCGACGTGGATTCCGACGGCAATGTGTGGGTCACCGACGCCGTGGGCTCGCAGAACATTCCTCAGGGTGACAGACGTGGCCACCAGGTGGTCAAGTTCAGCCCGAGCGGCGAGGTGCTCATGACGCTCGGTACGCCGGGCGAAGAGGGTAGCGACAACAATCACCTCTCCTCTCCGAGCGACGTCGCGATTGCTAACAACGGGGACATTTTCGTCGCGGATGGACACAACAACACCGGCAACAACCGCGTGATGAAGTACAACAGCCGGGGTGAATTTCTGATGTCCTGGGGACAGACCGGGTACGGCCCAGGGGAGTTCCGTGCGCTCCACGCCCTCGACATCGACCCGAGCGGACGTGTCTTCGTGGGAGATCGGAGCAACAGCCGCATCCAGATTTTCGATCAGCAGGGGACGCACATCGCCACCTGGACCCAATTCGGACGCCCCAGCGGGATCGCGTTCGACAGTAACGGACTGATCTACGTGGCGGACTCGGAATCCGACGACGTGCAGAACCCGGGCTGGGAAATAGGGATTCGGATCGGGGAGATTGAGACGGGTTGGGTGACGGAGTTCATCCGCTTCCCCTGGGCGGATCCCCGTGAAACCGCGGGGAACGGAGCCGAGTTCGTCGCTGTGGATCGCGACGGAAACATGTACGGAGGGGAGCCTCGCCCGCGGCAGCTCCGGAAGTACGAGCGGGTGCGTCCGTAGGATCACCGGTATGAAGGATAGTCCAACCAAAAGCCCTTTTACCGCCCCCCAGCGCGTTTGGCAGAGTGTCTGCTTCTACTATCATCTCTCCCCACAGGGAAGCCCCTACCAAGCCGCATTGCAGAAGGAGCAGGGCATGGCCGGATTAGCCTCGAGACTGGCTTTGGGACGGACGGCAATTCGTCACCCTGGTGAGCACCGGCGGCGGGCTCACGGGATCGCCGGTCACCAATGACGAGATCATCGCCCTAGCGTTGCCGGCGACGTGATGCGGATTTAGGCCATTCATGCGTGCTCCTGCATTAGCTGCTGCACTGGTCCTGATGTCCGGGTTTACCGCGGGGCCGCAGTCTGCTCCCGGACCGGGTGATGAGCATGCCGCATTGCCGGCCGGACCGGGGCGGGGGCTGATGATCCGCGTCTGTTCAAAATGCCATCTGCCGGAACCGGCAGCGGACCAGCAGCTTGATCTAGCGGGATGGAAGACGGTGGTGGACCTGATGGCGAGCCAAGGCGCTGATGCCACGGACCTGGAGTTGGAGGAAATCGTCCAGTATCTGGCGAAAGCGTTCCCGGCTTCCGAATAGCGTATTCCAGTCCAGACAGAGGGACCAATCATGAAATCGTGGCGTGCCTTGACGCTAATTTTCTTACTGACCTTGACGTCCCCGCTGGCTGGCCAAATCCCGATAGCAGAGTACGCCGCCCGGCGCGCCGCGCTCGCTTCCCGACTCGCTGACGGAGTTGTGGTCGCCTTTGGAGGTCGGGCACCGGTACGCCACTGGCCACCCTTTTATCAGCTGCCCGCTTTTCGCTACCTCACTGGCTTCCTCGAGTCCGACGCCGCCTTCATCATGGCAAAAACGGGCAGCAACGTGACGTCGACACTGTTCGTCCGCCGCCCGGATGCTCGCGTGGCTCTTTATGACGGTGAACGCGTGACGGCTGAGGGCGTGGGTGAGAGCCTGGGCCTTTCGGCCCGCTACGTCGACGAGTTTCCCGCCTTCGTCGACTCCCTCGTTGCCACTGGCCTCCCCCTTTATTCAGTAGCCGATTTTCAGTCGAACGAATACAGCGCCAGCGACTCCCTGACGGCGGGACGGATGTTCGTCCGTGGCCTGCAGTCCAGGCGACCGGGCTTGCGGGTGCAGGAGATCAACGGGTTGGTAGACGAGTTGCGGGCGAGGAAAAGCGAAGCGGAGGTGTCGCTACTCAGGACGGCGATCGAGATATCCTCTAGGGCGCATGAAGCGGCAATGCGTGCCATTCGTCCCGGAATTGGGGAGAATGAGATTCAGGCGGTGATGGAGGCGGAGTATCGCAACCGGGGCGCCGATTCCCCCGGGTATGCGTCCATCGTCGGATCCGGGCCCAACTCGACGATCCTCCACTATCGGGCCGGAACTCGCGAAGCGAGGTCCGGGGAGGTGGTTCTCATGGACGTCTCCGCCTACTACGACGGGTACACCGCTGACATCACGCGTACTGTTCCGGTCGATCCGACGTTTTCGCCTGAGCAGCGAGAGATCTACGAGATCGTGTTGGAGGCTCAGAAGGCGGCGGAGGCTCAGATCAGGCCGGGCGTGTCCGGCCAGTTGCCGGCTCAAGCAGCGCACTCCGTGCTCCGGCCGGGCCTGGTGCGACTCGGCCTGATCGAATCGGCCGACGCAACGTTCGATCCAGCACCCGGGCTGTGTCCCGGCTTAAACGGGCCATGTCCGCAGTGGTACCTATACGTCTACCACGGCTTCTTTCACGGCATCGGACTCGACGTCCATGACCCGACGCACTTCGGTGACGTTGCCCCGGGCCGCTACCAGCTGGGCGACGTATTCACGATTGAGCCCGGTATCTATGTCCGTGAGAACGTTTTCGAAGGACTCCCCGACACGGACAGAAATCGTAGACTCATCGCACACGCTACCGAGGCGGCTCTGAAGTACCGCAACATCGGCGTGCGTATTGAGGACAACTATGTCCTCACGCCGGAGGGGCTTGTGCGTCTATCCGACGCGCCACGTGAGATCGGGGACATCGAGGCTTTACGCGCGAGGGCGATTTTGCAGTGAGCCCGGCCCAACGGCCACCCCCCTCTCAGGGAGTGGCCGCCGCCCGTGTCGAGGACGTGGTCCTCGTCAGACAGAAGTAGCGGACCCGCCTCTCCCCATGAACAGCATCCCAAGGATGCCATACCAAACGCCGTTCACGTAGCTGAGGAGATTCGGCACGGGCCCCAAGTGGATCGCGAAGTGGTTCACCACTAGCGACACCACACTGAGCACTACCCTGAGCGAGGCGATGACGTAAGGCGTGCCCGTCATAGCGATCGCGACGTGAGAGACCGCCCGGCCCGTGCCGAGCACGGCATAGGCGTCCAAGGTCGCCGGCTGGGGTCCGTGGAGAAAGCCTCCCACGAGTCCCGTCAGGGCGGCGAGGATGAGAACGACGCCACCCATCTGATAGCTTTTCTGATCCGTGACTCTTTCCCGTGTCGAGAGGAGAGTGACTGTGCCTAACGTGAAGCTCAGCTTAGAGTGGACCGAATCCTGCGGAAAGGAAGGTTCCGCCACGTCCGTCGGCTCCGCCCCTGCTGGGCTTTTGGGGATCTAGGGTCCCGTCAAGGCCGAATCGCTTCTAAGCGAAGCCTCCAGCGCTTGTGCCAGCGTGAGGGCCGAACGCCCGGCTCCGTCAGCGATCTGCTGCCGACAGCTCACACCGGCCGCGAGCACCCAGGTGTCGGCGGCGGCGTCCCGCACCGCGGGAAGTAGATCGAGTTCTCCCATGGCCATCGACACGTCGTAATGCTCAGCTTCGTAACCGAACGCTCCGGCCATACCGCAACATCCTGAGCGCAGGGTGTGGACCTCGAGCCCCGGGATCTGCCGCAGCACCGCTTCCGTTGCGCCCTCCCGGCCGAGGGCCTTCTGATGGCAGTGCGTATGAACCAGGGCGGTCCGGGCTTCCACCGGGCCGAGATCGAGCGCGGCTCGGCCCGCCTCCGCCTCCCGTAGCAGGAATTCGTCGAGGAGTAACGACGCGTCGGCGACGCTCGCGCTCTCCTCGCCGGGAAGGAGGGTCGGGATCTCATCGCGGAGCGTGAGGAGGCAGGACGGCTCCAACCCCACGACGGGAACCCCCTGCGCCACCCATGGAGAGAGGGTACTCAGAAGACGATGGGCCTCACGGCGGGCCGGATCCACCATGCCCGCATTCAAGAACGTGCGGCCGCAGCAGGCTGGTCGGCGGGACAGACTAGGGAGGCGGACCCGATATCCCGCCGCGTCGAGGACTCGCAGCGCGGCGTGGGCGTTCTCTGGCTCGAAGTAGGTGTTGAACGTATCCACCCAGAGGAGGACTTCCGGTCGGTCATCACCATCACTCGCATCCCTTCCACCAGAGTCCCCTCCACCGCTGCCCTGTCTTCCCCGGAACACGTCCCTCCGCCACTGAGGTCTCTGGCGGAGTGAGGTAAGGCCGAGCAGCCGTTCCCCGGCACGCGCCAGGAGCCCCTTCGGCCGGCCCAGGTTCATCAGACCCGAGAAGCGGGCCGCCCACGGCGCGTAACGGGGAAGCCACGCGACGAGACGCTCCCGAAGGGGGAGTCCGTGCCGCCGGTGGTAATGGTGCAGGAACTCGATCTTCATGCGGGCCATGTCGACGCCGGTTGGGCATTCCTTCCCGCACGCTTTGCACCCGACGCACAGCGAGAGCGTTTCGTACATCTCAGAGGATGTGAGGGCGTCGGCACCGAGCTGTCCCGTGAGGGCCAGCCGCAGCGAGTTGGCCCTACCGCGCGTGGTGTGGCGCTCGTCTCCGGTGGCGCGGAAGGAGGGGCACATGACACCGGGGTCGCTCTTTCGGCAAGCTCCGTTGTTGTTGCACATCTCAGTGGCGCCGGCCCACCCGCCCCACGACGACCAGTCCAGAGCTGTGGTCACGGGCAGTGGAGCATACCCGCTGCTGTAGCGCATCAGCGATCGGTCGTCCATACGGGACGGGTTGACGATTTTCCCGGGGTTGAGGGTGCCGGACGGATCGAACGCCGACTTGACTTCGCCGAAGGCGGCTACGATCCGGCTCCCCAACATCGGTTCCAGGAATTCGGAGCGTACCAAGCCGTCCCCGTGCTCGCCGGAGTGCGACCCCCCGAAGCTCCGGACGAGCTCATGCGCTTCCTCCGCGATGGCGCGCATGGCCCGTAGGTCCTGGTCCAGCTTGAGATTCAGGATCGGCCGAACGTGTAAGCACCCCACGGAGGCGTGGGCATACCAAGTGCCCGACGTGCCGTGACGGCGGAAGACGTCCTCGAGGCGCGCGCCGTACTCGGAGAGGTGCTCGAGGGGTACCGTGCAGTCCTCGATGAAGGAGACGGGCTTTCGGTCCCCCTTCATCGACATGACGACGTTCATGGAGGCCTTCCTCACGGCCCAGATCCGTCGCTGAAAGTCGTCGGCTTCGGCACGAGTGACGGCGTCGGGGTGTCCGAGATCCGCCAACAGCTCCTCGAGCCTGTGGAGATCGTCCGAGACTCGATCTCCGTCCGGTCCTGAGAACTCGACGATGAGCAAAGCGCGCGGATCGCCCCGGACGAACTCCTGTACTGCTGCGCTCAGGGTCGGGATCTCCCGGGCCAGATCGAGCAGCGTGCCGTCCACCAGCTCGACGGCCGAAGCATCGAGCTCCATGATCGAGGTGACCGCGTCCAGAGCAGACCCCAGATCGGAGAAAGCGCACACTCCGAGAACCGTCTTCGACGGGAGTGGCGCTAGTTGAAGCTCCAGCTCGGTGAAGAACGCGAGGGTGCCCTCAGACCCGACCAGAAGGCGCACGATTTCACTGCCGTCCGGGGAGATTCGATCGAGGTTGTAACCGGCGACCCTGCGCATGACTTTCGGAACTCTGCGGTCGAGCTCGTCGTGTTCGCGTCTCCGGAGCGCTGAGAGGGTCGAGGCCAGTGCAGACTCCACCCGGTCCTGTGGGACCTCGAGGCCGAAGTTCACGGGCGTCCCGTCGGCGAGCGATCCATTCACGCGCCGCACGTTGTCGACCATCATCCCGTAACGGATGGAGCGCGAACCCGCGCTGTTGTTCCCGGCCATCCCGCCCAGAGTAGCTCGGCTCGAGGTGGCCACGTCGACCGGGAAGAAGAATCCGTAGGGTGCAAGTTCCCGGTTGAGGCGATCCAGGACCACGCCAGGCTGTACGCGAATCGTCGCGGCGTCCCGGTCGAGCTCCCCGATGTCGGCCAGGTACTTGCTCGTATCCATCACGAGCCCTTGGCCGATGGCCTGACCGGACTGCGAGGTGCCGGCACCTCGCGGTGTCACTGAGAGACCGACCTCGTGCGCGATCTCGAGTGTCCGGAACACGTCTGCCGTCGTCCGCGGAACGACGACCCCGGCCGGTTCGATCTGATAGATGGACGCGTCGGTGGAGTAGAGTCCCCTGGTGAAGGAATCGCAGAGTACCTCGCCCTCTAATTCGGCCCTGAGGCGGGTGGCGAGGGACGGATCCAAAACTCGTTTTGTTCGGCTCGTCATGGCGGGAAAGGTAGCGTCGTGCCATTATTTGCGCCCGACAATCGATGTGCGCCCGACAATCGCTTGACCCCGGCTGCGTACCCGAATTCACTCTCATCTGAGATTGCCGCCCTATGAAGTTTCGGTCCGGACGACACTTCCTGCAGCTCCCCGGACCCACCAACGTTCCGGGCCGGATCTTGAGGGCGATGGGCCGGCCCCCGATCGATCACCGGGGACCGGAGTTTGCGGAGCTGGGCCAGCGGATTCTCGCGGGGTTGAAGGATGTCTTCCGCGCTTCCGAACACGTGTTCGTATATCCGGCTTCGGGAAGCGGGGCGTGGGAGGCGGCGCTGGTGAACACTTTGTCGCCCGGTGATCGGGTCGTGCGCTACGACAGCGGTCACTTCTCCGAGACATGGGGGGCCGTGGCATGCGCCGTGGGGCTCGCGGTCGACGTCTTGCCCTGGGATTGGCGGAGACCCGTCGATCCCGCCGCGGTGGAGGAGCACCTTGGCGGCGATAAGGATCACGCGATCAAGGCGGTTCTCATAACCCACAACGAGACCTCCACAGGGGTGGCGAGCGATATTCCGGGCGTTCGGGTGGCCATCGACCGGGCTAGTCATCCCGCTCTTCTCATGGTCGACGCCGTGTCCTCCCTGTGTGCGATGGAGCTCCTCCATGACGAGTGGGGCGTCGATGTGACCATCTCGGGATCCCAGAAGGGCCTTATGCTGCCTCCGGGGTTGAGCTTCGCGGCGGTGAGCCGGAAAGCGCTGGAGGCTCACGAGCGCGCGGGTCTGCGCCGGTCCTACTGGGACTGGAGCGCAATGCTGACCTCCAACGAGAGCGGCTACTTTCCGTACACGCCTGCTACGAACTTACTGTACGGTCTCGACGAGGCGCTCACAATGCTGAACCAGGAGGGCCGGGAGAACACCCTGAAACGGCACGCCCGCCTAGCGAAGGCGACTCGGGCCGCTGTAGCCGCGTGGGGCCTCGAAAACTTCTGCCTCGAGGAGTCGGGGTTCAGCTCTGCCCAGACCACTGTGAAGATGCCCGAGGGGACGGACGCGGACGCGCTTCGTAAGATCATTCTGGAGCGCTTCGACATGTCGCTAGGCAGTGGACTGGGCAAGCTCAGGGGTGATGTCTTCCGTATCGGGCACATGGGCGACATCAACGAACTGATGGTTGCGGGCACGTTGTGTGGCATCGAGATGGGGTTGGAGCTGGCCGGGGTGCCGCATCGGCCCGGAGGCGTTCGGGCGGCTCTCGAAGTCTGGTCTACCGAAGGAGGAGGAGCGTGAGGAATCGAAGCATAATGTTGAGGCGGGGTCATCAAGGCGCGTTCGCCCTCCTGACCGTCTTCCTGATCGCCGGTTGTGGGGGTGAGTCGGGGGAGGGGGGCGTCATCGAGCTCAGCTTCGGTCACGTGGGTTCGCCCGGATCGCTCTTTGCCGTTTCCGCCGAGGAGTTCGCCCGGAGGGTGAACTCCGAATTGGCGGGTCGAGTGCAGGTGAACGTCTTCGGATCGAGCCAGTTGGGTGGAGACGAGCTCATGCTCCAAAAGCTCAAGCTGGGCACCCTCGATCTCTCTCTTCCGTCCACCATCATGTCGTCCACGGTCGACGCGTTCGGCCTCTTCGAAATGCCTTATTTGGTCCAGGACCGGGCTCACATGAGGCGTATCGAAGAAGAGATCGTCTGGCCGGTGCTCGTCCCTCAGGCCGAAGAGCGAGCGTACACCATCCTGGCCGTCTGGGAAAACGGGTTCCGCCACGTGACGAACAACACGAGGCCGGTGGCGACGCCCTCGGATCTCTCGGGAATCAAGCTCCGGACTCCGCGCGGGATATGGCGTGTGAAGCTCTTTCAGGCCTTCGGAGCGAACCCGACGCCGATGCCCCTCTCTGAGGTCTTCGTGGCGCTTCAGACAGGCGTCATGGACGGCCAGGAGAACCCTTTGGCGCAGATCTATGCCTCCAAGTTCCAGGAGGTCCAGGCGTACCTCTCTCTCACGGGTCACGTCTATACGCCGGCCTACGTCACCGTCGGAGCGAGCTGGAATCGACTGCCTGAGGACGTCCAGGCGACCCTCCGAAGGATCGCGAGCGAAACCCAGTCGTTCGTGCACGAGACGGCGGCTCAGATGGATTCCGACTTCCTCGACGAGCTCAGCGCGGCGGGCGTCGAAGTGAATGATGCCGACCGGGAAGCGTTCATCCGAGCTAGCAGGGAGATCTTCGAGGAATTTGGAAACACAGTAGAGGGTGGGGACGTCTTGGTGGCGCAGGCTTTGGCCCTCGCCGAGGGAGCGTAACGCTGACCGGCGCAGCGCTCACCGAGCGCGGCGACGGCGGCAGCCCGCTCCGAAATCGATCCGTGACCGCCTGAGACTCCGCATGCGCCGACGATTCCGACAGGGGCTCCAACGCGCCCTCGAATCTACCGTGGTGCTCCTGATGGTGTCGCTTGCCCTGGTCGTGGTAGCCGGCGTCGTCTTCAGGAGGCTCGGGTCCGCGCTCGTTTGGTACGACGAGGTGGCGTCCATCCTTCTGGCTTGGCTCACCTTCTACGGGGCTGCGCTGGCCGCGCTCCACCGTTCCCACATCGGTTTCCCGAAGTTGGTGGACGGACTCGGACCCCGTCTCCGTCGCCCACTGATCCTGCTCGGAGAGGCCTTCGTTCTTCTGTTTTTCATGGTGACGGCGTGGGCCGGTTGGCGGGTCTTCGGGATTCTCGGAGGCGATACCCTCGTGAGCCTTCCGTGGGTGCCCCAACGTTTGGCTCAATCCGTCGTGCCCATCGGCGCCGTTCTGTTCATCATCGCGGAACTCGTCACGTTGCCGGAGGTGTGGGAGGGACCGCCGAGCCTGGAGGGAGACGCATGATCCTCATCTTCATGTTCCTCGCTCTGCTGGCGATGGTCCTCATCAACGTGCCCATTGCGGTCTCCCTCGGCGTAGTGGCTATCTTCGCGATGATGGCGAACTCGGGGCTCGGGGGGCTTCCGAACGCGGCCCTCGTCCTCTACTCAGGCACCCTGAAGTTCGCCCTGATCGCGATCCCTCTTTTCGTCCTGGCCGGGGCCATCATGAACGTGTCGGGGATCTCCAGGCGCTTGATCAACCTCGCCAGCGCGCTCGTAGGGTTCGTTCGAGGGGGGCTGGCGATGGTGACGGTGAGCGCGTCCCTCTTCTTTGCGGAAATTTCCGGATCCGCCGTGGCAGATGTCGCTGCTCTGGGCTCCATTCTCATCCCCGCCATGACGCGGCGGGGCTACCCGACCCCGTTCGCGGCGGCGGTGACGTCGTCCTCAGCCACCCTCGCCGTCATCATCCCTCCTTCGATTCCGATGATTCTCTACGGCGTCATGTCCGGGAGCTCAGTGGTGGAGCTCTTCGTCGCCGGCATCGTTCCGGGGGTGCTCGGCGGCCTGCTCATGATGGCCGTGGTGTATTTCTTGGCAGTGAAGAACGGGTTTCCGGTGGAGGCGGCGTTTCAGCTTCGAAGGGTCGCCATCGCTCTTCGCGAGTCTGCTTGGGCGCTATTCCTCCCGGTGATCATCTTGGGCGGCATCTTCACGGGATGGGTCACCGCCACGGAAGGGGCAGGCTTGGCGGTGGTGGCGGCCATCGTCATCGGGGGCGGCATCTACCGGGAGTTGAACTTCGCGGCGCTACGGAAGGCCACGCTCGAAGGTGGTGTTCAAACTGCGGTGGTCATGCTCCTCGTGGCGACGTCGGCCCTTCTCGGGGACTACCTCACCGAAGTCCAGGTGCCACAGCGTGTCGCTCAAGGAATCATGGATTTCACGGACAACCGCCTTGCGATTCTGGCGCTCCTCAACGTGTTCTTCCTGATGGTGGGGCTGTTCCTGCACTCCGCTGCGGCGATCATTTTGGTCGTGCCGATCGTGATGCCGCTGGTTCTGGCCGCCGGGATCGACCCGGTTCACTTCGGACTCGTCGTCACGCTCAACCTCGGCATCGGCCAGCAGACGCCACCCGTGGCCAGCGTACTGGTCACGGCCTGCTCCATCGCCAAGGCGGATATCTGGGAGGTGAGTAAGGTCAACCTCTACTTCGTGGCGGTGCTCGTGGCCATGCTCCTCATGGTCACTTATGTCCCGGCGATTCCCATGTGGCCTGTGGAGCTGTTCTACCGTTGAGGGGCGTGAGTACGGACGATCACGGCAGCAGAACCCTCGGCCTCCGGCGGATCGGTCAACGACGGAAGATCTTTGGGTAGCGGATGTTGGAGATCGCCCAAGCGATAGAGTGCCCGCTCGTCATGATCAATCACCGCAGCTGAAGCGTGGATCGCCCGCAGCTTCTCTCAGGTTACGGCTCGCTCCGTCGCCAAGGAGGAGGTGAGAGCAGGGGGTGCTCACGGAAGCCCCAACGCGACCCACTCCGCGGGCGCTTCGCTCCCGCCGATGGGGACGACGATGTACTGATTCCCCTCGTACATGTAGGTCATCGGTCCACCGGTGACGCCGGCCGGGAGTTGGGTTTCCCAGACTACCTCTCCGGTGGCCTTGTCGTAGGCGCGGAAAGCGCTTCCCCACATGTTCGACTGAACCCCCCCGAAGACGTCCCCGCCCTCACCTATGAACAGCAGGGTCTTGGTGACCAGCGCCACCGGCCGGCTGGCGACCCCGAGAGGTGGAACGTCGAGATCCTTGAGCGCCGGGTGATCCTGCAAGCCGCCCCCGTTGGCCACCATCCAAGCGTGCTCGCCGCTATTCATGTCGATCGCCGTGATTCGACCCCAGGGCGGCTTGGTGAGCGGTAACCCGTCGAGGTAAGGCGCCTCACGTTCCGGGCTCCAGTACTCCATCTCTGAGTTCGGATCGGTGGCCTCCACAAGCCGGTAGACCCTCGGGATTGTGTGTGAGTATGCGTAGTACATGCCCGTTTCGGGATCGAACGCGCCCGTGTTCCAGTTACCGGAACCCCATGACCCGGGGACCATCAACGTGCCCTTCTTCCCCCCCGGCTCGTCGCTGACGACCGATGGTGGAGTGAAGATCGGGCCGATCACGAACGAGTCGGCCAGCACACGCGCTTGATCCCGGATCTCGGGGAAGTCGATGAGGTCCTCCACGGTGATGCCGTGCCTTGCGAACGGAGCCGGTTTGGTCGGAAACGGCTGGGTGGGCGACGTGTACTCGCCGGGCACCGTCGACTGGGGCACCGGTCGCTCTTCGATGGGCCAGACCGGTTCACCGGTCGCTCGATCGAAGACATACAGGAAGCCTGTTTTGCTCGGCTGCATCACGGCCTGGATGCGCCTTCCGTCGACCACAATGTCCCCTAGTGTTGGCGGGCCGACGGTGTCGTATTCCCAGACATCGTGGTGGACCATCTGGAAGTGCCACACCCGCTCGCCCGTCGCGGCGTCGAGGGCCACCAAGCTGTTGGAGAACAGGTTGTCGCCCGGCCGATGGCCTCCGTAGTAGGCGGCGGTCGGGGCGGTGAGGGGCACGTAGACGTAGCCCAACTCCTGGTCTGCACTGAGGCAGCACCAGGACCCCAGGTCGCCCGAGTCTCTCCCGGAGCCATTTCCCCATGTGTCGGCGCCGAATTCGCCGTCCCGAGGCACGACGTGGAACGTCCAGAGGAGTCGGCCGCTACGCACGTCGAACCCGCGCACGTCCTCAGGTGCGCTGCCCCTCCAGTTCGTGCCCGAGTCGCCGGCTCCATCCAGGGTGCCTCCCACGACCACAACGTCGTTCACGACAATGGGGCCGGAACTCCAACTGAAGCGGCGCGCGCCGGGGGGCACCAGGTCCACCCTCCCTCCCTCGCCGAAATCGGGAAGGGCTCGACCATTTTGTGGATCGAGCGCGTACAGGTAGCTGCCCCGCACCGTGATCAATCTCCACTCCACACCCTCCCCCCAGTAGTCCAGGCCCTGTGAGCTTCGTCCGGACGCCTCCTCCAACGTGGGGGCGACCAGTTCCTGCACCCACAGCGTCTCACCGGTAGCGGGATGAAAAGCTTCGACCAGGCCTACGCCGTTCGGAGCGTAGAGGACGCCATCTCTCAGGATGGGGGTTGCTCTCAGATTCCCTGAGACGTTCAGGCGAGGGAAAGCATCCATCAAGGCGGGATCTACCGCCGGTCGCCGCCACAGAATCTGAAGATCATCGACGTTGTCACGGGTGATCTGATCGAGCGGCGCGTATCGGGTGAACGCTTTGTTCCCTCCGAAATAGGCCCAATCGCTTCCGGTCGACTGCCCGCTGAGACCTCCGCCGACCCCAGCCCCCACGAGGCAAATCAACGTGCTGGTACAGATCAGCTGGAAGAAACGTGGCATGTCCAGACTCCTTTGATTCCTTGTCATCGACCGCTCACTTCAGCGAGCACTCAGACGGAAGACGAGATTCGCACTACTGACTCAGCAACATACGAGGTGCGACCAGCTTAGCCGGGTCGGCTCCCGACTTTGGCACGAACTTGTTCACCCACCGTCCGTTGTAAGAGGCGATGTAGAGGTTCCCCTCCTCATCCACGTCCATCTGATGAGGAAGAGACAAGCCTCCGTCCCAGGTGCCACGACCGAGCGCCCCGGCCTCTCCGTATGCGCCCCAGTGATAGAGGAGCTCGCCTTCCATGCTGTATCGCGACACCCGATTCAGACTCGCATCCAACACCCATACCGACTCGTTCTCGTCGATGAAGATGTTGACGGGGTCGAAGATCCCGGTCCACTCCTCAATGAACTCGCCGCCTGGGGTGAAGATCTGGATCCGCTCGTTCTGCCGGTCGCTGACGTAGACCCGCCCCGCCCGATCCAGCGCGAGTCCGTGGAGGAGATCGAATTCCCCGGGGCCGGTACCTTGCGATCCCCACTTCATGACGAACTCGCCATCCCCGGTGTACTTGATGACGCGCGAGTTCCAGTAGCCGTCCGCCAGCAGGAAGCTGCCATCAGGGAGGAAGGCCAGCTTCGCCGGCAGCCCGTAGGAGAACGGGTCGGGGTCTGCGATCGCCCTAGCCGTTGCCTCAGACTTGGGATTGTCGGGGTCACCGAGGCGCATCACCAACTCGCTCCCATCGTTGGTGAATTTCACGACCTGCCCGGGGCCGTCGGCGCCACCACCGTCGACAACCCAGACATGCCGCTCCGGGTCGTAGGGGTTGATGTACACCTGATGAGGCAGTGTAAAGATCGAGTCCCACTGGCTCCACTGTTCAACGATGTTGCCGTTGCGATCGGCGACCACGATGAAGTTCGTGGAGCGGGTCCGACCCCGCCTCGGGACGGATTGGTCAGCCGGGAAATCACCGCGCGCGATTACGATGATGCGATCGGCGTTGTCCACCGCGACTCCGGCGACATTGCCCCACATCCATTCGTCGTCGTGGTTCGGCACCTCCTTCCACCAGCCGGGCACGACATCGTAGGCTCCGGTCCTTTCATCCGCGCCCTTCGTGATCGCTTCCCGCGAACCCGACCGGGGTGCCGCCTGACTCTCATCGCTACAGGCCGGAAGTACCACCAATGGCAGAATCGTGAGGGCCACGCCAACTCGCTTCAATCTCATCATCTCTCCGCAGCCTATCATCGGCTGCCTGTCATGCCGAACGCTCAAGGGAAAAGCTACGGGCCGAAAGGCCTGCGCGCATCTGGATGAAGCGTGGTGAAAGACGTGCGCGGTGGGACCGAGGGTCAGCGCCCCCCTCTGTCAATGCCTGGCAGCGTCCCGTCCGGTCCGGGTGTCCAGGGGTCATCCACTCCGGCGCCGTCACAGAAGTCCCCGGTGTCGAGGAAGTGGGTGTGCAGGCACTCCAGAGTCGAACCGAGGCTCACCAGCAGCGCCTCCGTCTCGGGGAAGGCAACCCGCGTGAAGAAACCCGAGCGCCCACCCCTCGCGATGTCGGCCGTAGACTGCCCCAGACGCGTGATTGCTCCGACGTCAGCCCCCTGGGACACCAGATATTCGATCATCTCGTTGTCCCCCCGCGCCGCCGCGTAGTGCAGCGGCGTATAGAGCCACGAGTCGCGCATGTTCACGTCGGCACCCTGCTCTTCGATCAGGTACCGGACGGCGGGCAGGAACTGGTTCGGCATGTTGCGCATGCTGAAAGCTCCGAGCCCGAGGTATCCTCCACCTGTGGCGACGTGAATGGGGTAGGCGTTCTCCACGCCCTCAGGGACTGAGCGCAACCCGGAGTCCTCTTGCTGCCGCCCGTCTTGCTGCCGGCGCTCCCGCATTCCCACAGCCGGCCACCGCGTCGGGATGTTCACGTCGGCGCCGTGGGAAGCGAGCAGCCGCATCGCCGGGATGTCCTGGGCCAAGGCGGTCCGCCAGAACGCCGTCGCGCCGGTGAGGTCGAGCCCGATCTTCGTAAGGCCGTATTCCCAGTACCACAGATGCTCGTTGAGACGCACGTCAGGGTCGGCCCCCGCCTCCAGGAGCGCCTTCAACACGTCGATGTGCTCCGTTTGCTGATTATCCTGCGCGCGGGGCTGCGGAAAGTTGGACTGGGGAGCCCACTGAGTCTGAAGGGTTGCGAATAGGGGCGCCGCTCCGTCGACGGAGGCCGCCACGTTCGGATCCGCACCATGCTTGATCAAGACCATCGCCAGGTCGAACTGGCCGTTGAGCGTAGCCACCAGAAGAGGACTGGTATTGTCGGCGCTGACCTGATCGATGTCAGCACCCCCGTCGAGGAGGGCGAGCGCCGACTCGATGTGACCCTCCCGAGCGGCATGAAGAAGTGCCGACATGCCGCCCGTCCTTCCGACAAGCGACTCTCGGTAGGGTGGGTGCGTCACCATCGGTCCCCCGGGATATTCGGAGTTTACCCTCGCCAACATCTCTCCGTTGACCGGTCCCGGATCGTATCCGGAAAGCAGAAAGTCACGCTGAGCCCTGATCGCCGCCTGAATCTGGGTCGGGCTGGGCTCCCAGTCCGTTCCTGCTGCTGCGGCATCCTGAAACTCAGCCATGGCGTCGTCCAAACGAACGCTGGCTTCCCGATCGATGGCCATGTTCCGGAATACATCGATGCCCTTGGTCTGCATCGACGGGTCGGCGTCGTGTTCGAGTAACGCGGCGACCGCCTCCGCGCGATTGAAGCTGGCTGCGAACATCAGTGCGGTTTGCCCTGACGACGCCTCGCGCGCGTCCACCTCAGCGCCGTGCATCAAGAGCTCGGTAACGACCTCAGCGCCGCCCAAGGCGGCGGCGGCGAGGTGAAGGGGGGTGACACCACTGTTCGTGGTGGTCGCTTGGGGATCGGCGCCCGCATCGAGAAGCGCGCTCGCGATCGGGCCGTTCCCGCTGCGGCTGGCCAGGTGTAGCGGCGTGTAGCTGCCGATGCGGGTCTTGGCCTCCACGTCGGCACCCACGGACAGAAGCAGATCCGCGACCGCCGTGTGGGCGAGCTCCGCAGCCCAGTGGAGGGCGGTCATCCCGTCGCCTTGTGCCGCATTCACGTCGGCGCCTTCGGACAACAGCGACCGTACGGCCTCTACGTCACCATTCCTCGCGGCGTCGATGAGCGGCCCGTCGGTTTGGAGCACTGCCCCACAGAGCACCGCCACCAAGCCCAAGGCGGCCATCGATTTTACGCCCTTCATGCGCCTCTTCCTCCGCCGGATACGCCGCCGCCTGGGAAGCTCAGATCGAAGTTCCCCGTGCTGTCGCCGAAGCCCTCTATGTCGTGCCCGATACGTTGCATCAAGTTCACGAAGACGTTCGCCATCGGTGTGCCGAGCGGGGCCCTCAGATGGAGGTTACCCTCAAGGGCTCCGTTCGCGTGACCCAACAGCATGAGCGGGCAACGGCGGTGGTCGTGGAGGTTCGGATCGGCCATGGGCGAGCCCCAGACGATCGCGGTCTTGTCCAGCAGAGACGCCTCCCCATCCATCGTGTCGCGCATCTTGGCCAGGAAGTAGCCGAGTTGGCTCGTCCGGTATGTGTTGATCATGTTGTATTCTAGGATGTCCTCGGGGACGTTGCCGTGGTGCGACGCCCCGTGGATTGATCTGTTCGTGCCGCTCTGCGGAAAGCTCCTGTTCGACTGATCGAAGCCCGTCTTGAACGTGATCACACGCGTCATGTCGGATTGGAGCGCGAGCACTTGTAGGTCGAACATCAGCCTGATGTGCTCCTCCCAGTCGTCCGGAACGCCGGAGGGCGCCTCGGGCATCTCTCTCTCTTCACCACTCGCGTTGCGCGCCTCGACGAGCTGGATTCGGCGCTCAATCTCTCGGATATGCGTGACGTACTCGTCCAAGGCCGCGCGATCCACGGCCCCGAGCTCGCGTCTCAAGCGCGCGACTTCGTTCGCGATCCAGTCGATCATACTCCGGTCCGTCCGTCGTCGGGCTGCCCTGTCTTCGGGCGTGTCCCCCGACCCGAAGAGCCGCTCGAAGACCGCCCTCGGCTCTCGGATGGGTGGGAGCGGCTGGTTGGGTGAGGCCCACGCGAGTGTGGTCGTGTACGCGCAGTGGTAGTTGTAGGCGCATCCGCCCCCACGGTCGATGCCCTCGAGGCAGAGCTCCAGCGAGGGCAGCGCGGTGTCCGTTCCGAAGCGGCCCGCATGGATTTGATCGAGCGAGGTCCCTAGAAAGAGGTCCGAACCCTGAGTCTGCTTCGGATGGGACTGCGTCAGGAACACGCCCGTCGACCGGTCGTGGTCGCCGCCGATCTCATCGGCGTTATACGCCTCAGCCATGCGACAGTCCGTGTCGCTGATGATGGTCATGTAATCTTGGAACTCCTCCAAGGACGCCAGCTGACTCGATGGCGAAATCTCGAAGCCCCGACCGACCTGAGAGGGAGAAAACAGGTGCTGCTCATCTCCCCACCGGTTCGAGCCGGCCGCGCCCATGGACTCTTCGATGCACACGAGGCGCGTCGCGGAGGCCTGCTGCGTCGCGTCACGCCAGAGTCGTCCGGCGGGCACCATCGCGTCCAGGAACGGCAACGCGACCGCGGCGCCTGCGCCTCGAATGAAAGTCCTGCGGGGGAGGTGTTTCCCTGTGATGAAATCCATGGTTGTAGATCCCTTGTTGGGGTTCAGCCTACTGCGCTGCTCGAGTTCGCATCATCTGGAACGGGTCGCTCCGCACGACCCCCAGGATTAACGAGGACATCCGATAGTCGTTCGCCTCAGCCACCCGGTCGATCGCCCGGATCGTCGGTTGGTCGTAGTACTCGACGCGCCTGCCCATCGCGTAGGAGAGCAGATTCGCCGTGAAGTTCCTCACCAACGGGAGCGGCCGCTTCAAGAGTACCTCCGTGAGGTCGCTCAGGGAGCCCACCTCAGTACCGTCATAGAAGGTGCCGCGTGTGTCTAGCGGCCTGCCGTTCTCCCGGATCCGGAACCTGCCGGTCACGTCGTAGCTGTCGAGCGCCAGGCCGATGGGGTCCATGAAGCGGTGACACGAGTTGCACGTCGGATTCGCCCGGTGCTGCTCCATGACTTCGCGCGTCGTCAGAGGCCGTCCGTCCACAGAGCCTGGGGTTTCTTCGAACGCCGGTATGTCGGGGGGTGGTGGAGGGGGGGGCGTGCCCATCAGCACCTCCATCACCCACTTCCCGCGCAGCACAGGTGACGTTCGCGCCGACATGGACGTCAGCAGCAGGACGCTCCCGTGACCCAGCACGCCCCTCCGGGTGTCGGCCGGGTACTGGACGCGCCGGAACTCGCTGCCCGACACACCGGGGATTCCGTAGTGAAGGGCCAGTCGATCGTTGACGAACGTGTAGTCCGCCGTGAACAGCTCGAGCAGGCTCCGGTCCTCCCGGACGAGGTGCGTGAAGAACATCTCCGTCTCCCGCACCATGTCGGCGCCGAGCTGACGGGTGAAGTCCGGATAGAGGAACGGCTCCGGCCGGTTCTTCGCGGCATCCTGCAGCCGCAGCCACTGGTGGGCGAAGCGCGTGGCTAGCGCTGACGCACGCTCATCCTCGAGCATGCGGTCCACCTGCTGCGCGAGGACGCCCGGCTCCGACAGCTGGCCGTCGGCGGCGATCGTCAGGAGTTCGTCGTCCGGCCCCGTGGCCCACAGGAAGAAGGACAGTCGCGTCGCGAGATCAAGATCGCTCAATCGATAGGTCTCTCCGGGTGGCACACCGGAGGGCTCACGCTCGAGCCGGAAGATGAACGACGGGCTCGCGAGAATCGCCTGGATACCCGTCCGCACGCCGACTTCGAAGCCCTGTTCTGCTGCAGCGGACTCGTAGAAGGACATCGGACCCGCGAGATCCTCAGGCGTGACGGGTCGCCGATACGCTTTCCGGGCCAGTCGCGAGAGGATCGACTCAGCGCAGGCACGCTCTTCGCCTCGACCCGCCGCATCCGGATAACACGTGAAAATCTCCCTACGACTCACTGTCTCAGAGACACCGGCGGCGAAGACCGGCCCCGTGATCATCAGTTTGCGCAGGTGCGGCAACGCCGTCATACCGTAGTTCGCCCAGGACTGCGAGTCCTCCCCGCCGACGGAGGACCAGGCGAACGGGCTGAGTCGATCCTCGTAGGGGCCCTCGATCTTCCGGACAAAGGCCGCTGAGACCTGATGCTGACCGGCCGGAACGAAGATGGGCTCAGTTTGGGTGGGCATTCTGGAGCCTCCGTTGTGCTCCAGAGCCAGAAGCGCGACTGCTTCTCCGTTGATTGCCAAGTCGATGTCCTCGAACCCCGTCCCCCTACCGAAGAGGGTCTCCACCTCGAAGACGTACGCACCGTCTGCCGGGAAGTTGTGGGTCACGACCATCCCGCCTCGCGTCCCGAAGGGCGTGCCCTCGATGTGGTCCCACGCGTGCTGTGAGACCTCGATCGGGATCGTATACGTGGTTGGGGTCGAAAGCGCCCCCGGATTGCCAACGGCCAGCCGGCTGACCTCGGTCGCGGCCCTCAAGTACGCCTCCATCAGGGTGACGGAGAGTCCCTGAGCGTCCGACATGTTGTCGAAGTTGCCCAGGTAGGTGTCGGCCGGGAGCCAACGCCCGGCGTCCACTTCAAGCGCGAGGAGGTCACGGATCACCCTGGCGTATTCGGCTCGAGTGAGCCTCTGGAACCTGCGAATGCCAGGATTCGGATTGGCCGCCGCGGCTTCGTCGACCACGGCTTCGAGGGTCTCGACGAGCGCGAGGAGGGTGTCCGGAGACGGTCGGTCCTCCCCAGGAGGCGGCATCATGCCGGCCCGGAGCTTCACGATCATTTTCTCGGCGGTCTCAGCTTGCACGTGCGCGGATGCGACATCGAAGCCTTCAAGAGACAGGTTTCCGCTCAGCCGGCGTTCATTGTGGCACCGGAGGCAGTACTCCCCGATGACCTCGTTCAGCTCCGCGGCCGCCACGGCCGGGAGGGGGACGGCCGCCGAAAGGGGGACGGCCTCTGGGAAGAAGATGGCTTCGCCAACGTTCCACGGGGTCGCCGCGGCCGCAGAACCAACTACGCTCACGCCGATGGGCTGACTCCATAGCGAGAGCCAGATTCCAAGCACCACGGCGCTAGCAGCGAGTGTCTTCATACCTTGTCCTCCGGTGGATTCCGACACGTTCAGTGCCATCCAATCCCCAGGCGTAAAAAGGCCAACGCAATCTAGGGAGCGGGACAGGAAAAAACAAAGCCTTTTGGTCGGCAGATGATCTGCCTTCGGTCTGGAGCTGATCCCTTGGCTGTAAGCGGACGCTAGTCCTTGTGGGATTCCATGTACTTGCGTTGCTCGATGATCCGCTCTGAGGCCTGTGCCTTGTCGCGCTTTTTCGCGGCTCTCATGCTCATGTCCTTCGTGGACGATGAGTGCACTCTCGGCAAGGAGAGAAGCCGTTTGAGATCCTGACTCTGGCAGGAGGGGCACTCAGGCTTTGTTTTTCCGAGAACCAATGTCTCGAACTCATGCCCACACGATTCGCATGAGTACTCGTAGATCGGCATCTATTCCTCCGCTGTGAAGGACAGGAAAAACGAGGGTCCATCGCCGGATCAGAATAACGTGTGGGGGCGGTCTGAACCGGTCAAGCCGGGATTCTCTGCGGGGGCCCGATGGTGGAGTGGGCGCTCAGGCACCGACGATGCTCTGATGGGACGCGTGGCCATGTGCCCCATGGTCCCATACGTTCCCGCGATCCCCACTGGGTTTTCTGTGGAGGCCGTCGGGCCTGTGGAACTGTTTTACCGTTTTGAGGCGGAGTGAGAATGTCGGACCGAGTGACGGTCAGCCGTGAGGATCATCTGGCCATCGTCTCCCTGAGTCATCCAGACCGGCTGAATGTTCTGGATCGGCGGGGGTGGGAGGCGCTTGCCGATGTCATGACGGTTCTTGGGGGAGAAGATGACGTCCGCTGTGTCGTGATCGAGGGTTCCGGGAACCGGGCGTTCTCCGCGGGCTCCGACATCGGGGGATTCCCCGACGAGCGCCACACGCCAGAGCAGGTTCAGGAATATGCTCGGGCTCTGGAGTCCGCGCTTTGCGCGCTCCGGAACTGCCTCCACCCGACGGTGGCACTGATCCATGGCGTGTGCGTGGGTGGCGGGTTGGAGATCGCGTCGTCCTGCGATCTGAGAATTTGTAGCGAATCCAGCCGCTTCGGGGCACCGATCAACCGGCTGGGCCTCACGATGTCCTACACTGAGTTGAGTCCGCTCGTCGATTTGCTCGGCGTGTCGGGTACTCTGGAAGTTCTGCTCGAGGGTGGCCTCCTCGACGCGCAGCGGGCATACCACAAGGGTTTTGTGAACCGAGTCGTCCCCGACGAGGACGTCGCGGAGGCCGCACGGGCCACCGCTCATCGCATCGCGGCCGGCGCTCCACTCGTGAACCGGTGGCACAAGAAATTCGTGCGCAGGATCGCGGACGGAGGGGCCCCGCCCACGGAAGATGAGCGGCGGGAAGCGTACGAGGCCTTTGAGACCGAAGACTACCGTGAGGGCGTCCAGGCCTTTCTGGAGCGGCGCGACCCTCGATTCGAGGGCAAGTAGGGTGCCCAGGTGAGCGGGCCGCTGGTAGGACTTCGGGTCGTCGAGTTCGCGCACATAATGGCGGGTCCGACGTGCGGGAGGATGCTCGCCGACATGGGCGCGGACGTGATCAAGGTGGAGCAGGTCATAGGTGGCGACGCGACGCGTCAGTTCCGCCCTCCCGATCTGGACGGCGAGTCGGCGGCCTTCATGATGCTGAACCGCAACAAGCGGGGCGTAGCCTTGGACCTCAAAGAGGAAAATGGCCTCGAGGTGGCTCTCCGGTTGGTAGATCGAGCCGACGTGTTGATCGAGAATCACCGTACCGGCACCATGGATCGCCTCGGCCTCGGGTATGATCTGCTGAAGGAGTCGAATCCCGGCCTCATCTACTGCGAGATTTCTGGGTTCGGACGGACCGGACCCATGTCGCACCTCGGGGGCTTCGACCTCATTTCCCAGGGCTACAGTGGGATCATGAGCGTGACCGGCGAAGGGGAGGGAAGGCCTCCGGTGAAGTGTGCCCCGCCCCTCACGGATATCACGGCCGGCATCCTCGCCGCGATGGGAATTTTGGCCGCATACGTTCAGCGACTCGAAACAGGCAAGGGCCAGCGGATCGACACATCTCTGTTCGAGGCGGGCGTCACACAGTCGTTCTGGCAAGCGGCCGTGACCCTGGCCACGGGCGTTTCACCGGATCCACTGGGTTCGGCCCATCCATTGACCGCACCCTATCAAGCTTTCGAGACGTCCGACGGGTGGATCACGGTGGGAGGCTCGAACCAGGCGACTTGGCATCGGCTAGTCGAGGTCGTGGGGCTTCCCGATCTCGCCGAGGATCCCCGCTTCCTGGAGAACGCGGATCGCATGCAGAACGTGAACGAGCTCGCTTCAGTCCTCAGCGAGCGCTTCAAGACGCGTCCGACGTCTGAGTGGCTCCGGCTGCTGGAGGAGGGGGGCGTGCCGGCTGGTCCGGTCGCGAGCATCGGCGAAATGCTCGATTTCCCCCAAACCCTCGCCCGAGACATGGTCGTCGAGGTGGAGCACTCGAAGCTCGGGCCCGTCCGCACGATCGGCTTTCCGGTGAAGTTCTCCGGCACGCCGGTGTCCGTCGAGCGAGGCGCTCCGCTTCTGGGGGAGCACACGCGGGAGGTGTTGGCGGAGTTGGGCTACTCAGACGACGAGATCAGGGGGCTCATACGAAGAGGCGTGGTGCGGGGGTAGCGCCCAGACCCCTTCCATCAGTATGGTGAGATGGTGATATGCCATTATGGCTACCATCAAAAGGACATTTACGTTCGACGAGGCAACGTCTCTCCGGCTTGATCGGACCGCCTGCCGGCTGTCCAAGCCCAAGAGCGAGGTTGTTCGAGAGGCGATTCGTGTGTACAGCGAGCACGTCGGCCTCTTGAGCGAAGATGAGCGCGCGCGCATGCTGGCGACCTCCATTCTGGCGGAAGGTCAACAGAGCCTGGGTGGACGCGAACAGAGTCGACTGTATCGTATGGTGCGCACGGCCAGACCGGCAGCCCTCAAGCCACCCACACGGTCTTCACGTTTACGAACTCCCGAATACCGAAAGGCGAGAGCTCGCGTCCGTAGCCGCTCTGCTTGATGCCACCGAACGGGAGCCGCGGGTCCGACCGCGAGAACGTGTTCACGAAGCAGGCCCCCGCGTCTAGCCATTCTGTGGCGATCTCCTGTCCACGCTGAATGTCCTGAGTGTAGACTGAGGCGCTCAGGCCGTAGATGGTGTCGTTCGCCACCCGAATTGCCTCGGCTTCGTCGGCGACCGGAATGATGGAAGCCACGGGCCCGAAGAGCTCCTCCTCGTAGGCGGGCATTTCCGGGCCCACATCCGTGAGGATCGTAACCGGATAGAAGAACCCGGGAGGTGCGGGCAGCTCGCCACCTAGGAGGGCCCGGGCCCCGTTGGCCACGCTTTCGGTCACCTGTTGGTGGAGATTGTCCCTGAGGTCTGCCCGTGCGAGGGGGCCCATGGTCGTGGCCGGATTCGAGGGATCTCCCACGACCGCTCGAGACATCTGCTCCACGAGCTGGGCTTCGAACTCCTCGCGAACCTCGTCAACGACGATGAGCCTTTTGGCGGCGATGCAGCTCTGCCCGGCGTTGAGAAGCCGGCTAGTGGCGCATGCCGACACGGCGGTCTCTAGGTCGGCGTCCGCGAGAATCACGCTGGGATCGCTTCCTCCCAGCTCCAGAACGGTCTTCTTGATCGTCGCGCCGGCGGCGGCGGCGACCGCCTCTCCG
>CAUZVZ010000023.1:0-23789 GCA_963583605.1 Gemmatimonadales bacterium UBA6960
CCTTCACGTATTGGGCCTGCGCAATCTCTACAGTGATCCCTTCGGGCAGCTCGCCCCCCTCGACGATATCCCTGACCGTCTCAAACGCCAGGTACGGATTGATGCCCTCGGCCCCGTAGCCCCCTAGGACGGCGAAGTCGTGGACCGTGTGGGCCTCTCCTGTTTCGATGACGAGTCCGACGAGTGTACGGAGACCATGGCGGATTAGGTGATGGTGCACTGCCCCAGTCGCAAGCACGGCGGGGATTGCAATACGCTCAGATGAGAGATGGCGATCGGAAAGCACGATGATGTTGTCGCCTCGTCCAACTGCCTCCTCGGCGGCTTTACGGAGGGCGTCAAGGGCCATCCTCATCCCGGAGATTCCGTTCTCGACGGGATAGGTCATATCAAGGGTCACGGCCCGGAATCGGCCCTCAGCGAACTTGTCGATGCACCGAACCTTGTCCAGTTCCTCGTCGGTCAGGATCGGATACTTTGCCTCGAGACGCATGTGCGAGCCACGGTCATCCAAACCGAGGAGGTTTGGGCGTGGTCCTATCATGGAAACGAGACTCATCACTAGTGATTCGCGAATCGAATCGATCGGCGGGTTCGTGACCTGAGCGAATCGCTGCCGAAAGTACTGATAAAGAACCTTTGGCCGGTCCGACATTGCCGCGATCGGCGTATCATTGCCCATGGACCCGACCGGGTCTACCCCATCCAATGCCATAGGACCGATCATGAGCCTGACGGATTCCTGCGTGTAGCCGAAGGCCTGCTGACGATCAAGGAGTGATGCGGACATCGCTGGATACTGAGCAGCACAATCCGGGAGATCGCCCACCCGGACCTGCGTCCGATCAAGGATATCCTGGTAAGAGTGTGCCGTCGCCAGTTCGTCCTTGATCTCTGCGTCGTCGATGATGCGGCCTTGCTCGGTATCAATCAGTAGCATCCTGCCAGGCTGCAACCGCCACTTCTGCACGATCTTTTCTTCTGGGATCTGAAGCACTCCCGTCTCCGAAGCAAGGACGACCAACCCGTCCTCGGTCACCACATAGCGGGAAGGCCGCAGGCCGTTGCGGTCCAGCGTCGCACCGATCTGTCGCCCATCTGTGAATGCCATAGAGGCCGGCCCGTCCCAGGGCTCCATCAGGGCAGCGTGATACTCGTAGAACGCCCGGCGCTTCGGATCCATCAGCCGATTGCCCTCCCATGCCTCGGGAATAAGCATCATGGTCGCGTGGGCGAGGGAATACCCTCCCTGTACCAGCAACTCAAGGGCGTTGTCGAGACACGCCGAATCGGACTGATCTTCGTGGATTAGTGGCCAGATCTTGCCGAGATCGTCACCCAAAACCTCCGAGTGCATCGTGGCGCGCCGAGCGTTCATCCAGTTGAGATTTCCACGCAGCGTGTTGATTTCGCCGTTGTGAATGATCATTCGAAAAGGCTGTGCGAGTTTCCAACTCGGAAAGGTGTTCGTCGAGAAACGCTGGTGAACGAGTGCTAGAGAACTCACCAGGTTCTCGTCCAAGAGATCGACGAAGTAGCGCCCCACGTACTTTGCCAACAACATTCCCTTATAACCCAGCACACGGGTCGAAAGGGTGCAGATGTAAAAGTCCTGCGTGCCCTCAATCTTCTCCGCAGAGATCTCCGCCTGGCGTCGGATGACGAAGAGCTTCCGTTCGAATGCGTCCTGATCCGAACAGCCCTCACCTCGTGCAATGAAGAACTGGCGGATCACAGGCTCGGTCGCGAGGAGGGTATCGCTAAGCCCATCCCTATTGACGGGAACGTCGCGCCATCCCAGGGGCTTTTGACCCTCTGCCTTGGCCATATTTTCAAGCTCAGCTTCACAAGCCGCACGGGCGGCGGCGGCACGTGGAAGAAAGACATTACCAACCCCGTAGTATCCGGGCTCAGGCAACTTGAACCCAAGTTTCTCCGTGGCCCTGACCAAGAAGTCGTGCGGCACCTGAAGGAGGATCCCGGCACCGTCCCCGATTGTAGGGTCGGCGCCCACCGCGCCACGGTGGTCCAGGTTGAGAAGGATCTGCAGGCCCTGCTGGACGATCTCGTTGCTCCTGAGGCCGTGCATGTTCGCGACGAAACCGATGCCACAAGCATCGTGCTCGTTGCGGGGGTCATAGAGACCCTGACGCACAGGGAATCCGTTTCGGTTGCGCTCCCGGGTCACCATAGGGTTGGGGAGGTCGGGGAAGACCAGCCAATCTCCACAGGGGATCCCTGGAGCGGCATTCCTAGTCTGAGGTTCAACTCCAGTTTCATGCGTCTCCCTACGTTGAACTCCAACCCTACCTTCCAACAAAAAACTACTATGATGAAAAGGACTCCTAACAAAAAACGGCCCCCCCACATTTGGAGAAGGCCGCTCGAGGAACCGAAATCACCTGCCTCAGCTCACCCGCACGCTTCTCCAATGCGCAGCCCTCTTCGGCCTCGCTTTCGAGATTCGGGGCAAGTGCGTACTCGCGCGTGCGAGTGACGGTGAACGCTCATCGGATGCTACCTGAGACGACCCAACTGCGAGGACCTACCAGGCACTTTCACTTGCTCTCCATGGGGGCGCAGGGCCCCGACAATCTGTCCGTACTTGCCGAATCCCGCCGATACGGTAGCACCAGTGGCACGTGGGCAAGTTTCGCAAGGTAATCGATAACAATAGAATTTTTGTGCTAAACCAGCAAGTGGCGTGGACCACGGTTCAGCCAGGAGATGCGGGAGTCTTCTTGCCCCGCCATCCCCCCACTCATAGAATTGCTGCCGTTCCTCGCAGCCATGACGGCACCTCCCATCATTCGACTTTGACAGCGATGCTTCGCGAAACCCGATCGCTGTGGAGTGCGGCCCTCCTTCTTGCCGTCCTGACTTCACACGGATGCGCCCCAGTGGACCGACCCGACATCCTCGCCCTTGCGACGGCGGGCACCGGAGGTGTCTACTACGTGCTGGGGGGATCGATCGCGGAGCTCTGGAGCCGCGAGTTACCGGCGCATGATTTCGTAGCTGAGGTCACGGGCGGCTCGGTCGAGAATCTTAGCCTGCTCTTAGGCGGCGATGTCCAAGTTGCTTTCTCGATGGGTACGTCTGCCCACGAGGTGTTTTACGCGATTGGATCCTTTTCGGAGCGAGAGCCTGCACAAGTTCTCGCGCTCACCGCGCTCTATCCGAACGTGCTTCACCTGGTCACCGTGGAAGGGACCGGAGTGGAGAGCCTCAGTGACCTCGTGGGGCGCCGAATCTCCGTGGGAGCACCCGGCAGTGGGACCGAAGTTGCCGCGCGAACCTTACTGGAAGGAAACGGGATTGGCTACGACGATTTTCAGCCCCAGCGTCTCAACTTCAATGAGACTGCTTCTGCCCTCCGAGACGGAAACATAGACGCTGGATTCGTAAGCGCCGGCCCGCCCACCAGCGCCATCGTGGACTTGGCTACGGCCCGGCCGGTGCGACTCATCCCCATCGCGATGGCTGAAGTAGAAAACACTGCGGTTCTGGACCCCACAGTGATCCGGGATTTCTTCCTTCCAGGTACGTACCCCGGCCAGGAAGTCGAGGTGGAAACGCTGAGTACGCCAAACCTGCTCGTGGTTCGCGCCGACATGTCGGAGGAACTCGTATACAATCTGATTCAGACGCTATCCGCGGTACAGGCGGAGCTGGCTGGCGTGCATCCTGCGGCAAGCTACATCTCGCCAGGGTACACCCTGAGCGTCTCTCCCATCCCACTGCACCCAGGTGCCGTTCGCTTTTTCGTGGAAGCAGGATACGAGGTGCCCGATCGTCTGATCCTTTCCCCGTGAGGCATCCTGACATCGGCGCCCGCGGATGAGAGGCCTGTTGAAGAAGTGAACTCCATTGGCGAGCCTTCGATCCCGAGGAGGGACCTGGGCCTCCCCACCTTTCCCGCTGTGACCTTCGTCGTTCTCACGATCGCCCTCTCGCTATTCCAACTCTACATAGCCGGCGTTCGGCCGCTCGGACTCTTCTACGAGAGGGGGTTCCATCTCGCGGTCGTTCAGGTGTTGGCGTTTCTCCTGTTTCCGACGAGGGGGCGAGTCTCTTCGACGGGGGGTCGAGTCTCTTCTACGAAGGGTCGTGCAGGGCTGAGAGTCCGAGGTGCCTTGGCATGGATGGTGGACGGCGTTCTCATCGCCGGCTCCATCTTCGCGGCCCTCTATCTGACGCTCAACCTGGACGCCATCGTGGGCCGGGCCGGGGCCTGGAGCACCGCCGACGTTTTCGTCGGCACGGTGGCGGTGGTCACGCTCCTCGAGGCGAGCCGAAGGGCGCTGGGGTGGCCGATTTCGTTCATTGCCACCTGTTTCATTGGCTATGGATACGCGGGTCCGTTCCTCCCGGGCGTTCTTCGGCATGGGGGCTATAGCACCGGACGGCTCGTGGGACAGCTTTATCTGGGCCAGGAGGGGATATACGGGATTCCCTTGGGCGTGGCCTCCTCCTTCGTCTTCATCTTTATCCTGTTCGGGGCGCTCCTGGAGGTCACGGGCGCGGGCAAGTTCTTCATCGACCTCGCATACGCGCTCACCGGAAGACAGAGGGGCGGGCCAGCGAAGGCGGCGGTTCTGGCCTCCGCAGCCATGGGATCCATATCCGGGAGTGCCATCGCCAACGTCGTGACTAGCGGGGCGTTCACCATTCCTCTCATGAAAAAAGTCGGCTACCGCGCCGAAGAGGCCGGCGGGATCGAGGCGGCGGCGAGCACCGGGGGCCAAATCCTTCCCCCTATCATGGGGGCCGGAGCGTTCCTGATGGCTGAGTATACGGGCCTGCCCTATCTGGAGGTCGTCAAGGCGGCAGTCATTCCCGCGATTCTCTACATGGGAACGGTGTTCGTCTTCGTACATATCGTGGCTGTCGCGAGAAATCTCGAGGGCCTTCCGGCATCCCAGCTTCCGCGGTTCGGGACCACGTTGGCGAAGGGCTGGCACTTCCTCATGGCGCTAGTGGTCCTGATGGCCGCGCTGCTCATGGATTTTTCGGTGGCCAGAGTCGGATTTCTTTCGTGCCTGGCAGTCGCGGCGCTGGCGGCGGCGCGAGCCGTATGGGACCGGACTGCACCGGGAAATCGAAGGGACTCAGAGCCGGGCGAGGCGGCTCATGGGCCCCGGGCGATCTGGGTCGGGGGCGGCATCGTCCGCATTGTGGATGCTTTCGTCATCGCCGGCCGAAATACCCTGCCAATGAGCTTGGCCTGTGCCGTCGCAGGAATCATGGTGGGCATCGTCGGCCTTACCGGTCTCGGTCTCAAGTTTTCCTCTCTCATGCTTTCTCTGTCCCAGGGGAATCTCTTTCTTGCCCTTCTGCTTCTGCTTCTGGCCAGTCTCGTGCTGGGGATGGGGCTTCCCGTAACCGCAAGCTACGTAATCCTTATCGTCCTCGCCGGCCCGGTACTGATCAATGAGTTCGGTCTTCCTGTCCTGATCGCTCACATGCTCGTGTTCTGGTACTCCCAGGACTCCAACGTCACTCCCCCCGTTTGCCTCGCCGCGTACGCAGCCGCGGGCGTAGCGGGATCGGACCCCATGCGCACAGGGTTCCAGGCGTGGAAATACGCGAAGGGCCTCTATCTCATTCCGCTTCTCATGGTGGTGCACCCCGAACTCGCCCTAGGGGGTGCCTGGCCGGTGGTGGCCGGGAAGGCGATGATGTCCATGGTGGCACTAGCGGCGTTCGCCGCTGCACTGGAGGGGCAGTCGCTGAAGCGTCTGACCCCGGGAGGTCGCATCGTGCTCTTGGCAGGCGCCTCCACCGCGTTCTTTTCGTCCTTCCTGGTAGGGGGCCTCGGAGCCCTATTCGTCGTTGGCTACACTCTTAAGGACGTCCGAAAAACGGGTACCGAACCAAGTGCCCCGTGAGAGCGGAGCCACCGGTGCTCTATACCCTAAAAGCCATAGCCGCAATTTCTGAGGTCCTGCCGAATTTCCACGAGGATGATGTCACCGGGATCGGCCACGATCGGACGCGTCGTGCAAGCGACAGAGGCCAGCAGGTCGATTTCTATTTGAAGCGCGTAGGGCACGGCCCACGGAAGCATGAAGGTGGCCGTTCTGGTTCCGCTGACGGTGCCCAGGCGGACGCGCTTCCCGGTCCACATCGCATGCAGTGTGGCATCCTCGAAACCATGGTTGATGACTTCGATATTGATCCTGGCGTCCTCCTGGGCGATGAACGGAGTCGCTTTGGTGATGCTGCAGCCCAAGCCGGAGCCGGAGAGCAGGATCCCGAGTACCGCGATACACACGTATTTTCTCACTCTCGAGTCCCCCTCAGCTTGCGTGCCCTTCGTAGACGAGCCACATGGACGAGTCCCCCTCAAGTTAAGTACTCCCCTTGATTCGCTCGGGTCCGAGTTTCCGGATTGGCCGATACAGGCGACTGGACACCAGCGTGGCACACTAGACATAGGACCGGGCGTGGCTCTCGGCCAGTTCCTTCACGGCCTGAACAGCCTCGGCCCAACCCGCCAGAAGCGTGGTACGCTCGTGCTCTGACATGCTTGAGGTGAACCGGGTGCCCCCCCCCTGGGAAGCGAGAAAGTCGTCGGCGTTGGACCAGATTCCGACCGCGAGTCCGGCCAAACCCGCCGCTCCCAAAGCCGTGGTCTCCACCACATCCGGGCGGCGCACCGTGACCCCCAACAACCCGGCTTGAAAGGCCATAAGCCAATCGTTCATCGCCGCTCCACCGTCGACGCGTAACTCTGTTAATTTCGTCGAGGAGTCGGCCTCCATGGCATCGAGAACCTCGTGCGTGCCGTATGCCATCGCCTCCAGCGCGGCCCGCACCAAATGTTCGCGCGTCGTACCTCGCGTAAGACCGAAGAGGGCTCCACGAGCGTCCGGCACCCAATGTGGTGCCCCGAGCCCCACGAAGGCCGGTACGAAGTAGACTCCGGCATTCGACTCCAATCCTGCAGCCATCGCCTCAGACTCAGACGGGTCGTCGATGAGGCCCAGCCCATCACGAAGCCATTGAATCGCGGCCCCGGCGATGAACACCGAGCCCTCGAGGGCGAACGCCAACCCTCCTCGTGAATCACACGCCGCCGTCGTGAGGAGGCCGTGACTCGAGGGTACGATTCGGTCCCCCGTATGCATGAGCAGGAAGGCACCCGTACCGTACGTGGTTTTCGTCAAACCGGGAGACCAGCATCCCTGCCCGAACAGCGCCGCCTGTTGATCGCCCGCGACCCCCGCGACCGGAACCTCAATCCCCAGCGCCTCGCCCTGAGCCACCCCGAAGTCTCCGCTGCTGGCTCGCACCTCCGGAAGAATCGCCTCGGGGATCTCGAGCGTATCGAGAAGCCAGGGATCCCACGCCGCGAGTGACAGATTGTACAGCAACGTACGGGACGCATTGGTGGGGTCCGTCGCGTGGACCTCCCCCTTCGTGAGCCGTGCGATCAGCCACGTGTCGATCGTTCCGACCGCCAGCTCCCCAGCTTCGGCCCGGGTCCGAAGCTCCGGACGCTCGCGAAGGAGCCAAAGCAGCTTGGTACCTGAAAAGTAGGGATCCAACAGGAGTCCGGTGCGCTCGCGGACCTCCGCCTCGTGGCCCGCCTCTTTGAGCTCGGCACACAATCCGGCGGTACGGCGGTCCTGCCAGACGATGGCGTTGTGGACGGGCTCCAGCGTCTCACGATCCCAAAGGACGATCGTCTCGCGTTGGTTCGTGACCCCGATTCCCCTGACATCGGCCTCGTGGGCGGCGTCCAAAGCCTCGCGGGCTACAGAGTGCGTGACCCCCCAGATTTCCAACGCGTCGTGTTCGACCCAGCCAGGCTGTGGGAAATATTGCGTGAACTCCGAATAAGCACGTCCAAGGACCCGACCATCCTCGGAGAGCACGAGGCACGTGGTGCCCGTCGTACCCTGGTCGATGGCGAGAATCGATGGAGTGCCACTCATGACCTAGAAGGCTGTTGAAGATGGAAAAGCGTACTCCCACCCGCTCTCCTCCAAGAGCTTCAGGAGGATGGCCACGGGTAGTCCGACCACGCCATAGTAATCTCCCCGGATTTCGGTCACCAGCGCAGAGCCGAGCCCTTGAACGCCATACGCCCCAGCTTTGTCGAGAGGCTCCCCGGTCGCCACGTAGGCGCGCGCGAACGCTCGTGGAAAGGGACGGAACGTGACCTCAGTGGTCGAAGATCCGCTCCGGACCTCACCGGAGGGAAGGGCGAGCGCGAGGCCGCTGGCCACGCTGTGAGTTCGACCTGACAGTCGTACCAACATGGCCTCCGCGTCCATCGGCCCCGACGGCTTCCCCAGAATTTCGCCGTCCAGCGTTACGACGGTATCGCCCCCGAGCACGACCTCACCGGGACGGACGGACGCGACCGCGGTAGCCTTGTCTCGAGCGAGACGCTCGACGTGGGCCTCAGCCGATTCTTCGGGTTGGACGCTCTCGAGAACCTCAGCGGGCTGGACCGTGAAGCTCAAGCCGAGCATTCGGAGGCAATCACTGCGGCGCGGCGAAGCCGACGCAAGCACCAGGGGTGGTGGTCCACTCACCGGTCGATGACCAATGTCACTGGCCCATCATTCGTCAGGGAGACATCCATCATCGCGCCGAATTCACCGGTGGCGATCCGGCCCGGCCGGCGGGCCTTGAGAAGCTCGACGAAGTGATCGTACAGCGGTATCGCGGTCTCGGGCGGCGCGGCATCAATGAAACTCAGCCGCCGGCCTTTATGGACGTCTCCGTAAAGAGTGAATTGGCTCACCACGAGAATGGAGCCATCCACGTCCGCCAGCGTCAGATTCATCTTGCCGGCGTCATCCTGGAAGATACGGAGCCCGGTCACCTTGTCGGCCATCCACTCTACTTGGTCGGTCGTGTCATCGGCCTTGAAACCCACCAGCAGGAGCTGCCCGAGACCGATCTCGCCGACCACCCTTCCGTCTATCGTGACATTCGCTTCGCGAACGCGCTGAAGCACGACCCTCACACGACCCTCACACGACCCTCACACGAGGAAGGCCCGCTCGTCACTCCACCGTGACCGACTTGGCCAGGTTGCGTGGCTGATCCACGTTCTTGTTCCGGAAGATGGCCGCATGGTAGGCCAAGAGCTGCAGCGGAATCGAGGTGAGCACGGGCAACAAAGCGGGAATAGTCTGAGGCACCTCGATAAGGCGATCCACCTTGCCGATCAATTCCGGCGCGTCCCCACTCACCACTGCCAGGATGCGGCCGCCTCGGGCGCTCACTTCCTCGATATTGGAAACAACTTTCGCATACACAGGATCCCGTGGAGCGAGCGCCACCACCGGCATGTTTTGGTCGATGAGGGCGATCGGGCCATGCTTCATCTCAGCCGCTGGGTATCCCTCTGCGTGGATGTAACTCACTTCCTTGAGTTTAAGCGCCCCCTCGAGCGCCACGGGAAACTGATATCCACGGCCCAGATAGAGAAAATTGCGGGTGTCACCATACGCGGCCGCGAGTTCCTTCGTAAGCGGCTCCAGCTTGAGCGCCTGCGCCACCTGATCGGGTAGTTCCCGAAGGGCCGCAACCAGCTCCCTTCCTTGGAGAATGGAGCGGTTCCGGCGACGCCCCAGGTAGAGTGTGAACAGCGCGAGGGCGACGATCTGACTCGTGAAGGCCTTTGTCGACGCAACCCCGACCTCCGGGCCGGCGTGAAGATAGATGCCGAAGTCCGTTTTTCGGGCGATCGACGATCCGACCACGTTGACGATGCCCATGGTCAAGGCGCCACGTGAGCGAGCCTCCTCAAGCGCCGCGAGGGTGTCGGCGGTCTCACCGGATTGGCTGATCGCCAAGACCAGCGTACCGTCTTCGATCACCGGACTCCGATAGCGGAACTCAGACGCGTATTCGACCTCGACGGGTATGCCCGCGAGTTCTTCGAGCATGTATTCGCCGATGAGGGCCGCATGCCAGCTCGTCCCGCACGCCGTGATCACGATTCGGCGGATTCCCGCCAACTCTTCGTCCGACAGCGTGATCCCACCCAAGCGCGCATCTCCGGTCTCCTCCAACAACCGCCCACGCATAACGTCCCGAAGGCTCTCCGGCTGCTCGCAAATCTCCTTCAGCATGAAGTGCTCGTAGCCGCCCTTTTCGGCGGCCTTAAGATCCCAGTCGATCCGATGGATGGATCTCCGTACGTCGCCCTGCTCGATGTGGAAGACTCGGTATCCCTCAGAGGTGAGAACCGCGCAATCGCCGTCGTCGAGATACACGACATCCCTGGTGTGCTGGATCACAGCCGATGCATCGGAGCCGACGAGGTGCTCACCATTCTTGCCGATCCCGATGAGCAGCGGGCTCCCCTTTCGGGCAACCACGATCTTTCCCGGGTCGCGGCTGCTCACCACCGCCATTCCATACGCCCCCTTGACCTGTTCGAGCGCCGCCAGAACCGCATCCTCGAGGGCGGAATTTTCCTTGAAGGCCTCATCGATGAGATGGACGACCGCCTCCGTGTCCGTCTCCGTTTCGAACACGTATCCGAGATCCGAAAGCTTGGATCGAAGCACATCGGCGTTCTCGAAGATCCCATTGTGAACCAAAGCGATGTCTCTCGCCTGGCTCCAGTGCGGATGTGCATTCGTGCGGTCGGGAGCGCCATGCGTCGCCCAGCGCGTATGGGCGATCCCGCAAGTACCCGACGGCATGCCCTCTTCGAGGACACGCTCCAACTGCGCGAGCTTACCCGCTTCCTTTATCGTAGATAGGCGCCCCTCAGGGCTGATCACGGTCAGGCCCGCCGAATCATACCCCCGGTATTCGAGGCGGCGAAGCCCCTCCACGAGGATCGGGCCCGCTTCTTTGGATCCCACGTATCCGACGATTCCACACATATCCCACTGTCCTCTGTGCTTGCGACTCTGTTCTCTAAACTCCCCTGTTACGACTCCGGACTACCGCACCCCTTCCAGGACGGCGGTCGCCCGCTCGATCAACTCTTCGGCTTCGCGCCGCCCCGGCGCTTCCGCGATCAGACGCACGATCGGCTCCGTACCCGAGGGCCGGACGTGCAGCCAAGCCTGGTCCTCCGCCCAGTGCATGCGAGCACCATCGGTCGAGTCGACCCCGTCGCTCACGAGCTGGCGCTCCAGCTCAGCATACGCCTCAGAAAGCGCCTCCCTCGGAAAATCGATCTTCGTCTTCACGATCGTATACACCGGCCACCGATCCACCGCGGCCGAAAGCGTCGACGCTTCATCTACCAGATGCTGCAAAATAAGTGCCGAAGCCACCGGTGCGTCCCGGGTGTGGTGGAGGTTGGGCAGAATCACGCCACCGTTCCCCTCTCCCCCCACGACCGCACCCTCAGACTGCATTCGACGCGCTACGTTGATCTCCCCGACCGGCGCTCGGACGAGCTCGCCTCCGTGGGCCCGAGCTACATCCTCCACTACTCGACTGGTCGAGAGGTTGGTCACGACGATTCCCGACGTTCGCCGGAGTACCACCGCTGAGGCGAGCGCGAGTGTCAGGTCCTCCCCCAAAGGAACGCCCCTCTCGTCGACCAGTGCCAAGCGGTCCACATCGGGATCGACAGCCAACCCCAGATCGACACCTTCGCTGCGCACGTAGTCGGCGAAATCCGCGAGGTTGCCGGCCGTCGGTTCGGGATCGCGCGGAAAGCGTCCGTCCATCTCGGTGTTCACCGCCACGACCTCGCACCCCAGGGCATCGAGGAGCTGAGGCATGATGCTAGCCCCCGCGCCTCGCACGCAGTCGAGCGCGACCTTGAACCCCCGGGCGCGCAACGCCGGAAAATCCAACTGTGGCAACTCGAGGATGGCGTCGATGTGACGACCAGCGGCTCCATTGTCGGCCCGCACCGTTCCGAGGTCGTCCCAAGAAGCGCGGGCGGGATAGTCGTGTAGGGCGAACTCCAGGAAGGCCGACATCGTCTCAGCATCCAGGAATGTGCCCTCCGGGGCCGCAAATTTGAGCGCATTCCATTCCGCCGGATTGTGGCTGGCCGTGACCGCAATGCCACCGAGGGCCTCCGATTTCTCGACCGCAAGCATGAGCGTCGGCGTAGCCACCACACCGAGATCCACAACGTCGCAGCCAACGGACACGAGGCCCGATGACGCGGCCCCAGCGAGCATCGGCCCCGAGGTTCGGGAGTCCCTTCCGATCAAGACGTCGCGGCCCCGGGCATCTCCAACACCCGCCGAGCGTCTTAGGAAGGACCCGAATGCCGTCGCCAAGGAACAGACGAGTTCGGGCGTCAACGGGTCCCCGACTCTTCCCCGAAATCCCGATACGCTCACGATAAGCCCGTCTGGAATCGTCACAGGCATGTATTCAGAAGCCGTTCAGGGACATGGCCACCTCCTTTTCGGGTCACGGGCCACCGGGATCGGGTGGCCCCGGGAACACTACCCAGGGTGCTGGAGCACCGTCAACGACTTAGTGTGATGGTGGGGGATCGCTCACGCGGTGGAGCGGGTCTTCCCTAGTGTCGATCGCGGCGCCCATTATACCTCTACTTGTTGAACCGACCGAGACCGACCCAACCCTGAGACCGGACCCAACAAGAGGGACTGAATGACGAAACCATCATCGGACGGCACCCGCTTCGGGACCCTCGCGGTACACGCTGGGCAAAAGCCTGAACCGATGACGGGTGCGATCGTGTCACCAATCTTCCAGACTTCAACGTACGTCCAACCGGACGTCGCCGTACCCAAGCAGGGCTACGATTACGCCCGCGTGAAGAACCCCACGGTAGAGGGGCTCGAGCGGAAGGTGGCGGCCCTCGAGGGCGGGACCCACGGGATCGCGTTCTCGAGCGGGTTGGCGGCGATCGAAGCCGTGGTCAAGCGCCTCTCCGCCGGCGACCACGTGGTGTGCGAAGAGAATACGTACGGGGGCGTGACGCGCATGTACACACGTGTCCTGGCGAAGCTCGGACTGGAATTCTCGTTCGTGGACACGAGGGATCCGCAGCGGATTCATGACGCGATGCAGTTCAACACCCGGCTGGTCCATGTCGAGACGCCCACGAATCCGATGATGAGGATCTGTGACATCCAAGCGGCAGCCAATATCGCCCACGAGGGAGACGCCCTTCTCATGGTGGACAACACGTTCGCGTCGCCATTCAACCAGCGCCCGCTCGCGTTGGGCGCGGACGTGACCATGCACTCCTCCACGAAGTACCTCAACGGCCATTCCGACATCATCGGCGGCGCGCTCGTGGTCAACAGTGACGACCTCGCCGAGGACATCCTTTTCGTTCGGAAGTCCACGGGGGCCGTCCCGGGGCCGACGGACGCCTGGCTGTGCCTGCGCGGCACCAAGACGCTCCATGTCCGTATGGAGCGCCACAACGAGAACGGAATGGCCGTAGCCAGATTCCTGGAAGCTCACAGTGCTATCGAACGGGTCTTCTACCCCGGTCTGGAGTCCCACCCCCAGTGTGAGTTGGCCGCACAGCAGATGTCGGGCTTCAGCGGCATGGTGGCAGTGGACCTGGGCGACCCGGCGCGGGCCCGGGCCCTGGCCACCGATACGCGTGTTTTCCAGCTCGCGGAGAGTCTGGGCGGTGTCCAGTCTCTCATCAGCGTACCGGCGCTGCAGACCCACGCATCGGTGCCGGAGGAGATGCGTGAGGCGATGGGTGTCAGCGAGGGATTGGTGCGGCTTTCGGTCGGAATCGAGGACCTCGAAGATTTGACTCAGGACCTTGACCAGGCGTTGGCCTGAATGCCTTGAGCCATCGTCTTGTGCCGCCGCGCCCGGTCTGGAATTTTCCGGTCCAGAAGTCGGTGCGAAACCCCACGCATTAAAGCTTGCCGCAGGCCTGTCGATCGGCGTACCTTGTGGTGGACTATCGACCGGCTCTTTCGAGCAGTAACGTGGGTCCAATGACCTTCCTAAGCGAGTGTGTGATGAACGTCAGGCGTCTCTTCCCGTTCGCGATCATGGCTTTCTTCTTGATGCCGGTCGCCCTGACTGCCCAGTATCCCGTTCGCGATGGCAGCGTCACCAATGTTGACCCCTACCTGTTCGCGGCGGCGGACTTCGGCATCAATCCTGCGGAAGTCACGTTCACCAAGGATATTGTGCCCATTCTCCAAAGGAGTTGCCAGAACTGCCACCGAGCCGGCGGCGGGGCACCGTTTGCTCTCACCACGTACCAGGAAGTGCGGCGCTATGCGACGAGGATCAAGGATCGTACCGCCATCAGGGATCGGATGGGCGCGATGCCTCCGTTCTTCGTGGAACCGGGTGTCGGGATCCAGAGGTTCAAGAACGACCACCCGCTCAGCGACCAAGAGCTGGCCAAAATCCAAGCATGGGTGGACAACGGAGCGCCCGAGGGTAATCCGGCCGACATGCCGCCGCCGCTCGAGTTCCCAGACGACGTAGGGTGGACACTCGGGGAGCCGGACCTGATCCTCAACTCTGTCGACATGACGATGCCCGCCATCGGGCCGGACCGGTGGGGGGATATCGGCCTCGTGCCGACGGGTCTCACGGAAGACCGGTACGTGCAGTCCGTCGAGGTCCGCGAGGTCAACGATATTCCCACGGACGTCGAGGCCAGCACGGTGGGTGGACGCTATCTCTTCCACCACATGACGTATCAGAGTGGAGTCTTGAACGAGGATGGAACCGGGCTCGTCGACGGAACCACTCAGGGCTGGCCTATTCACGAAGTCGGTCGCAATGCGGATATCTTCGGGGAGGGTGTCGGGATGCTGTTGGCGGCGAATTCGGCGCTGCATCTTCGAGCGTCCCACCTGCACGCGAATGGCTGGCGGGAGACCACCGCGCGGCTTGAATTCGGCTACAAGTTTTTTCCAGAGGGGTACGAGCCGAAGTATCGCCGGTCGGGCGGATCTGGAGGCAACGGCATCGACATCGACGTGAGGCCGAACGAATCAGGGCAGGAATTCCACTCGTATCGCGTTCTGGACCAGCACACCAAGATCACGGCCTTCGAGCCGCACCTCCATGCGCCGGGCGTGCGCATGTGCCTGGAAGCGATCTGGGGCATCAACAGGTTCACGCTGAACTGTGTGGGCTACGACCACAACTGGGTCAAACAGTATCTGTACGAGGACGATGCAGCTCCGTTGCTACCGAAGGGTACCATCCTGCACATCACGGGCTTCTTGGATACCAGGTCCGTGAACCCCAACCTCGCGGACACGAGAAACTGGGCTGGTGGTGGTCGGCGGTCGGTCTCCAGCATGTTCATTGACCTCGGCCAGTCGGCCCGGCTCACCGAAGAGCAATTCCAGGACGAAATGGCCCAGCGAAGAGCGAAGATGAAGGACAGAAACGAATACGATATCGGGTGCCCGCTGTGTTGGGCCCCCCAGGTCATGGAGAATGCGACCACGGAGGGAGGCACTCAGTGAAGCCTGCCGGGCCCCTTTCGTCCGGGGGGGGGCGACTGATGGTTGCCACGCTGGCGGTTCTCCTCCTGTTCCAGGCCGCCAGCGCCCAGGACGGCACGGGCAGACTCATGTTCATGAGGGGCGAGATCGTATCGCCGGCGTACGAGGGGTGGTGGCCTAACGGGGACGGGTCGTTGACGCTGTTCTTCGGGTACATGAACTCGAATTGGGAGCAGGAATACGATATTCCGGTCGGTCCCGACAACTACTTCACGCTCACTGAGGCGGGGAGGCTCGACGACCTTGATCTCGAGGCTCTGGACCCCGCCCAGGCCGACCAGGGGCAGCCGACGCATTTCCAGCCACGACGTAATCCCTTCCTGTTCACGCTCCGCGCGCCCCCGGATTTCGGCGACAAGGAGTGGGTCTGGACGTTGAGGACGCAGGGGAAGACGAACCGCGCGTACGGGTTGCTCTCGAGCGATTACCGGATAGACCCGCAGGTGATGTCCACGGAAGTGGGGGGGAACTTCGGCAGCCTCGACGACCGGCTTCGCACTCACCTGGCTCCGGAACTCGAGGTCGAAGGGGACCTACACCGTGACGTAGTGATAGGGGAGCCGCTGACGTTGGTCGCGCTCGCCAACGATCCCGATAACTACCCCCCCAGTGAAGAAGTCCGAGGCAGACCGCCGGAGACTATGGAGGAATTGTACCGGGTTCCGAGCGGGTCGACCGTTCGAGGTGCACCTGGCTTGCGGTTCATGTGGATGGTGTACCGAGGTCCCACGCAGCACGTAGCCTTTGCTCCGCTCCAGATGAAGACGTGGATGGACTCGCGGGTGTGGTCGAACTCTCCGTGGTCGCCGCCTCACATCCTCCCGAAACCGCCTTCAGACGGCAGATGGGTGACGGACGTCACCTTTGAGGAGCCGGGAGATTACGTGCTCCGTGGGGTTGCCAGCGACGGCTCCCAGTTCACTTATGAAAACGTCTACGTCACAGTGAGGCCGCGACCGGCACTGTGACCCCGTAAAAGAAAGCCTTCCTCTACGCGCTACCGCCGCGACTGAGGTGCTCCTGAGCCGTGCTTCGCCCTCTCCTGAAACTTCTCCATCGGGGGCAGCGTAGAGCCGGAGAGAGCGGGAGGGCTGTTTACCCCCTCGCACGGACCAAAGGAGATGGACAGCCATGGCTGAGAACGACCAAGACAACGGAAACACCCAGGACGACGCCCACAGCCAGCACAGTCAGAGCGAGAGAGCCACACGTATCCTGACGGACATCGCCCCGCGTGCCTGGGAGCACCCCGCGGATCGGGCGGCGCTGGCGGCGTTTCGGAAGATTCCGGTTTTCGACGAGGTACTCCGCAAGCTTTTCGGCTTCTTCGGTGAGAAGCCGATTCGCCTGGCGTTCCTCGCGAGCTCCGTACGGGTTTCTGAGCGCCAGTTCCCCCACGTGTCGAGCCTCTATCAGGATGTTCTCAAAACGCTCGACGCGCCCGATGACTACCCGCTCTTCGTATCGCAGACGCCCATCGTCAACGCCGGGGCCTACGGGATGGACGAGCCGTTTATCATCCTCAACTCAGGCACCGTAAAGCTTCTGGACGACGACCAGCTCTCGTACGTCATGGGTCATGAGCTAGGCCACATCATGAGTGACCATGCCCTCTACCGGACGATGATGGCTCTCCTGATTCAACTCGCCGGCATGGGGTTCCCCATCGTCGGGCTGGCCGCTCGGGCCGTCCTCGTGGCTCTCCTCGAGTGGTCTCGAAAGAGCGAGCTGTCGAGCGACCGGGCCGGGCTGCTTTCCGTCCAGAACCCTCAAAGGGTCATGGCCACGATGCTGAAGATGGCCGGCGGTGGGGACGACGACGAGATGAATCTGGACGAATTCATCGTTCAAGCTGAGGAGTATGGGGAATCCGGCGATGTCGCGGATCAGGTCTTTAAAGTCCTCAACCTCATGGGCCAGAGCCATCCGTTCTACGTGTTGCGCGTGGCTGAGATTCGCTCGTGGATCGAGGAGGGTGAGTACGACCGGATTCTTCGCGGTGAATACCAGCATCGGGGAGACCCGGACCCAGCGTACAACGAGGACCTGACGGACGCGGCCAAGGCTTATGCGGAGGGAGCCAAGGATCTCTTCGGCCAAGTCGCGGGCGCGGCCAAACGTATGGCCGATGACATCATGGGGGGCAACAAGGGCTAGCCGCTAGGCGGCGGCTCGCGGACCCGTTCTCTTTTTCAGCCCGCCACGGTAGACTGGGGCCATGCGAATCCTCATCGTCGGAAACGGAGGCCGAGAACACACGCTGGCTTGGAAGCTCCTCAGGGATGCGCCCGAAGCGACACTGTTCGTTACGCAACCGAACGGCGGGATGTCCGCTGGGGTCGAGCCAGTCGCGATCGCCCCGGGCGACACTGAGGCGCTCGCTGGCTGGGCGAGCGCGCACAGCATCGACCTGGTCGTGGTCGGACCGGAGGCCCCGCTCGCAAGCGGCTTGGTAGACCGCCTGGAGCGCAGCGGGGTTCCCGCGTTCGGGCCCACCAAAGCGGCCGCTCGCATCGAATCCAGCAAGAGCTATTCGAAGGCACTCATGCAACGAGCCGGCGTTCCCACCGCGGACTTCGCTTCGTTCGTCGACCACGGCGAGGCCTCCGCGTACGTGCGGGAACAAGGCGCGCCCATCGTCGTGAAGGCGTCGGGGCTGGCGGCCGGAAAAGGCGCCATCGTCTGCGAGACCGTCGAGGAGGCGCTGCAAGCACTCGAGAGTATCATGGCCGACCGGACTTTCGGTGAAGCAGGCAGGGAGGTCGTCGTCGAGGAGTTCATGAAGGGGGAGGAACTGTCTATCTTCGCCCTGGCGGACGGCCGTGATGCTGTCCTGATGCTCCCCTCGCAGGACCATAAACGCGCGGGTGAGGGCGATGTCGGACCGAACACAGGCGGCATGGGCGCGTACGCGCCCGTCTCTCTCTCCTCGGATGAGCTCTTGGTACAGGTCCATGACGACATTGTCGCACCGACGTTGGCTGCGCTCGCCGAAGACGATTCGGAATTTCGTGGAATCCTGTACGCGGGAATCATGCTCACCGAGGGTGGACCGCGCGTCGTGGAATACAACTGCCGTTTTGGAGACCCGGAAACTCAGGCGGTCCTTCCGTTGTTGGAGTCGTCGCTTCTGGAGCCCATGCTGGAGATTGCGCGCGGAGGGCGGCTCGGCGGCACGACCCTGGAGTGGAGCGCCGGAGCGGCCCTCACGACGGTGCTCGCCTCGCAGGGATATCCCGGCCCATACCCGAAGGGTGATCCCATCCACATTCCGGAGTGGGTGACGAACGACCCGGATGTGCTACTCTTTCACGCGGGCACGACGTCTGGTTCTGATGGGCTCGAAACCTCTGGAGGCCGCGTAATCGCCGCGACTGGATTGGGGGCGACTCTGAGTCAGGCCGCCTCGAAAAGCCGAGAGGCTGCGGCCGCCATCGAATTTACCGGAAAGCGATTTCGCAACGACATCGGCTGGAGAGAGTTCGAGAGGGCCGAACCGGACCCCCGCTAGCCCACGATCACACGCACCCATCACCCTACCCATGCCTGAGCTACCGGAGGTCGAAACCATCGTCCGGGGCCTTAGCCCCACCCTTCCCGGTAAGACAATCGAACACCTCCAGGTCCTACACCCGGATATTCTTCGCGAACCACCGGAGGATTTCTCCACCCGCCTCAAGGGCCGCACCTTCGAATCTCTCCACCGGCGGGGAAAGAACATCGTGGCGCACCTTACCGAGGGTGTGGTCCTGGTCGTGAACCTGGGCATGACCGGGCGCCTCTTGTTGGCCCGAGACGAGACGATGACGGCCCACCCGGCGGTGCGCTTTACCTTGAGCGCGGGTCCCTTGCTCGTCTATGACGACGTGCGCCGCTTCGGGGCCGTAGAAGCGATCGACGAGGCCGAATGGGCCATACGCGATCGACGCCTTGGGCCCGAACCCCTCTCTTCGAGCTTCACTGCCCGGCGGCTCCACGCCGACCTGTCCCGGTCCATTTCGCCGATCCGGTCGTGGCTGTTGGACCAGCGCCGGGTGGCGGGGGTAGGCAACATTTACGCGAACGAGGCGCTTCACCTTGCCGGCATTCACCCACAGCGGTCGGCCAGGTCCACGACGGAGGGCGAAGCTCGTCGGCTCCACAGGGCCGTTCGCCGGACCCTGCGTCGCGCCGTGGACAACCGGGGAACGACGCTTCGGGACTACCGGGACGCCTCCGGAAGCCCCGGTGACAACGCGGTGCATTTGAGAGTCTACGGGAGGGACCTCAAGCCCTGCCTCCGTTGCTCTACGAGGATATGTCGATTGGTATTTGGAAATCGCACGGCGTTCTACTGCCCCAGTTGCCAGCCCGCCGCACCGGGCGAACCCGAGTGACGGGAGGACACAGGGTCTCTCGACCGGCGCTTCGACGGTTCGTAGTGCTGAGCCTACTGGTGGGATGCGTGGTCGCGAGGGTGGACACGGGAAGCTCTCAAGTTCTCACAGGCACGCAACTCCCGGTCGTAGAGCACGAGCTCGCCAACGGCATGCGTTGGCTGGTTCTACCTCGGGCCGGCGCGCCCACGGTGTCTTTCATCGTGCAGTTTCGGGTGGGTGGCGTTAATGAGGTTCGCGGGCAAACAGGCATAGCCCACCTGCTTGAGCACTTGCTGTTCAAGGGAACTGAGACTCTGGGGACCCGCGATGCCACCGCCGAACGTGCGCTCTTCGTGCGCATGGACGCGCTTCAGGACTCGATCCTAGCGCTGGAGGGGCGAGGAGATACCACGGCCGCACCCCTTCTCAGAGAGCGGATCGACTCGCTGGAGACCGAAGCTCGAGCGCACATACTCCCCAACGAGTTCGAGAGGGTTCTGTCGACCAACGGCGCCCGCGGCCTCAACGCGACCACGGATTTTGAGACCACGACGTACTTTGTGGAACTGCCGGCGAACCGTGCCCAGCTTTGGTTTCTCTTGGAGTCGGACCGGATGGCCAACCCTTTGTTCCGGGAATTCTACGCTGAGAGGGACATCGTTGCCGAGGAACGCCGCCTGCGGGTGGAGACCAATCCCGGTGGCCTTCTCTTCGAAGCCCACATGGCCGCGGCGTTCACAACCCATCCTTATGGACAGCCGGTCGTGGGTTACATGGCCGATATCCAACGACTCCGTCGGCCGGACGTGGAGGAATACTTTCGTCGCTACTACGGACCCAGCAACGCCGTCGTTACCGTCGTCGGAGACATCGACGCCGATCAGATCCTCGCCTGGGCCGATGAATATTTTGGAGATCTTCCCGCCAGCGATATTCCGGGGCCGGTCCTGTCGACTGAGCCTGCGCAAAGCGCAGAACGAAGAGTGGAAGTTGCTTTCGACGCTGAGCCTCGGGTGCGTATCGGATGGCACGTCGTCGAAACTACGCACCCAGACGCACCAGCCCTTTCGGTCCTCTCTTGGCTACTCACCGGAGGACGCACGTCGAGGCTGTATCGGCGCCTCGTGATTCAGGATAGAGTCGCGACGGCGATCAGCTCGTCGATCGGGCCCGGCATCCGGTTTCCGGGAATCTTTACGATCGATGCCACCCCACGTTTCCCCAACACCACCGAGGATGTCGAGGCTACCGTGTACGCGGAGCTCGACTCCCTTCGGCGAACACTCCCTTCTGAGCGCGAGATACAGCGAATTCGAAACCAGCTCGAGGCGAGCGAGGTTCGGCGGCTGACATCGAATTTAGGCCTGGCGCTCCAGTTGGCAGCCTCCACCTCAGAGTTCGACGATTGGCGCACGACGTTCGGCTTTACCGATCTCCTGGCCGCGGTCGAGCCCGAAGACGTGCGCCGGGTCGCGCAGCAATTCTTCACCCGTGAGCGCCGGACGGTGGCCACAGTGGTTCGTCCCGACTCAGTGGCCGGCCGATGAGTCTTTTCCGCCCATCTAAGCAGCGGTTCGCGCAGGCCATCGCTCTGGCGTCGGTCGCCTTCCCGGCGGGTCTGTTCGCGCAGGATCCCACACCGACGGCACTCGCCTCCCTGGAGTTCGCACCGTTGGAATTCCGGGAACCGGATCCCATGCAGTATCGCGTCGATCCTGGCGTGGAGGTCTTCTTCGTCGAAGACCACTCGCTGCCCCTGGTGTCCGTGTTCGCGCGGTTTCGGGGTGGCCCCTCGTACTTCTCGAGAGAGGAGCAGGGGGCCACGACTGCAGTTCCGGTGCTCCTTCGGTCGGGGGGCACCCTCGATCTTCCGCCGGATTCCGTCGATGAGCTCCTGGAGTTCTACGCCGCCCAGACATCCTTCGGAGGCGGAGGGCCGTCTTCGTTCAGTTCGGTCAACACCCTGACGCGTTATGTGGACGAGGTGCTCGAGATCTGGGGATCTCTGTTGAGGGAGCCGGCCTTCGATTCCACTCGCGTCGAGGTATGGCGTGGCCAACGACTCGACGCCGTGAGTAGGCAGTCCGACATTCCTGCGCGATTGGCGATCGCCAAATTCAACAACCTTCTGTTCGACGATCATCCTACCGGGTGGGAGTTGAGGTCGGAAGATCTCGATCCGGAGGATCTAGCCCCGGACGTGCTGCGCTCCGTCCATCGTCGGATTTTCTGCTGGGGAAACCTCACACTCGGTGTGACGGGAGATGTCACCTGGGACGAAATCCGTCCAAAACTAGAGCGAATGCTCGACGGTTGGCCGTCGTGTGAGGGTGATCTCGAGCCCCCGCCGCCGCCCACGTTCTCCGTCGAACCCGGAGTCTATGTCATTCCGAGGGAAATCGACCAGAGCACGATCATCATGGGAAAACCCAGTGACGTGCGCCTAGCCGATACCGATGACTACTACGCGGCTCAGATCGGCAATTCGATCCTGGGAGGAGCGGGGCTCACCAGCCGCCTCGCACGTCGGGTCCGTTCCCAGGAGGGGCTCGCGTATGGAGTGGCTTCGGTCTGGACTACGCCCAGGCGCTCGTCGGGGATCCTCGCCGCTACCACCCAGACGAAAAGCGAATCGACCGTCGAGGCGATTCACGTCATCGCTGAGATCCTAGGGGAGCTCGCTTCCGAGCCGCCGGACGAGGCGGAGGTACGCGATGCCGTCGACCGGATCACGAACGGTTTCGTCTTCAATTTTGAAAGTCCCGCCTTGATCGTTTCCCGCCAGATGCTCTATCTGAGCCAGAATCTTCCCCTCGATTGGTTGCCACGCTTTCTGGCGGGAGTTCAGAACGTCACTCCGACCGCGGTCCACGAAGTCTTCCGAGACAACTTGGCTCCCAACGGCCTCGATGACATGGTGATCGTGATCGTGGGTGACCCGGCAGCGTTCGATCCCGGCTTGGAAGATTTGGGACCCGTTCGGTTATTGGAGGAGAACGAAGCCGCGCCACGTCCCTGATCGTGGTCTATTGAAGGAGCGGCGCGACCCGCTGTACTTCTTCGACAGCTTTCTGGATCACGCCCGAACCGCGACGTGGATCGCCGCGATCCCGCAGGTCACCAAGCGCCACTCCACACTCTCGAAACCGCATTCAGCCAACAGGCCGGCCAACTCCTCAGGTCCAGGGAATTCCTTCACCGACGCCGGGAAGTAGCTGTAGGCCCAGGGATGTCCGGAAACGACCCGCCCCACGACCGGGAGAATCCGATGGAAATAGAAGTTGTAGAGGCCTCGAAATACTCGATTCGGTGGCTCGGTGAACTCTAGAATCACGAGTCGGGCGCCGGGGCGGAGGACTCGAGCGAACGCCGAAAATCCAGCGCGTAGATCGGAGAGATTGCGCACGCCGAATCCGACCGTCGCGCCGTCGAAACACGCGCTCACGAAGGGCAAGCGCAGGGTGTCCCCACAGATCGGAGCCACGGAAGGGCTGAGCTTGTCGCGCCCCTGGACCAGCATCGGTAACGCGAAATCGGTCGCGACCACGGACCCGCGAAAACCGTCCTGCTTCGCCAGCTCCAAGCTGAGGTCGAAGGTGCCGGCACACGCATCCAGGTACCTTCCCGAGTCCCGCTCCTGCCACCCGAGCATCCGAATCGCACGCCGCCTCCAGCCCCGGTCGATGTTCAGGCTGAGCACATGGTTCAACAGGTCATAGCGTGGGGCGATCTCCGAAAAGAGGGTCCGGACTTGGTCCTCTCTGTCCGCACCATGGGAGGGCTTGGCTTCCGGGATTGTCGCCATTCGCTCGACCTTTGGGTTACTTTTTCCACCTTGAGACGTAACGCAGTTAGAAGGCTGTTGAAGAAGTATAGCGGGTCGCGCTGAAATGACCCCCGGAACCTGATCCAGTTATTGTGGGACTCCTTGGGCGGAGGAGTCATGCAAAAGAGGCGGTTTCGGGAAGAGCAAATCATCGGGATTCTACAAGAA
>CAUZVZ010000024.1:0-23441 GCA_963583605.1 Gemmatimonadales bacterium UBA6960
GGCCCACCGAGTTGTTCGCTCCCTGAACCAACCCAAACTGATTGGGAACGCCGGGCTTAGCGGTAAAGTCGTCCATCTCGTTATTGAGCACAAAACCCGCTCCGGTCACCATCACCTTACTCCCGAAAAAGGAGTTGAGCGTTGTGCTCACCACGACGGTGTTGCCATCGACATCGACGATCGAGAAGTGTGTCGTGTTTTCGCTCTCAGCAGGGGGGCCCAGGCCCGGCCCGACGTCCGTCGAGGGCGTGGCCCTCTCAGAGATGTCGGCTCCCCGCTCAATGGCGTAAGCTTTCGACGTCATGCGTTGCAGCGGAATGTCGACGAAATCGGAGTCGGCGAGGTAGGCGTTCCGATCGGCGTACGACCTCTTCCAGGCCTCCACGAGTAGATGGACCATCTCCCCCGAGTGCCAGGGCAGATCGCCCAAATCGTGGGGTTCCAGAATGTTGGCGATCTCTGCCATCGTGGCTCCGCCGGACGAAGACGGGGGCATCGACAGGATCGTGTGTCCGTGGTACCGGAACTCGATCGGCTCACGCCATACCGCCCGGTACTCGCGGAGGTCCCGGTGCGTGATGAGTCCCTCCCCGCGCTTCATCTCCTCCACGATCAGATCGGCCGTCTCACCCGCGTAGAAGCCGTCGGGGCCCTGGTCTCGGATGCGACGCAACGTGGCCGCCAGTTGGGGCTGACGAAACGTCTCGCCCAGCTCCACGATCCGGCCCCCCGGAAGAAAGGTGGCCGCGGTCGCTTCGAAGCGCCGGAGGCCCGGCTCAGAACTCACGATATTATCGCGGAAACGCTCGTGGACCTCGAAGCTGTCCGCGAGTGAAGCGGCCGGCTCCACCAGGTCCGCCCACGGCAGCGTGCCGAAGCGGCGGTGCGCCTCCCACATCCCCATCACCGAACCCGGCACGCCCGCGGCCAGATGCCCCACCACCGACTTGTCGGTCACGTTCCTCTCGCCGTCCAGGAACATGTCTCGCGTGGCCGCCAGCGGCGCCTTCTCTCGGTAGTCGAGCGCTACCGCCGTGCCGTCCGCCATCCTTACGACCATGAATCCCCCCCCACCGATATTGCCGGCTTCGGGGTTCACCACGGCGAGAGAGAGAGAGACCGCCACGGCCGCGTCCACGGCGTTGCCACCCCGCTCCATGACTGCGGCTCCGATCTCGCTGGCGACGCCATCCGTAGTGACGACGACGGCGTGCTCCGCCGTTACAGGGGCGTCGTCTGCCGAGAACCGCCAAGTGTCCGGGAAGACGACGGGGCGGGTCTGGACCCCCTCAGTGGGTGGGGCTGGGTTGGGTTCGGCCGGAGTGCAACCCCCCGCCAGCAGCAACAGACCCGTCAGGACGAGAGTGCTCTTTCCAGCGTTTCTCATGATTGGCGGAATCACGTCATCTCCTCCAGAAGGCGGATGGCGCCGGCCGCCAACGTGGCGGCCCCGAGCGGAAGGGCCGATTCGTCGATATCGAAGTCGGCTTCATGATGCATTCGCGGCCTCGGCAGTGCCGCTCCTACCCAATAGAACGTACCGGGCGCCTCGTGCGCGAGGAAGGAGAAATCCTCAGCGAGGGTCATGGGCTCGATCGGCAGCACGTCGTCTTCTCCCACCAACTCGACTACCGCGGCGCGCACCGATTCGGTCACTCGGTCGTCATTGATCACAGGAAGAATGTCGGTCCCAATGTCGATTCTGACGCTGGCGCCCGATTCCTCCAGAACGCCGAACGCCTCGTCCAAGCGGCGCCGGAGCCGCTCTCGAGTTTCCTCTGAGAAGAACCGCATGGTTCCCTCGATCGCGACATGGTCCGCCAGGACGTTGGTGGCTGTGCCGCCCCCGATTTTCCCGAAGGAGATGAGTCCGTCTTCGACCGGAGAACGGTTCGCGGGCGCCGCATCTTGGGTCGCGACCACGCCACGAGCCGCCAACACGAGCGCATCCACGCCGGCTTCGGGCATTCCAGCGTGGCTGCTCTTGCCGTGCACCTCGATATGGATCTCCGCCGTGCCCGACATGATCGGACCCGCCGCAAAGAAGATCTTTCCGCTGGGGAGCGGAGCCCCCAGATGAAGTCCCACGACGGCATCGACCCCCTCCATCACGCCCTCCTCCACCATCCGCATCGCTCCACTTTTGCCCTCGTCGTCGGTCGATTCCTCGCAGGGTTGGAAGATGAAACGAATGGTGCCGGGGGGGAGGCGCTCTGCATCTCTTTCTTCCGCCAGAAGTCGGGCCGCTCCGATCATTCCCGCCACGTGACCATCGTGCCCGCAAGCGTGCATGACACCTGGGTTCTCGGAGACGAAGTCGTGCGTATTCGCCTCCTGTATCGGAAGCGCGTCCATGTCTGCCCGGAGCGCGATGAGAGGACCCTCACCATTGTGGAGTTCGGCGATCACTCCGGTTCGTCCGATCCCGGTGCGGACGGAGAAACCTAAAGCCTCCATCTCCTTTGCCGCGATCCCGGCCGTCCGGATTTCTTGGAACGAAAGCTCCGGATGTTGGTGGAGGTCTCTACGTATCGCGGTGAGTTCTGCGGCGAGAGATTGGGCCTGTTCGAGAAGATTCACGAAGCCTCGGGCGTGTGGGTGGAGCGCGCGCGCTCCATCGGGCGCGCACAGTTCCAAGTGAACTTCCGGGACACGACACTAGGTTGCTGACGAAAAGAAGCCAAGATTAGCTTGTTCAAGCGAGAGTATCGCCGCAACCCGGGGGGAGTTCCGTATCCACCCCACCGAGGGACGAATCGCCCGCATGCTTGATGACCGACTGACGGAGCAGAGAAATCCGCGTTCTGCGGCGATGGACGAGTTGTCACCGCTCGAATTGGTCGACCTCATCAACTCCGAAGACGCCACGGTGGCGGAGGCGGTCGGGTCCCAGCGTCTCGCGATTGCGCGTGCGATCGAGTTGGTGGTGGACGCCTTCCAGGGCGGCGGCCGGTTGATCTACGTAGGTGCGGGGACCTCGGGACGCCTGGGTGTGCTGGACGCGACGGAGATGCCGCCGACTTTTGGAACCGACCCTGAAATGGTGCAGGGTATCATCGCGGGTGGACGCGAGGCGCTGGTCCGGTCCCAAGAGGGCGCCGAAGATCGTCCAGAGGACGGCGCAACCGAGATCGACGGCCTCGCCGTCGGTTCCACGGACTTCGTGATGGGGATCGCCACCTCGGGGACGACACCGTTCGTTCATGGCGCCTTGGCCCGCGCCCGCGAACGCGGTGCACGGACAGGCTTTCTCCTCTGTACGAGTCCGTCACCCGAGCTCCTGGAGACCCATGATGTGGTCATCGCTCCCTTGGTCGGTGCGGAGGTCGTGACCGGATCCACCCGAATGAAGGCGGGGACCGCCACCAAGATGGTTCTCAATACGATCACCACCGGCGCGATGGTGATGACCGGCAAGATCTTCGGAAACCTCATGGTGGATCTCCAATCGACGTGTGAAAAGCTCCAGGATCGGGGCCAACGTATCCTGATGACGATCCTCGACGTGGATCGGTCCCGCGCCTCTGAGCTCCTCGAGGCAGCGGGAGGCCGCGTGAAGACTGCGCTCGTGATGGAGCGTCTCGGGACCGGCGTGGAGGAGGCGGGATGTTTGCTCGAAGAGGCGGGAGGTGTGCTCGCCCGCGTGATCGGCAGTCTGCCTGAGGACCCGGCCGCGTGAGTTCCGGAAACCTCTACGTGGGCCTCATGTCTGGGACGTCCATCGACGGGATCGACGCGGTCGTTGTACGGATCGACGGGGAATCGCGCGAGGAATTCGAGTGGAGCCTGCTCGCCTTCAGCACGGTCGCGTACGACGCGGGTCGCCGGGAAATGATCCTCGACGATCTGGAGAAGGGCACGCCCCAGACCCTGTGCCGACTGGACGCTTCGCTCGGCGAGTGGTTCGCGTCGGCGACGCGGGATGTGTGTGAGGCCGCGGGCGTCGAGACCCGGGAAGTCGCGGCCATCGGTTCTCATGGGCAGACCGTGTGGCACATCCCGCCCACCGATGCCGAACGGGGAGCCACGCTCCAACTGGGGGACGCGGCTACGCTCGCAGAGCGTACGGGAGCGCCGGTCGTGAGCGACTTCAGGAGTCGTGATGTCGCGGCCGGTGGACACGGCGCTCCGCTCGTTCCCTGGCTGGATCAACTGTTGTTCTCCGCCGGGGATCGGACGCGGGCCATCCAGAACTTGGGGGGGATGGCCAATGTGACATGGTTGCCGCCCAGGGGTTTGCCGCAGCCGGTGATCGCCTTCGATACAGGTCCGGGTGTGGCGTTGATCGACGGGGCTGTCCGGCGCGCCACCGACGGCGCCTCTCCGTTCGATCGGGATGGAGCGATGGCGCTCCGGGGCCAAGAGGACGAGGCGCTCATCACCGGGCTCCTCGACGACCCCTACTTCCGTGCCCCGCCGCCCAAGTCGACGGGCCGGGAGCACTTCGGAAAGGCGCTCCTGGATCGCACGGCTGCGGGTTTGGTGCCCGGACAGGACGAGGATGCGTGGTGCGATCTCGTCGCCACGCTCACGGCGTTCACCGCACGATCGATTGCGCAGGCGTATCGCGCTTGGGTGCTTCCCCGCGGCCTCGATGAGGTTTTTCTCGTCGGGGGCGGCGCGAACAATCCAGCGTTGGTCCAGGCGATCGAACAAGGGCTGGACTCCGTTCAAGTGAAGAACGGCATGGAGCTCGGCGTCGATCCGGACGCGCGCGAGGCGCTCGCATTCGCATTCCTGGCGTGGGCGCACGTCCATGGTATCGCCGGCAACATTCCGTCGGTGACGGGTGCCGAGGCCCCACGAGTTCTGGGGTCGATGACACCGAGCGGGCTATGACACCGGGAGTCGAGATGTGACGACCTCTGCATCGGATGCGGGTGTGAGCGCGCCAGCGATTCCTCCGGCGATGATTCTCGCGGTCGTGGCTCTGGTCCACTTGGCCATCGCTCTGCCGGCTCTGAGTCCAGCGCCCCACAACGGTGGAGACAACGCCGGTTATCTGTCCCTGGCCTATTCCGTGGCTTCGGGTTCGGGATACGTCGAGGCCTGGGACCCGGCGCTAGCGCCGCACACGAAATACCCGCCGCTCTACCCGGCGCTGCTCGCGGGGGCCATGGGACTCGGCGCGGAGTCTTGGATCACGTTCAAGCTTCTGTCGCTGTTGTTGGTGACGCTCAGCGTGACGCTTTACTTCGCCTGGGTTCGTGATCGACGGGGAGTTGCTTTGGCGACCGGTGTCGCGCTGGTGCTGGCGTTCTCGCCGGCCTTCCTTTGGTCCACCAATTGGATTCTGTCGGATCCGCTCTTTCTTGCGCTGACCCTCGCTTGTCTCTGGAGCTTCCACAGATCGGAGCACGTGGCGGTGCCCTCGCGATGGATCGTGGCCGGCTGCGCTTTCGCGATTCTCTCCACCTTCACTCGGACGGCTGGGTTGCCTCTGGTGCTGGCGGTCGGGGCTGCGCTCGGTCTCGCCCGCCATTGGCGTGCGCTCGCCGGGTTCTCTGGCGTGTTCGTGGTTCCCAACTTGCTTTGGTGGCTCCGGTCGCGAGCGGACGGTGGGGCCCAGTACGTGTCCGAGTTCTGGATGATCGATCCGTATCAACCCGATCTGGGCCAAGCCGGGATCGGAGATCTCGCGGCCCGTGTGCTCGAGAACCTCCAGGGCTACGTCCTCGTGCACATCCCTGCCGGACTGTCTCCGTGGTCGGGTGGCGCGCTCACGGCCCTCGGTTTGGTGCTGATGGCCCTCGCGTTGGCCGGGTGGGTCGGTCGGATTCGGATCCGCTGGACTGTCGTCGAGCTGTTCACACCCTTGTACTTCGGACTGATTCTGCTTTGGCCGGCCGTTTGGTCCGGGGACCGGTTCGCGCTACCACTCTATCCGCTCATGCTCTTCTACGCGGGTGAAGCCCTTGTCCTGGGAGCGAGGCGGATCGACCCCCGCCTGTCGCTTGCCGTGGGGGTAATGGCGGTCGCAGCGTTACTCGTGCCCTCCGTGCAGGGCTGGGGACAGTCTGTGAGCCGGGCCACGGCCTGCCGCGAGGGCGTGCGAGTGGCGGGCCCTTTCGCCTGCTACGGTGGAGGCTTTCAGGAGTTCGTTTCTGCAGCGCGTTGGATCGGCGAAAACGTTCCCGATGGGTCAGCCGTGTTCAGCCGAAAACCTCGCATCTTCTACACGCTTTCCGGCGTTCGAAGCCGGACGTACCCGCTGAGTGGCGATCCGGAGCGGTTCTTCCGCGAGGCACTTGACGTGGGTGTCTCCTACGTCGTCCTCGACAGGGTGGATCGCTTGGGCGGGGCGTACGTCGGAGCGGTGGTCCGGGATCGTCCGTGGGCGTTCTGCGGGCTCGCGGGTGTAGGAGAGGGAGAGATCCGTACTCAGATTCTGGGGATCGTCGAGGATGCGGTGGATCCGGGGGGCGTCGAGGACGTGTCAACCATTACGCTGGCGGCTTGCCCCCGGAGTATGGTCCGCTCAGAGCTGAGACCTCTCCCCCCTTACTCAGCTTCGCGGTTGCCTCTTCTCGCGCTTCCCGCTCCGTAGAGTAGGCCGAGGGTGACCCCGAACGCGACGTGGTCGGCCATGGACACGGCCACGGAATCACCCGGACCCAGGAGCGCCGCAATAATCGGCATCGTCCGATGAGGGCTGGAAGAACCGAGGATGCCGTCCAGCCCGCCGAATGGGGACGTCACGTACTCCATGACGCCGAACGTGGCCCCGCGGAGGAGTGGCGATCCCGGCAGCCGGGGCTCGAGAACGGCACCATAGAGCACGCCACGGGCAGCTCCAGAGAGAAGTTCCGTGGTCGGGTCGTGCAGGCCCCGTCCGCCCTCCGGGGTACCGTTCTTCCCACTCCGAAACAGGCTGAGCGCCAACGCGGCCCCCGCACCGGCCAAGGCGGCATGGGTCAGGCGCAATGTTCCGGGGCGCCGCCCGGCCACGATCGAGAACAGACGATCGCCGAGAATGCCGGTGCCGGTCGCAATGAGTTGATCCACGGTGGACGACACCGGCTGACTTCTGGCGTCCGTCGCCTTGCCACGTGCCTTTTGAGCAGACCGCGCCCGGGCGGCGGACCCGCTTTTTGCAGCGCGAGGAGCTTTCTTGGCGGAGGGGGTTTCATCGCCCGAACGGGATTCCTGCGCCGAGCGGGCTCCGTGGCGTGCCAACTCGAGCGCATAACCCAGGCGGTACCAGATACTTTTGGACGGTTCGCGCATGCCCTCGATCACTCAGAAACCCCGATGGATGGTCCAACGCTTCGAAGGGTGAGGACGATGCGCCCATTTGACAAGGTCATTGAGGGAAGATGCGTCGGAGCATTCTGATCCTGTTGTGTTTCTTGGCGGCCGGCGTGGCGGGCGCGCTCCGACCGGTGACGGCCCAGGTGCCGCCCGACGAGTCCTGGCGTAGCCTCGAGACCAGCCACTTCCGGGTGACGTTTCCGGAGGGCATGGACCCCTTGGCACGGAGGGCGGCGATGCGGGCTGAGCGGGCGTTCGACGCCCTCAGCGACGCCTTCCTAGATCCGCCAGGAGGGCTCATCGAGCTCCTTTTGACGGACCACACTGAGACCAGTAACGGCTTCGCTACTTCGGTTCCCTTCAACCAGATCGTCGTGTTTGTCCGTCCGCCCATGGAGCGGGGCGCGCTGTCCCACTTCGACGACTGGATGGAACTCGTCATCACGCACGAGCTCGTCCACGTCTTCCAGTTGGACCGCACGGGGCCGATCGGATCCCTGATTCGCAGCGTGATGGGCCGCTGGGAAGCGGGGTGGCCGACCTTTCCCAGCTTTGATCTTCCGCGCTGGACGACCGAGGGCTTGGCGACCTACTACGAGTCGTCTCTCACCGCGTCGGGCCGCGTGCGCGGGAGCTATGTCGACATGGTTCTCCGCACCGCGGTGCTGGAGGGCGGCTTCGAGAGATTGGACCAAGTCTCGGGGAGTTCGCCGAACTGGCCAGCAGGAGATCGGGTCTACGTATATGGGGCAACGTTGTTCGATCACCTGAGTGGAGCATACGGAGAAGAACGCCTGGGCGCGTTCGCTGAGGCGATCGCGCACCAGTGGTTTCCCTACCGGGTGAATTCGGCTGCAGAGCACGCTTTCGGTGTCAGCTTTTCCGACGTGTGGGACCGTTGGCGAGCGGTTCTGGAGGTCCGGTTTCTGGCGTTGGCCGATTCGTTGTCCATGTCCGCTCCCCTCACCGAGGGGGAGCCCCTCACAGCCGAGGGGCGGCTGGCCCTCTTTCCGTCGGTCTCCCCCGACGGAGCGAGGTTGGCGTTCGTACGGACGGACGGACGGACGGACTTGCAGATGCGCGTGAGCGAACCCGACGGCTCAAGCGACCATGAGTTACTCCGGTTGAGTAACTTGTCCGACTTTGCGTGGCTCCCTGACGGTTCTCTGATAGGGTCTGAGATAGAGTTCACGGATCCGTTCCGACTTCGATCCGATCTGATCCGTATCGGTGCCGACGGCCGTAAGAGCCGGGTCACGCAGGGCGCCCGCGTGGATCAACCCACACCCTCGTCTGACGGTCGGACTGCGGTGGCCGTTCAATCCTTGGGTGGGACGAATCGGTTGGCCCAGGTCGATCTTGAGACCGGTGAGGTTCGGGGGCTCACACTGTTTCTCGAGGACGTGCATTGGGCCTTTCCCGCCTGGTCTCCCGACGGTCGCTGGATCGCTGCTTCGCGTTGGAGTGCTGGGGCCCTCTACGACGTAGTCGTGGTGGACCTGGAAGGACGGATCGTCAGTCGAGTCACCGACGACCGGGCTGTCGATCAAGCCCCGACGTGGTCTCCGGATGGACGATGGCTCTTGTGGTCGTCGGACCGGAGCGGCATCCCCAACATCTATGGAGTCGAGATCGATCCCGCGTCTGCGGCGCCGGGGCCATTGAGGCAGGTGACGAACGTTCTGGGCGGGACCGCCTACCCGTCGGTCGGACCCGATGGTGAATGGATCTATTTTTCAAGCTATCACAAGATCGGCTGGACCATCGAGCGGGTCCGATTCGATCCAGCAACTTGGTTCGATCCATTCCCGGTGAAGCCCGGATTCGCTCTGGGAGAGGGGCCGGAAGACGATCCCGAGAGTGCCCCGTTCGTGGGAGAAGCGGGGCGATACCGTGCGTCCTCCACACTACGGCCCTACTACTGGGAGCCCACCTATCAGTCGGGCCTGAGTCGGCCGGCTCAGGTGGGCGGACCCATGAACACCCAGGTTCTGGGTCCAGCGCTCGGCATCCGCACAGCCGGGGGCGATCTGGTCAGACGGCACCGGTACGGGGTCGGGGTCCGCGTCCGGACGGATGGGCGAACCGACGCAGCAGCCAGCTATACGTATGCGGGCCTTGGAAACCCTCTCCTCAGTCTGTCCGCATCGCAGGATCACGACGTGAACGGGCCCTTCGATGTCGTGTTGCCGTCTGGCCCCAACGCCACCCTGTACGTGGCGGAGAAGGAGCGGGCCGTCAGGGCGTCCAGCACCCTACAGCGTCGCCGTGTTCGAAATAGCACATCACTGTCCTTCGCCATGGCCCACATTTGGGAGGATCGTGAGTTCCTGGATACCGACCTCGAATCCAGCGCGATTTCGATCTTTCGTCCGCGCCGGCGGCTGGCTGAGGCTCAGGTGCGAGCCACGTTCAGTACCGCAAGAGCCTTCCCTTATTCGACTAGCGATGAGGCGGGTGTGCTCGCCACCGTCGGGGCGAGGGTCCGGCGAGACCTGTCACTGGCCAACACCCTCCGGGGTTCGACAGGGTTCGACCGGTCCTGGAATGAGGCTACCGGAACCTTTCAGGCGTATCAATCGATCTCGGGGCCCGGCTTCTCCAATCACGTTCTGGCGGCACGGGCCTCCTTCGGCGCTGCAGGGGGGCCTGGGGCCGACGTCTTTCACTTTTCTGTGGGGGGCGCACAAGGACGGCCGGAGAGGCTCACGGGTGCGGAACTGTTCGGAGGCCCACGCCTGCTGTTTCCCGTCCGGGGATACTTCGAGGGCCGCCGCACCGGGAGGTACGCCTGGTCCGCCTCCGGGGAGTACCGCTTCCCACTGCTCAACGTCCACCGGGGGATCGGCCTGTTGCCCGTACACATGGATCGCGTGAGCGGTGCTCTCTTCTTCGACGCGGGGAACGCGTGGGGCGGTGCAGGTCCGGTCGCCGGGAGTCTGCTGAATCTGAGGTTCAATGCCTTGGCATCGGTGGGCGCTGAGCTTCAGACCTCGATTACGGCATTGTTCTCGACACGCATGTTCTTTCGACTGGGGGCGGCCCTGCGTCTGAACTCCGGTACGGGACGCGCGTTCTATCTTCGGTTGGGAACCGCTTTTTAGCGAAACTCTATGCGTTGGGCGTCGCCGGGTCGAGCTCGCGGTCAGCTGCCTCGGCGGGTGCCTCGTTCGGGTCGGCGGATGTCTCCTCAGTTGTCGTTTGCTTCGCCCTTTCCTTGGACTTTGCCAACGCCACTTCGGCCGCCTCGATCACCACCGTTTCCACCTCCGTGAAAGGGTCCTTCTGTGGGAAGGCGTTCTTGCCGGCGAGTTCGCCCATGCGTTCCACAGAAGTGTGCATTTCGGCTCGGGTGTTTCGAAAGCGCGTATCATTCTCCTCGCCCTTGTCACGCCCGACGGCGGGTTGGTTGAGAATACGAATCAGCCCCGGGAAGTGGTCCCCCTCTGCACGCAGCTCCATGTAGCGGCGCTCGTTCGGAGCCCCGCTCGTGAGGCCCCAGACTCCGGCTTTGAGAATCAGGGGACCCCGATGAGCACCAAGAAGACCTGCAACTGAAGGCTGGGCGGCCCGAAGAGTACGGAGCCGAAGATAATCCCCATGCCCAAGAGCGGCATGCTGATCTCTATGGCGCGGCGGATCTTCCTTTTCAAACGTCGCCTCCCGAACAGGGTCCAAGCCTGGAATCCCGAGGGTCGGACTCCATTCGAATCGTACGTCTGGGGACCCCGGTTGTGCAGCAGATTTTCACCGATGATCGCCCTCGGGCTCAGCGCCCCTCCGGGGACTTTCGGCTCTGGAACTGGCAACCCCAGCCTTGGAATCGGCACCCTTGAGGCCTGTTGAAGAAGTACAGTGGGCCGCCACCCGTGCTACCGCACGGGTACCCGGGATGCCACGGTCCCAGGCCCTAGGCGGAGCGACGGCGCCATAGCATTCGCTGCGGTTAGGAGCTCCAACAACGGGGATGGGGCGGTGCCACCCCAACCCTTCAACTTGCAGGATCATGCCCCTCATGTTCGTGGGCACAGGGCGGTTGTGCGGTTGATCCTGAGTCTCTCCTCCTCGCCGTAGCGTTGCTACGCCTCGTCGTCGTTCCTTGTCTGAACGCGCTCAAGCGCCCTGTGCGCGACCCGCTGTACTCCTTTAACAGGCCTCTTGACCACAAGATATAGGGGGCGTACGTTGAATGGCCGCAATATTTTGTGGGTCTTCAGGATATTTTCCACAAAAGACGTCCCTACGAGAAAAGACGTCCGCTACGGGGTGGATTTTCGCCTTTTGTCAACATAGTACGAGGCATAGATTCCACTGCCTTTCCACATTCTTGCGCGGAGTAGTCAGGTATGAAGCGGGCGGCCCTACCTTCTGAGAGTCGAATCTTCGACGAATCCCTACCTGAGGACATTCCAGAGGCGACTCTATCTGAAAATGCCCGGATCGTTCTGGCCAAGCGGTATCTGAAGAAGGATGCCGAAGGGACACCAGTCGAGGAGCCGGAGGCCATGTTCTGGCGGGTGGCCAAGGTCATCGCGAACGTGGACGCGGAGTACGGGGCATCGGAGGTCGCCGTGGGGGAGCTGGCCCGACAGTTCTACGACTTGATGACAACCGGCAAATTTGAGCCGAATTCGCCCACGCTGATGAATGCCGGTCGCCCTCTGGGACAGCTTTCAGCCTGCTTCGTCCTGCCTGTCGATGACGCTCTCTCCAACGGACAAAGCGGCATTTACGATACGCTCAAGGCGATGGCGCTCGTGCACCAGTCGGGCGGTGGGACGGGCTTCTCCTTCTCGCGACTTCGGCCGACCGGCGCACAAGTCAAATCGACGATGGGTGTGGCTTCCGGACCGGTCTCCTTCATGACGTTGTACGATGCCAGCACGGAAGTCGTGAAGCAGGGTGGGACTCGTCGGGGGGCGAACATGGGGATCCTCAGGGTCGATCATCCCGACATCCGTTCGTTCATCGCTTGCAAAGACGACACCTCTCGGATCACGAATTTCAACATCTCCGTGGCCCTGACCGATGCGTTCATGGAGGCCGTAGAAGCAGGAGAGAGCTACGATCTCGTCAACCCCAAAACCGACGAAGTGGCAGGGCAAGAGGACGCCCGTGAGATCTTCGACAAGATCATCCATGGTGCATGGAAGACCGGTGAGCCGGGGACGTTTTTCGTCGACCGGGCCAACGCATTCAATCCGGTCCCCAAGCTCGGCTCCTACGAGGCGACGAACCCGTGTGGCGAGCAACCACTCCTGCCGTACGACGTGTGCAACTTGGGAAGCGTCAACCTCGCCCAGTTCGTGAAAGAGGATCATAAACCCGGTGGCGATCCGGCCGATGGCGTGGACTGGGACGCACTCCGTCGGACAGTTCATCTCTCCACGCACTTCTTGGACAACGTCATCGACGCCAACCGGTATCCTCTGCAGGCCATTTCCGACCTGGCCCAGACCATCCGCCGTATCGGGCTGGGAGTCATGGGATGGGCGGACATGCTCATCGGGCTCAGGATCCCCTACGACAGCGCAGAGGGGGCTGAGATGGGCCGCAAAGTGATGGGCTTCCTGAACGAGGAGGCTCGCAACGCGTCGGAGAACCTCGCTGAGAGCCGAGGGCCCTTTCCGGCGTGGGAGGAATCCATTTGGGGACCGGACGATCTTTGCGCCCGGCACTCCGCCGGACATCGTGTACGCCCCATGCGCACGCTCCGAAACTGTAACCTGACGACAGTGGCTCCGACCGGCACCATTTCCATCTTCGCCGGGTGTTCCGGAGGGATCGAGCCGATCTTCGCCGTCGCTTTCATGCGCAACCAGGCGGGCGCGATGATGCCTGATGTGAACCCTGCCTTCGTGGCCCGCGCTCAGGCAGAAGGGTGGTACTCTGAGGAGCTCATGTCCCGTATCGCTGAGGAGGGTCACATTCACTTCCCCGAGGTCCCGGTGGAGGTACAGACCGTCTTCAAGACGGCGCACGACATCTCCCCAGAGTGGCACGTTCGCATGCAGGCGGCGTTCCAGGAGCACACCGATTCCGCCATTTCCAAGACCACGAACTTCCCGACGCAAGCCACCGAGGAAGACGTTCGGGAGATCTATCAGCTCGCGTACGAACTCGACTGCAAGGGTGTGACGGTGTATCGCGACGGGTCGAGAGCCGGACAGGTGTTGTCGACCGGAAAGACCGGAAAATCTTCCGAATACGACGGCGAGGCGGGCCGTGACATCGCGGCTCTTGAGGAGATGCTCGCGGACACCCGGGAGTCTCTCCATGTGCTCCAGATGGAGTTTGATCGAGTCAACGGCGAACGATACGAAGAGGATCTGACCGCCGCTGCGGCTCGCCACAAGCGTCAGCGCCCCTCCATGCTGCGGGGTCTCACCTTCAAGATGATTTCCCCGCTCGGCGACTGTTACGTCACCGTCAACGAGGACGTGAACGGCCGCCCCTTCGAGGTCTTCTGTACGCTGGGGAAGGCGGGTGGCGCCGCGACAGCGGATGCTGAGGCGGTGGGGCGGCTCATATCCATGGCGCTCCGTTCCGGAATTCCGGTCTCAGCCGTGAAAGACCAACTTCGGGGAATCTCCTCGGATCGCGCCGTTGGGGTGGGTCCCAGCAAGGTGCTCTCTCTACCCGACGCGATCGGCCAGGCCATTGAGCAGTACATGGCCGAGAAAGAAGGCGTGCAGGAGACACTTCCTCTTGGTGTGTCCGTCGATCCAGGTGGAGCTCAGGCGCAGCTCTCTTTGGGTGGAGGGGCTGCGACGAATTTCTTCGGTAGCTGCCCTGAGTGTGGAGCCGGCCAACTCTCGTTCGAGGAGGGTTGCGTGAAGTGCCACATCTGCGGTTACAGCGAGTGTGGGTGAGGGCGGTCGGGCCGCGCCCGACCCCCCTTCCCGATCGCTCTTCTAGCCCTTTTGGACCGGGTCCGTGTCGCTTGAGGCGGTGCGGGCTCGGTTCTTTTCCCTGCCTTCGGGGTTTACGTGGGACCAGAATCCTGCCGATATTTTAGATCGGTGACGCGCGATCAGGCGCACCGAAAATCCTCTTGAGTTCGGTCTCGTATCCACTTGAGTTTCCGGGCACTTGAGGCTGTGGAAAGGGTCCGAAGAAAGGGAGATTTCAAGTGAGCGAGCCTTCAAGAGCCGAAGGGGGTCGGGAACAGACAAAAGCCGTTCGTAGCGGAGGAGCTCCTCCGCGCCCTGGAGGAGATCTCATTGAGCACAGGATCGATCTGTTCGGCGGCTGGCTGACCCGCCACCGCCGCCACCTGACAGCCTCTAACGACAGCCGCTATCCGTGACCCCCGACGAATTCGCCGAACGCTTCAACAGGTTGCGCTCTTCGGAGGACCGCTATCGATACCTCATACAGCTTGGGCGCAAGCTAGAGCCGTACCCAGAGGAATTCAGGGATCAAGAGCACCTGGTTCCCGGATGTCTGAGTCAGGTCTGGCTCGTGACGGTCGAGGGTTCCGAGCCGTCCCAAGTCGTATTTCGGGCCGATAGCGACGCACACATCGTCAAAGGGCTGATCGCCGTGCTGTTGATGATGTACAACGGCAAGTCGCCGGAGGCGATCCTTTCGACCGACGTGGAAGGGCTCTTCGAGCGACTGGAGCTGGAGCAGCATCTGTCGGTCAACCGAAGGAACGGATTCTACTCGATGACCCTGAAGATGAAGGAACATGCTGCCCAGGCGGCGGCGGAGATGGAAAATCCCCCGGCTGTGTGAGAGAGACGCGGTGAAGCGATGGCTGATGCTGGTGTGCGCGATACCCCTTACCGTCGCGGCGTGCGGTGGCGGTGATTCCGGAGGGAGCACCGTCACAGTCCGGGTCGAGCGGCCGGCATTCGACGGGGACCGTGCCTTCCGGGATCTCGAGAGACAGGTTGCCTTCGGGCCGCGCGTGCCGGGGTCGACCGGCCACACCCAGCAACTGGAGTGGTTGGAGACTGAGCTGCGTGCTCTCGCCGATACCGTATTTCTCGACCGGTTCAAGCACGTGACCGGCGAGGGCCACGAACTCGAACTGGCCAACGTGATCGCGCGCTTCGGGCCTGCGGATGGCTCCCGGGTTCTCCTCCTTACCCACTGGGACACGCGGCCGAAGGCGGACCAAAGTCTAGAGCAGTCCGACCGGGACCGGCCGGTCCCGGGCGCCAACGACGGTGCTTCGGGGACGGCGATTCTCTTGGAGTTGGCCCGAATGTTCAACGAGCAAGCCCCGGACGGAGGTGTGGAGCTCCTCTTCAGCGACGGTGAAGACTATGGACCGTCCACCGACGACATGTTTCTGGGCGCCCGGCAATACGTCGCGGGAATCGGGAGCGAGAACCCACCGGCCTTTGGCATCCTCCTCGACATGGTTGGCGATGCGGATCCCAGCTTTCCCGTCGAGGCCTACTCCATGGAGGGTGCCGGTCAGGTGGTTCAGCGAGTTTGGGGCATTGCAGCCGACCTCGGATACCGCCGTTTCTTTCCCATGGACCGGACCGTGAGGGTGGTCGACGATCACGTCCAGTTCAACCAAGCGGGCATTCCGGTGGCCGACGTGATCGACTTCGACTACGGTCCGGGGAACGGCTTCTGGCACACCCCCCGGGACGTCGTGGAAAACACCAGTGCCCAGACGCTTCTCATGGTCGGAGACGTGGTGGCTGAGGTCGTATACCGTAACCGGTGACCCTCTCGCGGGTCGCCGCTCGCGCCGGGCCCTTGAAAACTTCCAGTGCTCCGACCATGATCGGACGTAGCATTTTTTGCCCCCCCTGGAGAAGGCTGTTGAAGAGGCACAGCGTGCCCTCCACCATTTATGACATAAACTTACACGCTGAAGGTTGCGGTGGCACGGCCCCATCTCCGTTGTTGGAGTTCCTAGCCGTGGCGAATGCTATTAGTCGTCGCTCCGCCTAGGAGCTAGGACCGTGGCATCCGCAACGCGGTCCACTGTACCTCTTCAACAGCCTTCTAGTAACCACGTTTCTCACACGAGTAGTGCCATGACCCAGGCCAGTGCATCGAAGACCGATCTTTATCTCACAGAGGCCGATCAGTTCAGTGCCTATAACTACAAGCCCCTTCCGGTAGTGTTGGAGCGCGGGGAAGGCGCGTGGGTTTGGGACGTGGACGGGAACCGCTATCTCGACATGCTTTCCGCCTATTCGGCCCTGAATCAGGGACACCGTCACCCGGCGATCATGGCGGCCGCCGAAGAGCAAATGTCGAAGCTGACGCTGACGTCGCGGGCGTTTCACAACGACCAGATGGGACCTTTTGTGCGTGAGCTCTGTGAAGCGACCGGGTACGAGAAGGCTCTTCCGATGAACACGGGCGCCGAAGCCGTCGAGACCGCGATCAAGGCGGTCCGGAAATGGGGTTACCAGGTGAAGGGCGTGCCTGAGGGCAAAGCTGAGATTATCGTCTGCGAAAACAACTTCCACGGTCGGACGACGACCATCGTCGGCTTCGCATCTGAGGATCAGTACCGCGAGGGTTTCGGCCCGTTCACGCCCGGCTTCGTGCTTGTCCCTTATGGCGATGCCGATGCATTCGAGGCGGCCGTCACCGAGAACACGGTCGGATTCCTGGTCGAGCCTCTCCAGGGCGAGGGCGGTGTGGTCGTGCCGGCGGATGGATATCTCCGTCGGACCGCCGAGATTTGCCGGGAGCGGCGCATCGCGTTCATGGGGGACGAGATCCAGACGGGGCTCGGAAGGACTGGGCGCCTCTTCTGCTGCGATTGGGAGAGTGTCCGGCCGGATGTACTCATCGTGGGCAAGGCGTTGGGCGGTGGAGTCTACCCGGTCTCGGCGGCCATCGCCGACTCCGAAATCATGGACGTTTTCCAGCCCGGGGACCACGGCTCGACCTTCGGTGGAAATCCACTGGGAGCGGCCATCGGCCGCGCTTCGCTACGCGTCATCCTCGATGAGAAACTTTCGGAACGCTCCGATGAGCTCGGCACGTGGCTCATGGGTCGGCTCCGCGAGATCGGTTCCCCTCACGTGGAGGAAGTTCGTGGGCGTGGTCTCATGATCGGCGTCGTGATCAAGGAGTCGTCCGGCACTGCAAGGCCCTTCTGCGAGGCCCTTCAGGCCAAGAGGATTCTCGCCAAGGAGACGCACCACCAGGTCATTCGGTTCGCGCCTCCACTTACGATCGATCAGGCGACGCTCGAGGATGCGCTCGTGGACATTGAGGTGGTCTTGCAGGGCTGATTCCATCCTTCCGATGAGGGACCCGATTGTGCCAGAGGAGCCTGGCATCGGGCCGACTTCAGAGCGGATGCCGGGCTTTCCCGTTCCCCTGGTCGTGGCCGGGGGCTTGGGCGTGATCGGGATCTTCGTCTGGGCAGCCGTGGCAACCGGTGTGTGGCATGACGACGGTGCATATCTGCTCCACTCAGCAAGTCCCTCGCGGATGGCGAGGGTCTCCGATACTCGCAGGTCGCTGGGTCGCCGCCCGGAGCGAAGTTCCCACCCCTCTATCCTCTTTTCCTGGCCCTGCTGTGGAGGTTGGTGCCCGAGGCGTTGGGGCAGGGGACGCTCGCGTCTTTCTTCAATGTGTTATTCGTCGTATCGAGTGGGGGGCTGTTCGGGGCTTATCTCCGGTCACTGAACTTCTCATCCCAGAGTGCAGTCACTGCCGCCGTTCTGTTCTGGATGCTTCCCGATCTGTGGCGACTGGCCCTGGTGCCTCTGTCCGAGCCGCTCTTCCTGGTCGCCCTGGTTGCGGCACTCTGGACGGGCTCTTGCCTGGAGGTTGAGCCCATATGGCGTCGTTTCGGGGAATTCCTGGCGGCGTTCGCGTTCGCCTATCACACCCGAACCATGGGGCTGGCCGTAGGGATCGCCGTGCCGCTGGCCTTGCTGCTGCGGGGCCGGACCGCGTGGGCGGTCCGGAGCGCCGCCGGGGCGTTGGTGATCTCGGCGCCATGGCTGATCTGGTCGGGCCGCGCGGGAGCCACGATTCCCGCCCCCCTACGTGACACACTCAGTCCCTATGCCAGTTGGTTCGCCATCCAGGCCGGTGGGGGAAGCGGATACCTAGGCGTCATGGTCGGTCGGGCGCTTGCGCTGGCTGGCCGGATCATCGGGGTCTTCTTTCCAGGCGCACAGGGTTGGGGCGCCGTTTTGGTGGTGGGCCTTGCCTGCAGCGTGCTCGTCGTCGGAGTACGCCGGCTCTCCGCCCAGACGTGGACACCCATGCTGACGGCCGCCGCTCTCCTCACGGGCATGCTCTGGTTGTGGCCCTATCAGGAGGTCCGTCTGGCGATGCCGCTCATCCCCATCCTCGGGATGGTCATGGTGCCGGGTTCGGGCCCGAGGCTGAGCGGCTGATTCGTGGGATCCTGGTGAGGGGCGCGCGACCGAGTTCCGCTACGGTCCTGGTCGGGGCCATGAGTCTGGTTTGGATTCTCGCACTGGGCTCAGCGAACGTGATCGGCCTCCGAAGTGGTCGTCACGTGGAGCCCCTCCGGGTAAGGGAACTCATGCTTGCACGGGCCAGCGGGGCTGTGGAGGAACGCGTGCCGCCAAACGGCGTGGTGGGAGCCCCCGAACTGTGGGCGGCACTGGCCGTTCACACCGGCCGCCGTGTTGCGCCCAGTGCCCGTTTTCGGCTGGCTGGGGACGGCCCCATCTGGGGTACTCCATCGGAGCAGTTTGCGGTCTGGTCTGCCTCTGGAATGGAGTACGTCTTGTTGGAGAACGCGGGGCTGGTTCATCAGGAGGCACTGGACGAGTTGGACGCACGCTGCCCCGGCGCATCCTGGGCCGGAGGCATGCTCGTGCGTCTGAATTGGGACGACGCGTGCCAGGCTCTCGTCGTGCCCTGAGACGACCCCAGCGGCCCTAGAATCTGCGCAGGGTCACCACTCGATCTCACCCTGCTTGGACGTATCGACCTGTTCCCCCTCGCCGCCCCCGAGCAATACGGTCTCGATCTGTCCGTACAAGAACTTCTTGGCCTTGGCCTCACGCGGGTCGAGCCCGTAGTGATTAATGAGGAGCGTTTGGTGCTGTAGCCAGTCCGCCCAGCATTGGGAGCAGATTTGTTCCTGGATGGTGTTCCCCAATTCCGTCCGAAACGGGGGTCTGGCCAGCTGGGGCTTATCGGGCCCACAGCGCCTGCATTCGATGGTTTCCACTTCGGCTTCGCGACGCTCCGTGTTGGACGCCCGACCCCGGGCCAGCCCACTGGATCTGCACCTCCGACTCACGTGCTTAACATAATGAGAAGTCGCACCACCCGCTCCAGCGGAAGACTGTTATCGGGGTCTCGTAATTGGCCATGGCGATCGCTAGGCCCACGAGGCCTGCGAACCCTATGACGGCCAACCCCGTTTCGAACTTGTCGAACTTGCGAACGCCCGCCTCCGAGACCTCGGCAAGGGGAATGCTCACCTCTTCACCTCCTTGCCGTCCCGAGATCGCTTCCCCAGAGGTCCGGGGCTCGTCTATCTCGAATTGCACCCCAGAGTCGCGGGTGCGCAGTCGAATCCTTTCGGGTTGCTTCCGGGATATCGTGTCCCGCAGACTGGTCGGTTCCTGGTACGTCCAGCTCATGCACGCGCTCATCATTAAGGGCAGAGAAATGGCGGCGACGGACCGTCGAACGTGAGAGGTGCGCTCCAACATGGTTGCCTCGTCTTTGCCGCTGGGGCGAGCGGCTGCTCGGTTCTGCGTTCGGTACGAAAGCTCCCTAGACCCACACGAGCAGGTCCCCAACCCGGGCGTGTCGGCCTGAGCCCAAGGATGGCGAACCGGTGACGGCCGGCTTATCCGTCATTTGACGTAGTACTCAGCCTGCGTTGATGTAGACGACATTTTCAGATTCGATTAATTTCCTCGCCTTGGGGAGATTGGGTGACGCTCTTCCACATTCGGACCCGTGACGAATTCAGATGTTGACCAGTAAGCAGCTCAAGCACATCGAGGGTCGGCTCATGGACGAGCGGGCCAGGGCGCTCAAGGCGTTGGGGCTCTTCGACCGGATTGCCAAGCTTGATCGAGAGTCGATGGACTCCGATCTATCGGCTTACACGGACCACATGGCGGATCAGGGGACCGAGGCGATGGAGCGCGAGAAGGCGGCCCTCTCCGCGACCAAAGAGGGACGGTATATCTATCGGCTCGAGGAGGCGCTGCGGCGCATGTACAATGACCCGAAGACCTTCGGTAGCTGCCACACCTGTGGCTCCGAAGTCGGGTTCGAGCGTCTCGACGCGCTCCCGCACGCGCGGTACTGCATAGATTGCAAGCGGAAAGAAGAGGACGCGGCCTAGAGGGCTGCCAAGATCCGATCCGCCAATGTCTCCGCTTGCCACCGCCTCACCCCTGTGATTCCTTCGAGTTCATCGACAGAAGTTGGATGCACACGTGCGATCTCTAGGATTACGGTGTTGGACATGAGCACCCCCCGCTCGATCCCCAGGGCCTCCGCCGTCTCGTTTCGAATAGCCTTGAGGCGGTTGGCGATGTCCTTCAACTCAGGCGTGGGCCGGCGTGGGCCGGTCGGACCACGGGGGTAACCCACGAGCTGACTGTCGTCGAGCCGGTCGGTCTGCTCGAGCCGGTCGAGTAACTCCTTGCCCGACCGCTCAGCGAGCTGGGGCGAAAAGCCACCCACGCGTCTGAGGGCTGAAACGTCGCGCGGCCGCTCACGCACGACTTCGAGGAGCGCCGGATCTCCGGCCACCCGGAAAGGGGCGCGGTCCCGGGCGCGGGCGACCTCATCTCTCCAGAACCAAGCTTCGCGGAGGAGAGCGACTTCGCGGAGTTCGAAGTCTCGCATGCCCTTGACCTTCGTGACGGGATCGACGTCGCCGTCGGCGTTCCAGCGTAACGCCTCCATGAGGGTCGATTCCTCCTCTGCCCAGGACATTCTCCCGAGCGCCTCCAACCGCTCAGTGAGGAGGTCGGCCAATTCATGCAGATGCTGGGTGTCCGACGCGGCATAGTCCAGCATCTCGTCTGGAAGAGGACGCTTGGCCCAGTCGGCGCGCTGGTACTTCTTGGACACGTGGACATCGAGGTATTTTTCCAGGAGCGCCGCAAGCCCGAGAGACGGCTCTCCCAGAAGCGCCGCCGCGGTCTGCGTGTCGAAAAGCTTAACGGGATGTAGATCCAGGTCTCGGTCCAGGAGTCGAAGGTCGTAATCTCCGCCGTGAAGGAGGACGGTCACGGCGGGGCTTTCCAAGGGGCCCCGGAGCACGTCTGACGGATCGACTGCGAGCGTATCGACGACGAAGTTCTGGTCGCCGCAGCTCACTTGAAGCAGGCAGACCCGATCCGAATACCGGTGAAACCCGGCGGCTTCGAGGTCCACAGCCACCCGGGATTCTCCAGTCAGGCCCTCGTCCAACTCAGAGAGAGAGGCCGCTTCTGAGATCAGTCGGATTGTCATGATGCCGGGAGCTTCGGTCCGGAGACGCCCGGGCGCAAGCGAATCGGGGTCGGTGCGTGGTAGAGCCTTGCTCTTCAGATCCGCCAGGGGCAGCTTCCACGGACCCTCCGTGTCTATCTGTATGAGACTTATGAAACTCACATTCCTCGGGACAGGAACCTCTTTCGGTGTGCCGGTCGTCGGGTGCGATTGCGACGTCTGCACCTCAGAGGACGCCCGTGACAAGCGAACGCGCCACGGGGCGTTGCTCGAGTTGGATGAAGGCACGGTTCTGGTCGATACACCACCGGAACTCCGACTCCAGTTGCTCGCCGCCGGCGTCGAAAACGTCGATGCGGTGTGGTATACGCACAGCCATGCGGACCACCTACACGGCATTGACGATCTCCGCGCCTTCACGGCTCAGCAGCGGCGCGACATCCCTGCGTTCGTTCCACAGGAGTACGACGCGCTCTTTCGCACCCGGTTCTCGTATATCTTCGACGACGATTTTCAACCCCCCGAAGGGACGACCAAGCCCCGTGTGCGCCTCAACCCGTTCGGGCCCGACGAGGCCACGATGATCCTCGGCCACCGCTTCGATCCAGTGGTGGTGCCTCACGGGCCGGTCAACGTATACGGCTTTCGCGTCGGGTCCCTGGGGTACGTCACCGACGCGAAGGAACTACCGGAGGCTGCGTTGGAAACACTGCAGGGTGTGAGCGTCCTGGTACTCAATGCGCTGTGGTTCGGTCGGCCGCATCCGACCCATTTCAACATCGAGGAAGCCGTCGAAGCGGCGAGGACCGTGGGCGCGGAGCGCACGTATCTCGTCCACCTCACGCATCGGGTTCGTCACCAGGAATTGTTGGATAAGCTCCCCGAAAACGTGACGCCGGCGTACGACGGTCTGAGTATCGAGATCTCATGACCCCCATCACGCTCGACTTCTCGAACATGGTAATGGAGCGCCTCGGCGCGGACGGCGTCGACCCGGACCGTCTCGCGGGGGACCTGGCGGATCGTTTCCGGGCGGCTCATGAAGCGGTCGCGTCGTCTCGTCGCTCCGGTGAGATTGGATTTCTAGAGCTCCCGTACGACTCCGACGGGCCGGTCCAGGCGCGGGATCTCGCCGATCACCTCGAGGGGCGTTTCGAGAATCTGGTAATCATCGGCATCGGGGGTTCCGCCTTGGGCGTTCGGACCCTGCGAGACGCGCTGCTGGGACCTTTGTGGAACGAGCGATCGGATGAGGAACGGTTGGGCAAGCCTCGGATGTACATCCTCGACAACGTGGATCCGGACGCCGTCTCGGACGTGATCGCGCATCTCGATCTCCGCCGTACACTCTTCAACGTCGTCAGCAAGTCGGGATCCACCGCTGAGACCATGGCACTTTACCTGGTGATCGAGGGGTTGCTGATCGAGGAGGTGGGGACCGAGAAGGTGGGGGAGCATTTCGTGTTCACCACCGATCCGGAGAACGGAGCCCTGCGCTCGATCGCCGATGCCGAGGGAATCGCGACCTTGCCGATTCCGGAGAACGTCGGGGGCCGTTTTTCCGTGCTTTCGTCGGTGGGTCTCTTTCCGGCCGCCCTCGCTGGCGTGGATGTGGCTGAACTTCTCGCTGGTGCCGCGCGGTCCGACGAGTACTGTCAGACGCCGGTGTTACAAGAGAACCTGGCGGGACTCATGGCGACGTTGCTTCACACGGCTCACAGCGAGGCGGGCGCCTCGATCCACGTGATGATGCCCTATTCGGAGCGCCTCCGGTCCTTCTCGTTCTGGTTTCAGCA
>CAUZVZ010000025.1:0-23374 GCA_963583605.1 Gemmatimonadales bacterium UBA6960
CGAGCAGAACAGGGCTGGCTAGCTGGGTGTGGCTGGGTGCCGGAGGGACTAGGGGCTAGTTGCCACCGGGGAGATGCGCCTCTAGCCACTCGGTGGACAGCCGTTGGGCCTCGGCTAATGGTTGGACGGTCCTCCGTCCACTAGCTCAGAAAGCATTTTGGTATGGCCCCCCGGGCGCACATTCCTCCAGATCCGTTCGATGTTACCCGCTTCGTCGATCAGAAAGGTGCTCCGCTCGATATTCATTCCGAATACCTTGTGCTTCTTCCATACCCCATATGCTCGCGAAACCGTGTGATCCTGGTCAGCCAGAAGTGGGAAGTTGAGACTGAACAGCTTGCGGAACCTCCGGTGCGACTCGATTGAATCGGCCGAAACGCCCAACACGGCCACACCCGCTCCTTCGAAACCTGGAAGAGAGTCACGGAAATCGCATGCCTGCACTGTGCATCCCGGGGTGTTGTCCTTGGGATAGAAGTAGAGGATGACCTTCCCTCCCCGGAAATCGGCAAGGGTAACGTCTCCCCCTGTGTCCGAAGGAAGAGTGAAGCCCGGCGCGGGGGTGCCTGGATCGATCATCGCAGAACTCCATTCCTTTGATCAATCGGGAGCTTAATCCGTAAATCGTCTTTGGGTACCATCAGCTAGTTCCCACTTGCTCCAATAGCGCAATCAGGCTGCCGCTCTCGTCGAAACCTTGCCGTCACATTCGGGACACTGTGTAATCACCATGCTGTGATTCTGCTCCGCCCCACTCAGACCCGCAACTCAGGACGAGTGAAACAGTGTTTATAGTCCAGCGCTGGTGGGGCACCCGCTTCTGGCGCTTCTGGCCATCGGGTCATTGACTCACCTTGCCGTGTTCCAAATACTCGTGTCTGGTCGGCATACCACACTCTCTCTCCATGCATCGCATATGCCGATAGAACCCAGAAACCGGTGACGATCGCCCGAACGTGTTCCGCTGCGCATCGGCGTTGGCGCTACGGCTGGTCATGTGAGCGGAGCCGGACCTGTGGTCTTGCCGGCTCCCATCCCCGAAACTTGATCGCAGCGGAGTTGACTCAGGGTCCCAAGACCGTCTCAAGCGATCAGTGTCGGCCCATTCGACCCATCACCGCGTTGAGAATACGCATGGCGTGGGGCGGTACCCCCTTCATCTCCACATCGATCCCCCCCTCTCGAAGCTGGTCCATGAGCTCCCGGAGCACCTGGGCGCCCGTGAGGTCGATTCGACCGAGGCCGTCGAGATGGAGCACCAGTCGTTCCGCCTCCGGAGCAAGGGCCAACCGCCGCGCGACGGCCTCCTCGAGGAAGGCCGCCGAGCCGAACCAGAGGACACCGCTCGGCTTGACGTGCAAAGTGGCTCCCTCGACCCAGAATTCGACACCCGGCTCAAGCTCGCGCCAAATATGGACGGCGACCGCCGCGAGGATGCCCAGGACCACGGCCTGCTCGACATGCGGGGAGAGTATGATCGTAAACCAAAAGGTGAGCCAGCCCACCACCGCCTGAGGTAGGGATATTTTCCAAAGTGACACCAACAGACGTACCCGAATCAGCGGAACGACCGCCGCGATGACGATCGCGCTGAGAACCGAGCGGGGGAGCGGCCCGAGGAGGTGCGCAAAGGGGAGAAAGGCAAAGACCACCGCGCCCGTCACGAGTCCGCTCCACCGAGTGCGCGCACCAGACAAATAGTTCAGGCTGCTCCGAGAGAAGGATCCGCCGACCGGAAAACCCCCGAACAGGCCCGCAGCGATATTGGCGGCACCTTGGCCGATGAATTCCTGGTCCGGATTCCACCGCATCCTCTCCTTGGTCGCATAGATCCTCGAGATCGAAGCGGCCTCGGCGAAGCCCACGAGCGCGATCACGATACCGGGAAGGACGAGAGCGGGGAGGGACGCCCACGGAAGTGCGAGGGAGAGATCCGGAAGCCCCGCGTCGACATCGCCGAGCCGGGGCCCTCCATAATCCGTCGCGAGAGAGAACGATATGCCCACAACCGTCGCGATCAGCACCCCGGGAACGAGCGGATTCAGCCGTCGGGCCCCAATCACGATCAGCAGCGTGAGCATCGCGAGGAGCGAGGAGCCTTGTTCCCAATCCGAGGGATGCCGGATGGCCCAGAGCGCTCGGCTGAGGACCCCGTCTCCGCTCGCGTCGACACTGAACGCACCCGGAAGCTGGGAGCAGACGATGAGGATCGCCGCGCCCGACGCGAATCCGTCCAACATCGGCCGCGACATGAGGTAGGAAATCCACCCGCCCCTCAGCGCCCCCACGAGCACCCGCACGAACCCGACCACGAGGGCCAGAAGCGCGGCGAACCCCACGTACTCGGCCGAGCCCGGAACGGCTACAGGTACGAGGGCCCCCAGAGTGAGTAGCGCAGTGAGGGCGACGGGGCCTGTCTGGAGATAGGGTGACGATGCGAAAAAGGCCGCAGCCAGTGGTCCCAACGCGGCGGCGAACAGCCCGTGACGGGCTGGAAGCCCTGCCAATTCCGCGTACGCCATGCTCTGGGGGATCAGAATCAACGCCACCCCGACACCGGCGACCACATCCTTCGGAGAGGGTCTCGGGCCGAGACTCATGCCAAGGCCTCAGAGAGCTTTTTGTCGGCCATCGCGTATCCCGGTGGAACACAGGGCGTTCGTCAGGCGAGTGAACCGCCCCACGTTCATCCTCATCGTCAAATTATGCCTCTCGATGAACCACGTTGAAATCTAGTCTAGATCGGGATCTCCGAAGTTACTGGCGGTTTCGCTCAGAAAGGCCAGAACCAGGGGATCAAGAGCGTGCCCAGGGCCCAGAATATGAGGTTGAGCGGGGCGCCCACACGAACGAAGTCCTTGAACCGGTACTGGCCCGGCCCATAGATCATCGTATTGGTCTGATAGCCGACCGGCGTCATGAAGCTCGACGAAGCCGCAAAAACGACGGCGAACATGAAGGCATGCGGGTCTACGCCGATCGCTTGCGCAGTGGTGATCGCGATCGGGAGTAGCAGCGCAACGGTGGCGTTGTTCGACATCACTTCCGTCAGCAGCATGGTGGCGCCGAAGAACGCAGCCAGCAGCGCGAGTGGACCGAACCCCCCCACGCTGTCGATCATCCCGTCCGCCAGCATCGTCGAAGCCCCAGTCTTTTCCATGGCGGCGCCCAGCGAAAGCATGCCAGCTAGCAGGAAGAGCACGTTCCACTCGATCGCCCCGTAGGCCTCCTCCGTCGAGACGCAACCGCTCAGCACCATCATCAAGGCGCCGGTGGCGGCGGCGGCCACGATCGGCAGTAGCCCTGTTGCCGAGACGACGACGACCGCGACCACGATTGCGACCGCCTTGCTGGCCTTGCGCCAGTCGAAACGGGGGATCCCGGCTCTGGACACCACCAAGAACACACGCTGCTGGGTGAGGTGCTCGATCTGGTCGTTCGGTACGTCGATGAGCAGCGCGTCACCCGGCATCAGCGTGATGTTCTCGAACTGGCCATACCTGAGCGTTCCGTGCTGCCGGATCGCTAGCACCGAGGCTCCGTAGTTTGCTCGTAGACGTGACTCCGCGAGGGACTTCCCGGCCAGCGGTGAGCTGGGCCCCACCACAGCCTCGACCAGTCTGGTATCGGTGGAGTGAAGATGCTCGTCCCGCCACTTCATACTCATTCCGAAGGTCACTCCGGCGCGGCCCTTCAGTTCGTTGATCGTGCGCAGATCGCCTTGGATGCGAAGCACGTCGCCTTCGCGAAGGATCGTCTCAGGAGTCGGCCGCAGAGTGTCCTCACCCCGTCGGATCTGGAGAACGTCGATGTTGAGCTCTTTCACCAGCGGCGCCGATGCCAGCGAATGGCCGACCGACTTCGATTCGGTTTGCAATACGAGGTCGGTCAGGTAGTCGCCCAAACCGAAGCTCGTCGTCAAATCGCCCTGCCCGCGGTGGTCGGGAACGAGCCTTCTGCCCAGGGTCATCATGTAGGCGACGCCGACGGCGAAGAAAATGACGCCCAGCTTGGCGAACTCGAACATGCCGAAGGCCCCGAGGCCTGCCTGCTCAGCGATCGAGCTCGCCAGGATGTTGGTCGACGTGCCGAGCACCGTGCACATGCCGCCGAACATGGAAGCGAAGGAGAGAGGCATCAGCAGCTTCGAGGGGCTGGTCTTCGCTCGCCGCGCCACGACGATCACGACGGGGATCAGGATCGCCACCGCAGCGGTATTGTTCAGGAACGACGACAACACGCCGACGCCCACCATCAGCACGAATAGCATCAGCCGCGAGCTGTGCCGCGCCAGTCTTCCAAGCGCTTTGCCGACGAAGTTCACCGCGCCGCTCCGGAACATCCCGGCGCTGAGGACGAACATCGCGCCGACCGTGACGGTGGCGGTGTTGGCGAATCCAGCCAGCCCCTCCGCAGGCGTGAGCACACGGAAGACGAGCAACACGATCATGACGAGAATTGCCACGATGTCGGTGGAGAACTTCTCTGTGACGAACAGAACCACCGCACAGACCGTCAGGCCCAGCACGAACGCGATTTCCCACGTCATTTTCGCCCCCTCCCTCGCTCATCGCCGCGCGTTCGGTAGGGAAAGATCAGACCGGAGGCAGTATCGTATCCGCCCTAAACACGGACAAGCGACACAGTCCGACTGAGGCTATCGAGGCCCACTCAGTCCCCTTCCCATCCACTGAGTTCCCGCCAAGCAATCAGAGTTGTTGGGGTACCACTTGGGGTCCCATAGGCCCCTTTTTGCCCCCAACTCACCGACACGGGTACCGCCATGCAATCCTCCCCTTTACGATTCTTCGTCGCCTGAAATGCAAGCTCGCGGACCGCAAGCTCACCGTTCTCGGGTAGCTCGAAAAACTCAAGGAGAAACCTCTTCAGCAATTTGGCTGAGGTGCTCGCAGTCCTCAATAGATAGTGCTTCTTTGTACAGCTCATTGACCTGCCAAAGTCCAGACTTTCTGATCTTCTCTTTCGGTGAGTGGCGACCCAGCCAGTTGCTTGATGGGTTGCATTCATCACACGAAGCTACTGTGGAGATCAACCTCGACTCTAACCTGAGTCGCTCCGACTTGCTCAAGATCGGCAAGGTGACGAACGAAAACAAACTCTGAATGTGTGAGGTGACTTCGCTCTCAATTTCCGCTTGTCTTACGAAGTCGACGCCTTCCGCATGCAGATCCTTCGCCTTCTTGGTGGTCAGGTCCAGATTCCATGAGTCAAGAAACGGATCGGCCTCCTTCGATAGGAGCGCTCGTCCGATGTTCTTTCGGAAGATGCTTCTGTCCTTAGTTTCCGAAATCTTGCTAGCGCCATGCTAGCGCACCTACCGACAGTGTTCTGCGCGTCCTGAGTTGCGGGCCTGAGTGGGGCAGGGCAGAATGCCAGGATGACCAACTTCGAGATCGGGGCTGTTTACCGATACGCGCGAGAGAAGAGGTCGTGTACTTTCTCCGGCACGGTCGGTTCAGCCGAGGGGACCTGTAGGGGTAGCGGGACGAATTGATCGCAATAAAACACGCGCACTTAGTGCTCCTCATGGGCATTTTCCTTCTGCCCTTGGAGCCCCTTGCCGCGCAGGACGCGACCGTCCAGGGCCGCGTCCGTGACGACGAGGGCGTCGCCGTGTTCAGGGCGTCGGTCATGCTGCTCAGGAGCGAGACCCCTGTCGTCGCCTCCGATACGGATCGATTGGGCTCGTTTCGCATCTTCGAGGTCGCTCCCGGGCCCTACACGGTCCGCGTCCAGGGGTTGGGGTACGCAGAGTACTCTGAGGAGATCGTCATCAGCCCCACCGAAACCATGGAGCTTGACCTCCGGATCCAGCGAAGCGCGCTCCAGATCGAAGGAATCTCCGTCGAGGCCGAGCGCAGTCGTGAGCGGGCCCGTTTCGAGCAGGTGGGTGGCGCCACTGTAAGGGCGCTGAATCTGGACGAAGTGAGGATCGTGCCGGGCCTCGCCGAGCCTGATCCGGTACGCGCGCTCGAGGTGCTGCCGGGTGTGGTGTCGACCTCCGACTTCTCCGCCTCTTTTCACGTGAGGGGAGGGTCGCAGGATCAGAACCTGATCCTGCTCGACGGGATGCCTATCTTCTCCCCGTTCCATCTCGGGGGCGTCTTCTCCGTCTTCAACGCCGACATGATCGACCGGGTAGAGCTCCACTCTGGCGGGTTCCCGGCGGAGCATGGAGGGCGAGTCTCGTCCGTCCTTCAAATCGAGAGCGACGCCGGAGACGGAGACTTCTCGATCGACGGAGCGGTCTCCCTTCTCGCGACAAGGGCCGCCGTGGGCGGCCGGCTCGCGAACTCCGTCGCTGATGCGCTCGGTTTCGAGAGCGTGCGCTATCGGATGTCGGCCCGCCGTTCGTACCTAAACTTGATCGCCAAACAAGTCCCGTACCATCTGACTGATGTCCAGACGATCGTAGAGGGTTGGACGACAGGCGGTGACCGTATCATGCTCACCGCCTACACAGGCCGGGACGTCTTCGATCTGACGAGCCTGGACGACGAGGACTTTCCGTTGCGGATCGACTTGGGCTGGGGCAACGACGCTTTGGGCGCCCGCTGGACCCGCCCGAGGCGTGGGGGTGGCTCCTTCGACGTCCGAGCGAACTTCAGCCGCTACCTGACTGGGCTCACCTTCCCCGACTTCGCCGACACTCAGCTGAACAGCAGGATCAAGCAGGGCCAGTTCAGGGCGGATCTGGACCTCCGGCCCTCAGAGCGCGTTTCCGTGCAAGTGGGGACGAGCGCGGAGCGTCAATTCTATAAGAACCTCTTCTCGAGCGGTGGGACGGAGTTCGGCTCCCAGATCGGCAATGGATGGCTGTTCGGCACGTACGTTCAGACGCGCTGGTCCCCGCCCCGCGCATGGCTCGTTGAGCTCGGGCTCCGTGCCGATGGCTACAGCCCCGACCCGGGAGACTGGGTCCAGGAGATCGCTCCTCGTCTGGCGGTGAAGCGGTTCTTCGGAGGTAGAGACGTCGCCGCGAAGGTGGCCGTCGGCCGCTACACGCAGTTCGTGCACTCGCTGCGGGACGAGGAGTTGCCGATCGGACTCGACTTTTGGGTGCTGGCCGGGGCACGCGCCCCGCACACGATTTCGGACCAGCTTCAGGTCGGTGTTGAAGGGTACCACGGCATCGACTGGTTCTGGTCGTTGGAGGGATACGTCCGCTCTTTCGATGGTGTCGTGACATTCAACACCGCCGACGACCCGAATGACGACTTCGACGATATCCTGTCTGGGGATGGCCTCTCGTACGGGGTCGATCTTATGGTGCGAAAGGAGACCGGCGCGGTGAACGGATGGCTGGCCGTTTCGTACCTCGAGGCGGACCGCACCTTTCCGGACCCGCTGTCACCGCTGCCAGGCCAGCCGGAAGTCTCGTACTCCCCGATCTTCGACCGCCGCATCGACGTGGACCTCGTCCTCAGGTACCCAGCACCTTGGGGCTGGGAGGGCGGCATAAGGTGGAACCTCGGTACGGGGATCCCCTACACGAGCGTGCTCGGCTCCTATCAGTACTACGAGCCGCGTTACGTCGGGGGTCGTGGCCTGGAGTGGTCGGGCGCGCCGGACCCCGATGCAGACCCCGATGACGACGGGGATTTCGGCGTCGTCCTCGGGGATCGAAACTCATCCCGGTACCCGGCCTACCACCGGCTCGACGTGAGCTTTCGCCGGACCTTCGAGAAGTCATGGGGCTCAATCACCCCTTATGTGAACCTCATCAACGTATACAACCGGCGGAACGTGCTTTTCTACTTCTTCGAGTATGAGCGTAGCCCCGCCGTGAGATCGGGTGTATCGATGTTTCCGGTGCTGCCCACATTCGGCGTGGAGGTGCGGTTCTGATGCGGGACTTGCTCCGATTCGTATGCCCCGCAGCCCTCGCCCTCCTGGTCAGTTGTGACCTTGAGGAGATCACCATCATCGAAATCGAAGATGTGGTGATCGCCGAGATCTACGTGAATCTCGCGGAGGACCCGACCGAGAACGAGATCCGGGCCTATCTGCACCATACGGTCGGCGCACCCGGATCGGGTGTCGACGAGCTCCCGAATGCGTTGATCGTAGTGCGCCGCCCCGATGGCCTCATGCTCGACCTGGTGGAGAACGCGATCGACGCGTGCCTCGAGCCCTTGCCGACCGTAGGGTCTGGCGTCTGCTTCCTCGCTGAGCCCGCTCAGACTCCGAACCTCAACCCGGGCGACCTGCTCGAGGTCGAGGTCACATTCGCAGATGGAGGAACCCTCCTGGGGGCTACACGCGTGCCGTCGCCTTTCCAGGTCGACGGCATATCGACGATGTGCCGGCTCGACTCCAACACACTCCTACCCCTCCACTGGTCTCGCTCGGAGGGGGCGTGGGCCTACGTGAACGAGGCGTCGATTTCGGGTCTGCCCGAGGCGCTCGAGCCGGAAGGCATCGTGGTGGAGGAGGACCCTCTCAATCTTCTGGGCCTCTCCATATCGGACCAGGACACGACGATCGTCTTTCCGAGTGAATTCGGGATCTTCGACCGCTTCGACTTGAACCAAGACCTAGCGAGCCGGCTGCAGGACGGGCTGCCGCCTTCGACGACGGCGGAGGTGTCGATCACGGCGGTCGAGGGGAACTACGTGAACTGGGCACGGGGCGGGAACTTCAACCCATCCGGACAGGTGAGGGTGCCGAGCCTCCGAGGGGACGGTACCGGCGTTTTCGCCGCGACGGTGAACCGGCGCTTCGTCGTGGTCAGCTTGGATCAGGGCCCTCTGCCGGACTGCCCGATCCCGAATCCGTCGTAGCCGGTCCCTCCAGCCTGAGCTGTGCCCCAAGGCGGCCGCCCCCATCAAGAAGGAGGAGATCGACACGGATCGCCTCGCGACGATTCGCGATGTGGCCCTCCAACAGGTGCCCTTGGAGCGAAGGGTAGTTGCCGCCATCGTGGGGATGCCTGAGGAGCGAAGACATAATCGAGCAGCGGATGACTCTTGAACAAATAGCCGAAGCCCAACGGCTGTCCACCGAGTGGCTTGAATATCCCGCGTGTAGCTTGAGGCGCAGCAACTAGCCCTAGTCTCCCCCCTCCGTGGCATCCAGCCACGCTCAGCTATCCAACACGGTTTTGCTCAGGGGATTTTTGTTTTCAGATTGAGCTAGGAGTCCTGAGCTCGAAAAATTTCTGCAAAAATTTCAAGCCACCTAGAGGAGGTAGACGAGGAGGTAGACATGGAATTCTTGGGATCACCCGTGCTGGCAAATGTTCTTCTTGTAATCGTCGTCCTGCTTCTCGCCTTTATCGCCAACGAACAGACAGCCGTCGCTCGCCGGGCTAGGTACTACCCTGTGCCCAAAAAGACGGGGTTTCGGCACAGGGTAGTGCCCTGATACAGCAGGGAACTGAAAGCGGTGGTGTTTGAGGTTATCTGGATATCGAATGGAGGTATCTGGGTATGCCGAATCCGTTTCTGATATACCTCTTGCTACCTTTATTTTCCGCTCGTCCCGGCTGGGATCCCAAGACCGTCTCGAGCGATCCGGGCCTAGTTACTGCTTTCCATCACCTTGTGCGCGAACGCCTGTCATGCCGTACTATAACGGTCGCGCTTCCGTGGCTCGGAAGACACTCGTATCCGGCCCCATCAAGGAGGAGGGAGAAATGACGAAGGTCATGAACTTCGAGATCCGACCCTGCCGAACGCAGACTCTCGTGTTTGGCCTCGGCCTCGCCTCTGCACTCTTGCTTCTGACGGCAGCGACCGCATTCGCTCAGCGCCTGCCGGGGACCGAGAATGGCGAGTGGCGTTATCTGGGTGGCGATGCCGGGAACACCCGGTCCGCTCCCATGTTGGACCAAATCAACGCCGCCAACTTCGAGGACCTCGAGCAGCAGTGGATTTGGCGGAGTGATAACTTCGGCCCCAACGTCGACTACTTTTCCCGGTCCACCCCGATCTACGTCGATGGCATACTCTACACGGTGGCTACTACGCGCCGGCAGGTGGTGGCAATCGACCCTGCCACGGGCGAGACGCTCTGGGTCTTTCGGGAGCCCGAGACCACGAGGCTCTTACGCTCTCCCAGGCGGGCCTACGGAAAAGGGGTAGCCTACGGCGAGGTAGACGGCCGCGGAGTGATCTATATCACTACGCCCGGCTTCTTCCTTTGGGCGCTCGACGCCAAGACGGGCCGGCCCCTGGAGAGTTGGGGCGAGCCCGTACCGCTCGATGATTTCGAACAGACCGGGGTCGTCGACCTGGTTCCACAGTTGCTCGAGGGTTGGGGCCCGTGGGAGCGCTGGGACGAAGGAGTGTACGACGCCGACTACGGGGTCCCGAGAGAACTCGGTATGGTCACCAGCTCGTCACCGCCGATCGTCGTGAACGGCGTTGTCGTGGTGCTCGTGGGCCACGAGCCCAGCTACGGTCAGACCCGTATCGAGAACATCCCGGGTGACATCATGGGGTTCGACGCCAGAACCGGAGAGCGCCTCTGGAAATTCCACGTCATCCCTCGGCCCGGCGAGTTCGGGCACGAGACGTGGGAGAACGATGCCTGGCAGTGGTCGGGCGACCTGTCGTCGTGGGCGCCCGCGTCCGCCGACCCAGAGCTGGGCCTCGTATACATCGTCACGAACGCCTCGACCGTTCAGACCTACGCGGGCCATCGGCCGGGGCACAACCTCTTCGGCGGCAGCGTCATCGCGTTGGACGTCCAGACGGGCGAGCGGCGTTGGCACTTCCAGATCCACCACAGCGACCAGTGGAACTACGATATTCCGACCGCGCCTATTCTGATGGATCTGACGGTTGACGGAGAGCAGATCCCCGCGCTGATCCAGAACACCAAACAAGGCCTCGTCTTCGCGTTCAACCGAGAGACCGGAGAGCCGATCTGGCCGATCGAGGAACGTCCGGTCATCCAGACGCAAGTCCCCGGCAACTACACAGCGGCCACGCAGCCTTATCCGACGCTGCCGGAGCCGCTGGACCCGATCGTGCTAAGTGGGCTCACCGAGGAGTTCGTCATCGACTACACACCCGATCTGAAAGCGCAGGCGCAGATCATGCTGAGTCAGTTCCAGGTCGGGGGCCTCTACGTGCCGCCACTTCCCTTCGACCACGACAACGATTTCGTCAACAACGTCGGCTGCATCGCGGGGTTGAACACGAACCATGTCCCGGTCGCGGATCCCACCACGGGAATGATGTACGCGTCGCACCGACGGAGCTGCAGCGCTCGCGGGTTCATGGCGCCCACGGGCGGGGACGACGTGGACCGCACGGAGTATGCTGTGCCTGGCGTTGGCGGTGCTACGCCCAACTACACTCCCACCACGGGCACCACGGTGGCCGGGTGGTTGCCCGGCGGAGGCGCAGGAGAGGGGCGGCTAGAGAACATCGACGGCCTGCGGGTCTATAAACCCCTGGACAACCAGCTCTCCGCCTTCCAGATGAACACCGGCCGGCGTGTCTGGTCGTTGCCGGTCGGCGAAACCCCTGCGGCCATCCGGAACCACCCTCTTCTGCAGGGAGTGGATGTTCCCAATACGGGAGGAGCCGGCACGTCGATCCAGCTGGTCATGGGCGATCTTTTGCTCCAGACCCGGGCGCTCAGTAGCGGCGGCTCGCAGATTCTTCCCGACGCCCCGTTGGAGCTCCATGCGCGCGACAAGCGGACGGGCGAGATCCTGGGGAGCGTCGAGCTTCCGGCCCCCGGCCAGTACGGGATGATGGCCTATATGCATGAAGGCAAGCAGTACGTCGTGGTGCAGATCGGGAGCATCCGCACGGACTTTCCGGGCGCGCTTGTCGCGTTTGCGCTGCCGTGATTCCGCGAAGTCTCGTCGACTCGTTGTAGTCTGTCAGACGTGGACACGTGGGTTCTAAGTTCTAATCCCTGGCGGGGCACTCGTACAAAGTGAGGCTTCACAAGCACTTATACGCTTGTGGGGATTTTGCTCTTTGGGCACCTCATCTCCCAAGCCCTCACCTGTGGGTCAAAATCGGGGTCAATCGCCGTTTCACTGCCCCCCCCCTATTCCACCGTCGCTGACCCTGAACATATAAACACTGTTTTGCTCAGGGGATTTTGCGCTTCCTGTTGAGCTAGGAGTCCCAACGTCCCGAAAGGATTCTGCAAAAATGGAGGAGGAGGGATAATGAGTGTTGTGGGTTGGCATATCAGGTATGTCGAGTGGTGGAAGAAGAAACTAGGCATCTCATATCATGCAATGATTTGGATAGCGTGCTTGGAAGGGCTGGTCATCGGATACGCGCTGTGCTTTTTCATATGAAAAGACGGGGTTTCGACATAGGGCATCACCCTGTATCAAGACTTAACTGATAGCCCCCGACAAGCTGAAAAGAGCGTGCATAGCTGGTTGAAGGGTTCGCCCGTTCAGGGCGAGGACCGCGGCGCGAACCGATAGTGCCCGACGATCCATTCATTGCCGTCCCTGTAGCCAAACAACTCCTCGCACGCGAGGAAGAACAGACGCCAACGGTGGTACCAACGCCCGGCGTCCGGCCCATAGGTGCCCTCGAAGATCCGGATGACCTCGCGGCGGCGCTCCTCCAGATTCTCCCTCCACGCGCGGGCAGTCCTGCTGTAATGAATCCCGGACACTTCCCATTGCTCTTCCAACTGTAGATCCCGGTCGAAGAGTGGCAGAAGGTCGAAGGAAGGCATGATTCCGCCGGTGAAGAAGTACCGGCCCATCCAATTTCCGGCGCCCGCCGTCTCGAAGGGGTAGGCGAACTCACGATGGCAAAACACGTGTACCCAAAGGCGCCCATCGGGACGAAGCCAACCCCTAACGCGTCGCAACAGTTCGGCGTAATTCCTCATATGCTCGAACATCTCGATACTCACCACACGATCGAAGCGCTCGCCCAGATCGAAGTCGTTCATGTCGGCGGTGATCACGCGGACGTTGCTCGGAGCTCGGGACTCGATGAAACGACGCTGGAGGGCGGAGTTGGACACTACCGTGATCCGGCTTTTTGGGTACGCTCGAGCCATGTGCAGCGTCAGCGAGCCCCAACCACATCCCAGTTCGAGAACGTCCTGGCCGTCTTCGAGTGTGGCCCGCTCACAGCTGATTTCGAGCATACGGCTCTCGGCTGCTGCTAGATCAGGAGTCCCCTGGGGCCAGTACGCGCTGCTGTACTTGAGGTTCGGCCCCAGAACGAGTTCGAAGAACTCTGCCGGCACCTCGTAGTGCTGCTCGTTGGCCTTGTCCGTTTCGAGCGCGACTCGGCTCGCGGCCAGTTCGTCCGCGAAGTCGGCCGTGCTCACGCCACCGGCTGCGGAGCGAAGTCGCTGTGACAAGAGCCGCCGAACCCCCAGACGGAGTGCGGGAAGCGGCACGAGACCGCGTTCGGCCAGGGCGATCGCCGTCGACGCGCTCATGACACCCTGGTCTTCGGTGGCGAGGTGGACCACGCCGGGTCCATACCACCCACGGATGCCCCGGTCCCCTTCGGCTTTGCGAACAGGAGTTGGACGTCACCCAGGACCGCCTCATCGAAGCCGGCTTCGCAATAGGAAAGATAGAACGACCACAGCCGCTTGAACCGCTCATCGTAGCCGAGGGAACGAATCGCAGACCAGTTTCGCAGGAACCGCTCCCTCCAGCGCCGAAGCGTCTCCGCATAATGCGGCGTAATGTCCTCGAGATGGACGAGCCGTAAATCGGTCGGTGCGGCGGCGGTGGCCAGAACGGACACAGCCGGAATGCAACTGCCCGGGAAGATGTATCGTTTGATGAAATCGATCTCCCGCCGAGCAGATTCGTAATAGCGATCCTGGATCGTGATCGTTTGGATTACCGCTGCCCCATGGGGCTCGAGGAGGTTCGCGCACCGCTCGAAGTACGTGCGGAAATACTGGTGCCCGACCGCCTCGATCATCTCGATAGAAACGAGCTTGTCGTAGGTGCCCTCTAGGTCTCGGTAGTCCTGGCGGAGCAGCGTGACGCGCTCGCCCAAACCGAGGGCGGCGACTCGCTCCGTCGCAAACCTATGCTGTTCGTCAGAGATGGTCGTTGTCGTCACTCGGCTCCCGTACCTCACTGCCGCATGAATTGCGAATCCGCCCCAACCGGTGCCGATCTCGAGAACGTGGTCACCGCCGGTGAGCTCGAGCTTCCGACATATGCGGTCGTACTTCTGGATCGAGGCCTCGCGCATCGAGCTTTCAGGCGTCTGGAAAACCCCGCACGAATAGGTCATCGTCTCGTCGAGGAACTGTTCGAATAGGTCGTTGCCGAGGTCGTAGTGTGCGAGGATGTTACGCTTGCTGCCGAAGCGCGTGTTGCGGTTCAGAGCATGCGCTGCGGCCCGGACCGGCTGGACGAGGCGCGCGAGACCCGTTTCCAGGCCGTCCAAGATTTCACGGTTCCGAAGAAAAATCCGCAGCAGCGAGGTTAGATCGTCGGCATCCCACCCGCCCTCAATGAACGACTCCGCTGCACCCAGATGCCCTCTCAGTGCTAGGGCACCGAAGAAGTTCGGATCGTGAACGGTCACCATCGCGGCGGGTCCGTTTCCGGATCCGAATACGGTGATGTCACCGTTGTGCCGAAGGGTGAGGCGCCCCTCGATCAGTTGATCCAGGCGCGAGTAGACCGCGCGTCGCACGATCCGTGAGAAGACGTTCATGCCACACGCTTGCTCAGGTGGGAATAGAACGGTGTGCCCTTGAACCAGAGGCGAGCCGCCTGCCAGTAGATCGCCGTGGCAACCCGGGCGCTCATGCACGGATGGCGGGCCAGGGATCTCGCCAGACTAGCACCTGTGATCTCTTCTCGTTCCAGATCTAGCGTCGCGTCGAACGTTTTTTCTCCCGCCGAGAAGTTCTCCATGTGCACCTTCAGACGGTCCTCCGGATCACTGAAGCGCCACTCGTATGAATGATCCATGTCGAAGAAGGGCGAGACGTGGAAGGCCTTGGCGAACCGGTGGAGGCGGCCCGTTGCAGTGCCATGTTCGGAGACCGGGCCCAACGCGTACGTGTGTCTCTCGTTCCAAGGCGTGTTCGTGATCTCGGCCAGGATCGTTTCCACCTGCGCGCCGTCGGGCGTGAAGCAGTAGTAGAATGTGACCGGGTTCATGACGTAGCCGAAGTAGCGCAGATGTGTCAAAATCCGGACCGGACCCTCGGGACGACTGCCCGTTTGACGCTCGGCTTCGGCTCTGACGGCATCGACCAACGGTTCACCGGGATCGCCGAGATAGTCCGCTCTACGAAACCACGCGGGCGCCGGCCGGCGCGCCGACCAGAGCCACCGGCCGTCGAAGACCTCGGGAAGTTCCTCAAGGTCCAGGTACACCATGAACATCCGGTATCGGAAGGCGTGCGGCGACGGTGTCAGCCGTCGGTGACGGACTGTGCCCGTATACAAACAGCTCTTCACAGGTCCACCCCCAAACTACCGGCCACGGCGGCCGCACTGCGCACACCGTCCTCGTGGAAGCCGAAGCCCCAGTACGCGCCACAGTAGTGAGTACGGTTGATGCCGCTGATCTCGCTATTTCTTCCCTGAGCCTCCATACCCTCACAGGTGTAGAGTGGGTGGCTGTAACTCGTCTCGTAGAGCACCGTCTCCGGATCAATCCGGTCGGGTGGATTCAGGGTCACACAAAACGTTCGTTCGGCCGTCAGGGTTTGTAGCATGTTCATGTTGTAGGTCACCGTGGCTGGCGCCTCTTCTTCACTACCGATGTGATAGTTCCAAGAGCCCCAGGCGACCCTTCGGTGAGGAAGGACCGACGTGTCTGTGTGCACGACGATTCGGTTCGTCTGATACGGGAGGGCGCCGAGGATTTCTTGCTCCGCTCGAGTCGGATCCTCAAGCATTCCCAGGGCCTGGTCGGAGTGGCACGCCAAGACCACGAGGTCGAAGCGCTCCCCGTTCACGAGGACGCCATCCGACTCGCGGCGAACCGTGTGCACCGGACATTGGCTACGAATCCGGTCACGGAAGGGGCGCACGAGAGATTCCACGTAGCGTGAGGAGCCCCCCTGAACGACGCGCCACTCCGTCCGGTCGTCGACGGCGAGCATCCCGTGATTCTGGAAGAAGCGCACGAAGAACTCAGCAGGCATCTCGAGTACGCGTCGCGGAGGTATCGACCACAGCGCCGAGCCCATAGGCACCAGATAGTGATCGGCCAGCCTTCGGGAGTAGCGGCCGCTCTCCAGGTACTCGCCAATCGACCACCCCCGCACTCCGTTGGCCACGGCCTTCGGGGCCTCTCGGTTGAACCGTAGAATGTCCCTTATCATGCCGTAGTAGCTGAGGTCGAGCAGGTTCCGCTTCTGCACGAACAACTGCCGGATGGAGGACCCGTTGTACTCGAGTCCAGTTCGGTCACATCGTACGCTGAAGCTCATGACGGAAGGCTGCGTCGGCACGTCCAAACGTCTGAGGAGTTTGTCGAAAAGCGGGTAGTTGTGCTCGTTGTAGACGATGAAGCCCGTGTCGATGCTCCACGCGCCAGAGTCGTCCTCGTGGGTGATGGTGTTTACGTGCCCACCGATGCGCTGACGCGCTTCGAAGACTGTGATGTCGTGCCGAGGGTGGAGCAGATGCGCGACGACCAAACCCGATACGCCACTTCCAACGATCGCAACACGCATTGTCAGCGAGACTCGAGAAGCCGTCGGGGCGGATGACGCAGGTTACGGATGACGCCCAAAGTTTCCAGCAACCGGAGTCCGTAGTAGGTCAGGTCGATCTCCCACCAGAAAAAGCCCTGTCTCGTAGAGCCGGGATATTTGTGGTGGTTGTTGTGCCATCCCTCACCGAACGTGATGAGGGCGAGAAGTAAGCTGTTGCGACTCTCGTCTCCGGTGTCGTAACGCTGCGTGCCTATCTGGTGCGCGAGTGAATTGATGAAGCACGTACAGTGGAAAAGCACGACGGTGCTCACGAAAAATCCCCAGACCAGCATCTGCAAGCCTCCGAACGCGAACAAGGTCACGGCCAAGAGCACCGGGACCAGTACGTCGAAGCGGTCCAGAAAGCGGAGTTCTGGGTAGCGGGCCAGATCTCGCACCTCATGCATGTCAGTCGGGAAATTCCCCGGAGCGGTGATCCATCCCATGTGACTCCACAAAAATCCGTGCGCGTGAGGTGAGTGTACGTCGTGCTCCGTGTCGGAATGTCGGTGGTGCTTACGGTGGTGGGCGGCCCACCAGAGCGGGCCTCTCTGGGCGGAGCTGGCACCCACAATAGCAAATAGGAACTGGGCAACGCGGGATGTCTCGAACGTCCGGTGAGAGAAATACCGATGATAGAATCCCGTGATCGCGAACATCCGAACCGCGTAGAGCCCCGCTGCCACGCCGACGGCACTCCAACTCCACCCCACCCAGATGACCCCAAGACAGGCCCCATGAACCGCTATGAACGGGAGGACCCGAACCCAGTCAATAACGTCGGTGTCGGTCATCGCCGCCGTGTCCTGAGAGGAGGCGTCGAACCACAGAAGGAGCTTACGGATGGGATTCTTCACGATTCGGTCGGGCCCACGGTTGGGGTATCGTTTAGCTAGTCGGACCTGTCGTAGGACGACCAGATCGGCCGGCGGCGGCCGGACTCACCGACCGCTGCCGCACCACCTGGGGCAATGGAGACCCGGGTAGACTAGGGAAGCATCACGGTTTCAATGGTATGGATGACGCCGTTGGACGCCAGGACGTCCGCCGTGACAACCTTGGCGCCCGCCACATAAACGTCGCCCATCCGGACCTCGATCGGCACCATGATACCCGCGACGGTCTCAGCCTCGGAGATGTTCACCACCGCTTCGGACGTCACCCTACCCGCCACTACGTGATACGTCAGGATCTGGGTGAGCTTCTCCTTGTCGGCCAACAGCGCCTCGACCGTGCCGGCAGGCAACTTAGCGAACGCCTCGTCCGTCGGGGCGAAGACGGTGAACGGCCCCTCGCCCTGAAGCACACCGATTAGATCGGCGGCCTCGAGTGCAGCAGCGAGCGTCGTGAACGATCCAGCCTCCACGGCCGTCGTCACGATGTCTTTCAGGTTTGCCTGTGCGCCCACGGGGGCTGCGATTAGTGCTGAAGCGGCGACGGCAAAAGTAATCTTGCGAATCATTTGGCTCTCCTTAGGGTTGTCCCTCGACTCAATGTACAATCGTTGTATAGGAAATACACCCCATGACAACCTTATGTCAATAGTATGTACAAGTATATGAGAATATTATTTGACGAATCCTATACATGCCCATAGTTTATAATCATGACAGATAACGATTTCATCCCACGGCACCCGATTCGCGTGGTGGCCCAACGGACTGGTTTGACCCCTGCGGCTCTCAGGGCGTGGGAACGCCGGTACGAAGCCGTTCGCCCCGGCCGCTCCGAGGGTGGACAGCGTCTCTACTCGGACCGGGACGTCGCCCATCTTCGGGTGCTGCGGCAGCTCACCGAGAACGGCCGACCGATAGGCATGATCGCGGCGATGTCTTTCGAGGATGCCGAGAGCCTTCTCCTCGAAGACCGCGCCTACTCCTCCACGCCAGCGCCCGATGAGCATCCCCCCGGCACCTTGGTCGATGAGGCGATCGCTAAGCTTCGAGCATTCGACGCCTCCGGGCTGGAGCGCCATCTGTGGCACGCCGCCACGACTTTGGGGGCAACGGCGTTCCTCGACGACGTGGTAACCCCTCTGCTCTTCCGCATCGGAGAGGACTGGGTCGCGGGTCAGGTTACCCCGGCACAGGAGCATCTCGGTAGCGAGGCCCTTGAGCGGACCCTGGAGCGACTTGCGGAACCCTCCAGGTCCACCCATGGGCCGCGTCTCGTCGTCGCGACGCTGTCCGGTGAGCACCACGGGTTGGGCGCACGCCTGGTTTCGACGGTAGCGACCCTGGAGGGGTGGTGCGTGACCTACCTCGGCACCGACCTTCCCGTGAGCGAGATCGCCGCCACCGCCGAGAGTGTTGGAGCGGAAACCGTCGCGATCAGCGTGGTCTCGCGGAATAACCTCACAGCGACCGTGGGATCTCTGGCCGCCCTACGCGGAATCTTGAGACCGGCGGTCCAAGTCTTGGTCGGCGGTGCCGGGTCGCGACTCATCGAAGCCGATCAGGCTCCCGACGGTGTATCCTTACTCGATGGAATCGACGAGTTCCGCGGCTACCTAGGGCGCGGACTCTCGCCACAGGGCGCGTCTTAAGGCTCGCTGGTGGAGCCTAACTACGGTCTCCCTTTCAGCCCAACGAGCCAGAAACTCGAGAACAATGCGACTTTGGAGTCTCCACCCATCGCTTCTCGATACCAGGGGACTCGTCTCGACCTGGCGCGAGGGCTTGCTCGCCCGGGCCGTGCTCCGTGGGACGACCCGTGGTTATCGACACCATCCCCAGTTGATTCGATTCCGCTCCCATCCAGATTCGGTTTCCGCGGCGAACAACTATCTGCGTGAGATTACTCGGGAGGCGGACGCCCGTGGCTATCGATTTGACCGGTCCCGCATCGGGCCCGTTCGGAACGCCACGCACATCCCAGTAACCCTTGGCCAGTTGGAGTTCGAGTTGGCGCACCTCAGGGCGAAGGTCCGACTCCGTGCCTACGCTCAACTCAACCGACTTCCGTCAGAAGGCGAGATCCCCCCGCACCCGCTATTCCATGTTGTGGACGGACCGATCGAAAGCTGGGAGAAGGGCGGCCTCGAGACCCTTGCCCTCAAGCACGACATGCACTGATCGTAGCCATCGAAGGGCCCGTGAGGATCGCGCCTGAAGGTCACCGGCGGCCTCCAGTCGATTTCTTCACCCGTTCGCGGGTCGCCCTCAACTCCTCACGATAAGCGAGATTGAGGGCCGCCCGCGGTACCAACTTCAGAAAGCTTCTTGGCTTTCCCTCGAGCAACATCGTACCCGTGATCCCGACTCGAACTCAGTCACCGTGTAGATGTTCCGAAGGTCGCGACCCATGAACCGGCTTACGTAGTGCTTGCGTGTGCCGACCTCAGTGGGGCCCGGGGGATCCTGTTTTGCGGACCGTAGATTGGGTTGCCACTCGTGCTCCCGCGAAACGTCGTCCATGTCGGCGAACACTTCTGCGAGGGGGCAACGGATGACGATGGTTGCAGACTGTCGGATCATGATGGAGTCCTCGCGCACTGAGGCGAATCGAAAATCCGAGCGATTGCGTCATGGCGATACTGGAAGATCGCTTCGAGTTGTGCGCGCACGGCCATCGTGTGAACGAGCCGCCCCAAGGGGCCGAAGGGAAGTTCATACTCCACGATGTCCCTCACTTCGACGCCACCATCGACTTCGGTGAAGAGATGGTGGTGGCACCACCGCTTATAGGGGCCCTGCAGCATCTCATCCGCAAAGAGTTCGCCCTCTTCGTACTCGGAGATCCGTGACCTCCACGTCATCGGGAAGATCTGCCAGCGAAGACGATATGCGATTTCGGTGCCGCGGCGCACACGCTCGTCCGTGGAGGACCGAACCTCGAAGTGCATCCACGGGGGCGTGATCGTTTCGAGATTCTTCGGGTCCTCGAAGAATCTGAAGATGCCCGCGATGTCGCCCGGGACGATCTGTTTGCGTTCAAGCGTATGCCCACTCATGGCAACTCCCGCTTCCGAGGCCGGCCGGGCCGGCCCACGCTGGGGGAGGGCCGGACGACTTCGTCGGAGTAGAATCAACCGGCATTGCACAAGCAATGTAGAGTAATACACACGTGATGCGGTCGTATGTCAAGATGTTGTATATATATATGAGCTAATTATTGAACAAAGGATCGACAGGCCGCTAGGTAGGGTTATTGACCCCTCTCACCGACAAGGCCCATTTCGACGCGCAATTCGTCTGCTACCTCTTGGTCTGTTGGGAACAGAAGCGCTCGCATGCGGGCCAATTCCGTGAACTCCACCTCAGCGAGATCACCCCCGGGCCGAAGTGAGCCGGACACGCGACGGCCGCGGTACCAGATCCCGACGGTCTGCCGTTCCGGGTCATGGAAGTTCGACTTTACGGCCAAAAGGCCGTCAAGTGAGACGCGCAATCCGGTTTCTTCGGCCATCTCCCTAACGGCGGCTTCTTCCACCAATTCGTCGTACTCAGTGTGCCCGCATGGAATGCACCAGCCCCCGGTACGGCGGCGACCGATCAGGAGTTTTCCCTCTTCGATAAGCGCTACCGCGACACCCACCGTTGGGTTGCGATACTGAATCCAGCCACACGCGGGACACCTACGGCGTGGGATTCCGTCGCTGACGAACGCCTGGAGCGCTTCGGCGCAGTGTGGGCAGAACGTGAAGATTGATGGTGGAAGCATGAGGGGTCAGACTCGCAGTCGAATGGGTCACTGTTCCAAGCAATGTGTCCCTAACAGATCCGGGCACCAGCCACCACCATATGCCGACGTCCGAGTGCAGATCGAACAAGCGGTCTCGACCGCGTACGAGCACGGGCGGGCAAGCCGGGGGCGCTCCTGCGCCGTGACGACGGATGGGATTCCATCTGGAGTTAACTTCCGTGGGTATGACGGTGGGTCACTTCTGCCTCCATGATCTGAGGTCGAAATCGATGGACAGACCGGGACGCCAGGCTTGGATCCGCATCCCTGTGATCGTAATGATCGCCGCGGCGGTCGCCTGGGCAGGAAGCCAGGGCAGTGCACGCGCTGCGGGCCTCCCTGTGTTCGCGCTGTGCGGGGTACTGGCGTTCGCGATCAACTGGATCGTTTTCGTGCACGCATACCTCGCCCAGACTGAACGTTTCTTCGATCTTACTGGCAGCATCACCTACGTGAGCGTGGTCGGGACCGCACTCGCCCTCTTGAGAACCGTCGAGCCTCGCACGCTCCTATTGGGAATCTTGGTTCTCGTGTGGGCGTTTCGTCTGGGCAGCTTCCTCTTTTCGCGCATCAATCGCGACGGCGGCGACGCTCGCTTCGACGACATTAAGCCCAGCTTCCCTCGCTTCTTGACGGCGTGGACGCTTCAGGGGCTTTGGGTGTTCCTGACGCTCGCATGTGCCATGGCGGCCATCACCAGCAGCCGCTTCGTGCCTGTTGATGGCTTCGCGCTCGTCGGCGTGGTGATTTGGGCGGTGGGATTTTCGATCGAAGTGATCGCCGACCGGCAGAAGAAGCGCTTTCGTGCGGATCCCGGGGATCGTGGGCGCTTCATTCGAAGCGGACTGTGGGCCTGGTCACGGCATCCGAACTACTTCGGCGAAATCATGCTCTGGGTCGGTGTCGCGATCATCGCTCTGCCCGAACTGTCCGGCTATCAGTACGTCACTCTGGTCTCGCCGGTGTTCGTCTACGTCCTTCTTACGCGCATCAGCGGCATTCCACTGCTCGAAGAGCGGGCTGAGGAGAAGTGGGGGCAGGAGCCGGCATATCAAGCGTATCGTGATCGGACGCCGGTCCTCTTCTTGCGCCGGCCCCGGCGTTCTTGATGGTCGGTGACGGATCGAGACTGCGAGCTGGTCGCCACTGGAGATGAGCGCTTCGCTCGGGTGTCAGCCATTAATACGACCCATGAGCCCCCTCCGAAGGTGTCTATCAGCGGACACCATCGCCCCTAAAACCATCCTGCGACCGCCGTTCCTTCGTCGGCGAGACAGGTGACGCTGGATCGACGGATCGAGGCTGTGAACTAGGACGCGAAGGGAGACGAGATCATCGCATTTCGTCCCCCCGCTCCAGCAACGGATGAGGGCACGGCGCTCCCGCCAACCCGCCCTCGAGTTCCGCGAGCAACTCGCTCCACTCCTTCAACCGATCCCCGCATCGATCGTCGCCGCGCATAGCGGGTGATGCTTCCAAGTGCGAAGTCGGGTGTCCGGCCACCGCACCCGTGCCAGCGTGTGTAATGACGAGATATTCAGGCTTGCCGATGGATCAATATGGCAAGTTAAGTGCGAGTACGAGTACCTGTATGCGTATTATCCATCCGTAATTATCTGTCCGACCCGTGGGACGCTTTGGGTCGATGACAAGTCTCTCAATGTAGTGGCTCTCACGGGTGGAGGTGGATCTGCTCAAGAAAGTTTCGAGAGCTATATCGTGAGCAAGTTCGACGGTCTCGAGTACGGTAACCTTTATCAACTTGCAAACGGTCAGGTTTGGGAGCAGGTGGAGCCTTGGATCTGGGTTTGGATTTGGGTTAACCCGGGGGTTCTGATTTGGAATGATGGAGGTGTGTACAGGATGAAGGTGGAGAATATTGATCACGCAGTTGCCGTTAGGAGGAGGTGAGGCGAAGCCTCGCACTGTTCGCCCGTGGTCAACCCCCCAGTACCCCGGGCCCCCCTTTTTTCACCACCGCTGACCCTGAACCACTAAACACTGTTTCACTCGTCCTGAGTTGCGG